>JAPTWT010000108.1 GCA_028064935.1 Gammaproteobacteria bacterium | reverse complement strand
GGCCGCCAAAACACGGAGCTATGAAGTCGTCGGCATTGCCCCCTCGGCGGCTGCCTCCCATGAATTGAAATCGGCCGGCGCCGACGACACCCGGACCTTGGCGAGTCTCCTGGCGTCCCAGCCGTCAAAAGGCCCGCGCATCTATATCCTGGACGAAGCCGGCATGGTCTCAGGCCGTGATATGGACGCACTTCTCAAGCGCATCGATGCCGAAGGCGCCCGTCTCTTGCTGGTGGGCGACCTCCGGCAATTAAGCGCCGTGGAGGCCGGTAGTCCCTTTGCACAGATGCTCGAAACGGGGGCCATTCAGTACGCCACCATAGATGAGATCCAACGGCAACGCGATCCGGCCTTGCGGGGGATCGCGCAGGCCTTCGCGCGCGGAGAGGCGGCAGAAGGCGCGGCGCTCGCTCGTTCGTACATGCACGAAGTCGAGATACAAAAACAAGGAGCGAAGGCGACGGCACAGGAAAAGCGGGCGGCAATCGCAAAAGCGACCGCCGCCGACTATCTATCGCGTGACGCAGCGACGCGTGAGAAGACGCTGGTGGTGAGCGGTACGAACGACCTGCGTAGACAGATCAATGAACGCATCCGCGAAGGCCTACGGTCGCAAGGCGCGGTCTCTCAAGAGTCCGTGATAGTTACAGCCCTGGACAAGGCCGGTCTTACGCGTGAGCAGCAGGCGCGCCCCGAATCCTACACACCCGGCATGGTGGTTCGACTGGAAGAAGGCCGAGGGCGCGACCGCCGCCAGATCGAGTGCACCGTACAGGAAGTGCGCGGCAATACCGTGACTGTCACGAATCGTGAGGGCGAATCGCGCGACTGGAACCCCGCCAAGGAGCGCCCGGCTGGCGTCTATCAACCCCGCAACATGCCATTGTCACCGGGTGACAAAATCGTATTCCGCGAAAACCAAAAGGGCGTGAACCGTATCCGCAACGGCGAAGCGGCCACGATCGACCGCCTGGAAGACGGGATTCCGATTGCGCGCCTCGATTCGGGTAAAGAGGTCGCGCTGGACCCGGTTAAGGGACAGACCGTGGACTACGGCTGGTGCCGAACCATCCATGCGTCCCAAGGGGCGACCGTCGATCATGTCATCATCGCGGGTGAAGCCTCGCGCACAGCCACCGCGCAAACGGCCTACGTGGCCGCCTCACGCGAACGCAACACACTCAAAATCTACACGGACAATGCATCGACCCTTGAAAAGAACTGGGCGCGCTTTGCAAAACGCGAACACGCCCTCACCGCCACGAGAGAACGCCTGGTCCCCAACCGGGAATCCCTGAAAGAACTGCGGGCGGAGGCGGCCCGCGACCTGGGACGCCATGGCGACCTGGCCCAGGCGCGGGAATCACTCCAAACCCCACCCCCGTCGCGCGCGCCTGCCATGCAGTCGGCGATGCCTGAATGGGAGATGGAACGGTAATTTGCGCCCGCGCAGCACCAGGCAGGGCCGGAATAAGCCGGCCGCCATTCACAGGAAACGCATATGAAAACGAAAACATTTCTTGTCGCCGCCCTTGTCACTATCTCCCCCACCGGCTGCGGCCTGGCCCCCCAAAACGCTGATGTATATGCCGGTAGTAGCGCCGTGCAAGCCCGCCCAGTTGCCCTGGGGACGGTCGTTGCCGTGCGCTCGATCAAGATCCGCGTCGGCCGCAAGGGCGGGACCACGGGCGCGAAGGCCTGCGGGGCTGGTGGGAACTCTGATAAGAATTAAGACATAACTGGTTTAGATGCCCATATCTTCGGGAATCCAGAGCTTTACATCGGGATGCGTGGTGCCGGGACCTTCCGGCGCTACATTACTGGCCTTGAGCTTGGCGAGATCGGCCTTGGTGTCCAGGAAGTCCAGGAAACGCGGCTGGCGGGCGCCGCGTTCGGCCCAGGAATCATGGAAGTCGTACAGGTTTTTCCGCCAATTTGTCAACTGCCCGTAGAAGGTCTCGTGCGGGGCGTGCGCCAGGCGAATGGTCGCGTTGCTGTAGCGGACGATCTCCTGGAAATACTTGAGGGCCGGGGCCTTGGTGACTTCATCGCTGATGACGTCGCGGTGCTTGGTGCGTAGCCGGTCTAAGAGGTCGCGTATCATCATCGCGTAGGCGCGGGCCGCTATTTCCAGGTTTGATTCGCGGGCATACCGGGCGCCGTCCTCATACCGGAGCGCCGCCGCTTCCGCCGCGATCCGCTTTTCGTTCTGATACTGCCTGATCCCGTCCCCGATGGCCCCGAACAGGTCGCCTATGGCGCCACCCAGGCCCGCCCCGGCGTCCCTCAGGTGCCCGATGGTGTTGGCGGTATCACTCCACGCCTGCGCAACTGGTGACTCGATGCCCTTTTTGCCCATGTGCCCCCCATTCTTTTTCGGCTTGACAATCGAAGGTTATGTCTCACGCCTTTTGTGGTCAACTGCCTTGGGAGAGCACGGAGACCAACAAGGACACGGGCGAGACCGAAACCGTCAAGGGCGCGGTCCTGAAATTATTTACCGCTTTCAACCTGGACCGAATCGATGGCATAGATGTGCGCGAGCACGCCCCGGCCACGGAAGAACGTCCGACCTTTACCGCTGCTGTGGACGCGTGCCCAGATCCGCTCCCTGATCCAGCGGAAGTTTGGGGTGAAGCTCTCCCTGGTGTCGGTGGGACGGCTTTTGGCACAGCTGGGGCTTACCTGCCACAAGCCGCTCTTTCGCGCCTACCAGCAGGATGCTTCCCTGGTGGAACGTTGGCTCAAAGAGGAGTACCCGAAGATCCGGGCTCAAGCCCGGCGCGAGAAGGCCGAGATCTTCTTTGAGGACGAGTCCGGGTTGAGGTCGGACTTCTACAGCGGCACCACCTGGGCGAAGAAGGGCGAAACGCCGGTGGGTCGAGTCACCGGGGCGCGCTTCTCCTTGACCATGATCTCAGCCGTCTCACCACGCGGAGAGCGGCGCTTTATGGTGGTACGCGGGGGTGTGGGTGCCAGCGTGTTCATCGAGTTCTTAAAGCGCCTCGTGCAGGGCAGCCCGCGCAAGATCTTCCTCGTCTGTGACGGCCATCCTTCGCGCCGCGCCAAGAAGGTCACAACGTTTGTTCGGTCGCTCAAAGGAAAGCTCCGATTGTTCTTCCTGCCACCCTATTCCCCCGAACTCAATCCGAATGAGCTTGTCTGGAATGACGTGAAGAACAATGGTGTCGCCCGTACGCTCGTGCACGGCCCGAGGGATCTCCTGTGTGCGGTCATAAGCCGGCTCCGCCATCTGCAAAAGACACCGGAGATGGTGCGATCATTCTTTCAGCATCCGGAGACGCGCTACGCGGCGTAATCATAGTCTCTAACATATGCACTGATTAGTAACACCAGCTATTCCGACGGCTGGCAACTGACGGCGGGAGTTTTGTTGTCTAATACCTTGCTGCAAAAGTAGCGCCGCGCTCAAATCTCGGTATCCTACACGAACTGGTGGCAATCTTGAGATGAGATGAAAAGGACGGCCGCAATGAGTAACAACGAGGGGAAAACACAATCGCAGAGTCTCTTTTATCGCCTCCGTTCCATTGACGCCATTTTAGGCGAACGCAAGGAGTTAGAAAACCAGGAAATTTATTTTTGTCCACCCGATCAATTGAACGATCCGATGGAGGGCTACAAGGACCTTTTTTGGCGGGGGGATGAAATCGTCTGGCGAAACCTTCTGAGGCACTATCTTGCGTGCCTGACGCAATCGCTCCTTACGGCGTTTATATTGCGTGAAGGCTATGATCCCCGTCTTGCGCGGAACTTCGTATTCACGACGCCATCCACGCTGCCGACAGAACAACTTAGGGGACTTCATCGGCGTGTTTGTGATATTTTTTTCGGTCTGAACAAACTTGCCCGCTTGCCCGCGATGCTTGCCGCCCGGACTAGTGCTTTGCGGCGTGAGGAAGTGGAGTTCTGTTTGCGTGCGGTTCATGGGGTCGCCCTCAAATGTGTCAAGACGATATTGTGCGAGGACGGACTCTGGCCATCTGTAAACGAGACGTCGTCTGTGCCGCAGTTTACAGATGAAGATATCCGCGTTCTCGAAAATCTATTCAAAGTCCTTGACGGCTTAAATGAACACCAAGTCGAATCCAAACCAAAACTTATGAGCGCATTGTTCGGCGCAACCGCGCGTATCAATCGGCAAATGGATCTGATCCGATATTGTGGTTTCACAGACGATCTCTCAAGGGCCTGGCACCCGATTTTCTATTCCTTTCCTGAGCATTACGTGGATAGTCTCCGCGATCTCGTATACTTCAATTGGTATGCTGCTTGCTTCGTCACCGACCCAACCCATGCTGCGATGTGGGGGCATTATGGTGACGCGCACAAAGGTATCTGTCTTAAATTTCGCGCCGAGGAAAAGGAAGGGCACAAACCTGTGCTAAAATTACGCGGCATTACGGGCTGGCACGGCGGTCCAAATGGTGGAGGGCCGACTTACGGCGATATGCGGCTGCCATTCGAACGGATCATCTACACGGACAAGCTGCCAGAAATCGATTTCTTCCGTTCTATTGGCCGCTTTCCGGTGCCCGTCTTGCAGTCGCAATGGTATAGAGATGAGCAAGGCAACAGCAGTGCGTGTGCTGATGATGTGTTCGAACACATGAGCGATTGGCACAAGCGTTACTGGGAGTCATTCAGGCAATTGGCCTTTACCAAACTGCAGGACTGGCGATATGAAGGGGAGTACCGCCTGACCCTGATGTCACCGCTCGATTCGTTCAGCGAAGCCAAAGATCGCAAGCTGAGATACCGCTTCTCTGATCTAGAAGGAATCATCTTCGGCATCAGGACGCCGCTCGCTGAAAAGGCCCGCATCATCGATATCGTGGCTGCTAAGTGTAAGGCTGAAGAAAGAAAATCGTTTGCATTCAGCCAGGCGGTCTATAATGCTTACAATGGTAGGATCGAAGCCCATGCGCTTGATCTGATTCGGTTAGAGTAAACAAAGTCATTCCAGGGACTACCGTGGCGGCAGAAGGATATCGGGTACTGCACGTCCCCTGGACGAGTCTTTATCGCAATCGTGAGGTCGGGATCCTCCTGGGCAATCCTGCAGCGGCCCGCCTCGATCGCCAATGCCTGCACGATTGGTCCGCGGCGCGGTGACCTGTAGGGTATGGTTTTCCATACCCTATGGAAAACCATACGGAACGGGGCATTCATCTTTATGGAGGGACGGTGGTACTCACTCACGCGGCGTGGCACGACTATGGCGGGTCAGGAATACCCGTAAGAAATGTGGCGCGAAATTCGTTTTTTAGCATGCGCCGAACCAAGCATTTTGCAACAGGAAGCCACTTATCTACCTCGTCGTGGCTCAAAGGGTCGTCGGTGGATAGACTTAACTCCTTTTCTTTATCAGTTTCCATAGATCCGAAAAGTGCGTGCGCAATTTGATCGCGCAGAGGACGGAGATGGTCATCGCAGATGCCTTTGAATGACCGCCCCGCAACCCCTGACGAAAGGAGAGATTCAAGAAGCAACGTGTTCCAGGAGTGCGGCCTGACAGGATAGAGAGAACTAAGCCAAGATATAAGTACGTCCCGACTAGTCGGGAACTTCTCAAAGGGTCGCTTGATTCGGGATGTTTCTCCTCTATCCTTACGTTCCTGGGCTTGACGCCCCCGTCTTGCGTAGACGCTCTCCGCAATTTTAAAGAAACAGAGAAATTGGTACGCTGGGCTAGAACTGTTAAGCGCCTCACGGTAGACGCTTGCATACCCACGAAACTCAGGGCAAAGAGCGCTCTCGGAGACACCGATTAGGGGTGTATCGCGATACATAGATCTAAATGTCATGCGTCTGGCGCCGCATCGTTTTTCAACGATGTCAGTCTGGGAGACGTATAGCGGGATATCTAACTGCGCGGACCAGTGACTTAGTGTAGGGGCCACCGCCGCCATGCCCATGCGATAGGCATCAGCAAAATTATTTGCATGGATACTGCCAGTGAGCTTAGAAAGAAATCCATCCGTATTTGGTGTGCCCTTGAAGGCATATCGATGCCCGTTAATCGAGACATCGATCTTTATGGCGCGCGCCACATCGCTTGCCATGGGGTGTGCAGGCCGCACAATGCCCAAGTGTGAGTCACCCTGAAGTCGGTCCGTCGAGGTTATATTATGGTTGCGATGCAGGTGCGATCCAGGGTGAGACAGAGTAAGAATAATCTCGTATTCCCCTGTCTGACCTTGTCCATCTTTGCTATTTCGCAGATCCCCATTATCGTTGAAACGGGGCACGATGGTGACGTGTTCTATAAGGCCAGGCAAGCCATCGTTGGGTATCACGCACTGAAGGGGGTCGGTGTTAGGGGCTGCTTTAGACTGGGGGATGTTATCAGGATCCCTGCCGTGGCACTTTTTGTATTTGCTTCCGGAACCACAGGGACACGGGGCATTGCGGCCAACTTTTCTCACGATGAACTATCTCCTGGGAGAGCGTAACATGGTGACCAAAATCGTCCTAACACCAAAAAGCCTGACCACACGCTCGATCGCGTCGCAAACTGGCCCAGTTCCGCCTTGCGCTTCTGGGCTGATTCGCGGGGCCACTTGGCGGCGGACGCTGTCAGCAATGTCGAGTTGTCGCGCCATTCCCCTCAATCAACCGAAGGTGGATCCAGGACCATTATATCCGAGCCGGCATTTTTTGTTTTTCCCCGTTACTATGTAACTACTTCTACAATAGAGGTACGGCCAGTCAGGCCCGGCATGATTGCTGCCCCAGTCGAAATCATGATTCGGTGTTGTCACCGGGTCGAGCGTTTCCTCCCAATGACCGTTTCTTGTTAACACCTTGGATTGTATCGGACTTTACTGTACATTGCGGTCCATTCCCAGTATACCCACTGAGAGGAAAGCGATGATGGCTACTACCAAGACCACCACGCTAACCTTTCACATCGAGCCCAGCCTGAAAGAAGCGTTGTGCGCGGCGGCTAACCGTGAGCATCGCTCCATCGTAGGCATGGTGGAGGTGTTAATCCGGGACTGGTGCGCTCGTAACGGCATCGCGATCTCGGAGCAAAGTACGCTGTTCGAGACGGAAGCGCCCGCGGGCAAGCGGGAGGATCAAGGCACGATGGCGACGAAGAAAACCGCGAGCCGGAAGGAAGCTGCCGCACCTCGCGTGGGTCACCCGCCGCGCGAAAAGCGGGCGCCCGATGGTGTGCAAGGTGTTTCCCCAGAACGCAATAGTTCCGTAGGCCTGGTGAAGACCAAACGGCGCGTGGCTGACCACGGGGAGGTATTTACCCCCGCGTGGATGGTCGAGGCGATGCTCAATCTTGTCAAGGGCGAAACCGAGCGCATTGACTCCCGTTTTTTGGAACCAGCGTGTGGGAGCGGGAACTTCCTCGTGAAGATTCTGCAGCGGAAACTCGTCTCCGTCGAACTCAAGTTCGGGAAGTCCGACTTCGAAAAACAGCATTATGCCCTTCTTGCTCTGATGTGCTCTTATGGGATTGAGCTCTTGCCGGACAACATCGCAGAGTGCCGAGCAAATATGCTAGAGATCTTCGCTGACTACCTGAAAATCGAGGAGTCGGATGACCTGTATCGGGCCGCTTACTGCGTGCTTTCGCAGAATCTTGTTCACGGTGATGCGCTGACGATGCGCGCCCATGACGGCCAGCCGATCACCTTTGCCGAGTGGGGCTATCTCGGTAAGGGGAAATTTCAGCGCCGTGACTTCCGGCTCGACGTGCTCACCGGTTCGTCGGCCTTCAGCGCGGAAGGCTCGCTCTTCGCCCACTTGGGCAAGCACGAGATTTTCACTCCGGCCAAGACCTACCCGCCAATGACGGTGAGCGAGCTGGCCGCCGGTTTTGTGCAAGAGGCACCGGCCCTTACGCCCGAGGAGAAGGCATGACCACCGTGGCGGCTTCCGTCCCCGTGCTTCGCTGGGCAGCACAACGCGCGCGTCTGCACGAGGACGATCTGGTGGCGCGTTTTAGCAAGTGGCCCTTGTGGCTTAGCGGCGATGCCCAACCCACGCTCAAGCAACTGGAAGACTTCGCGCACCTCACGCACACGGCCTTTGGCTACTTCTTCCTGCCCCAGCCGCCCGCGCTAGCGCTGCCGGTGCCGGACTTCCGCACCGTGCGCGACGACGCGCTTGCGGAACCTAGCAGCGACCTGCTGGACACCCTCTACCTGTGCCAGCAGCGACAGGACTGGTACCGCGAACACGCCCGGATGCACGGTTTGCCGGCCCTGCGATTCGTCGGCAGCGCCAGCATACAGGAAGCGCCCGAGGACGTGGCGCAACGGTTGCGCGAGATACTGGGCCTGTCTACTGAAGCGCGTCGCGAGTTGCCCACCTGGACGGACGCACTGCGCCAGTTGATCGCCAAGGCCGAAGACGCTGGCGTAATGGTGATGGCTAGTTCCATCGTCGGTAGCAACAGCCACCGCAAGCTGGATGTGGGGGAGTTTCGCGGCTTCGCGCTAGCGGACGACCTGGCGCCGCTGGTCTTCCTGAACGGCGCCGACAGTAAAGCCGCACAGATGTTTACGCTGGCGCACGAGCTGGCTCATCTGTGGCTCGGCGCAACGGGCGTATCGGACACTCAGGCGGGCCAGGTGCCCGAGCAGCGAACCGAGCGCTGGTGCAACCAGGTGGCGGCGGAACTACTAATTCCTTTGGAGGAACTGCGAGCAGCGCACCAGCGCAACGCGCCGATTCCGGATGAAATCCAGCGGTTGGCGCGCGAGTTCAAGGTCAGCACCCTGGTCACCTTGCGCCGTCTGTTTGATGCGGGCACCATCAGCCAGGCTGCGCTGTGGCAGCACTACCGTGAGGAACAGGAACGGTTGCGCACGTTGAAAGGGCGCAGCAGCAGTGGCGGTGACTTCTACCGCAGCCTCGGCGCACGCACTAGTAAGCGCTTTGCTCGTGCCATAGTGTCCAGCACGTTGGAGGGCTTGACCTCGTTTCCGGATGCCTTTCGCATGCTGGGTGTGCGCAAGGCGGCCACTTTCTATGAGGCTGCGCGCGAGTTGGGGGTGATGGCATGAGCTATCTGCTGGATGCCAATGTGTTCATGTCCGCGAAGAACCTGCACTACGGCCTGGATTTCTGTCCTGCGTTCTGGGACTGGCTGGTGCACAATGGCAATACGGGTTCGGTACTCAGCATCGACAAGGTGGCCGATGAAATCGAAGCCGGTCAGGACGAGTTGTCGGAATGGGCTAGGAACCACGGCCACGCGCTCTTTCGGCGCACGCCGCCGGCATTGGCGCCGCAGTTTACCCAGGTCAGCACATGGGCCACCGGGCAGCAATACACGCCGGCGGCCATCAACACCTTTCTGCAGGCCGCCGACTTTTATCTGCTTGCCCATGCGCTGGCCGGCAACCACGTGGTAGTGAGCAACGAGGTTCCCGCTAACTCGCCGGGGCGGATCAAGATACCAAATGCTTGCGTGGGTCTGGGTGTGCGGTTCATGACGCCCTATCAGATGCTACGCATCGAACAAGCTCGCTTCGTGCTAGGAGCGCACACGTGAGCGAGCAAGCCGCCTTCACCCTGCGGGGCCGTAACCCGGATGTGCTGACGTGCATCGCGAATCTCTCGAACGACGAGGTTTTTACACCGCCGGAGTTTGCGAACCGAATGCTCGATACGTTGACGGAGGCGTGGGCGGTCAGCAACCGCGGCGCAAATCTTTGGGCGGACAAGACGGTGAGGTTCCTGGACCCTTGCACTAAATCGGGTGTGTTCCTGCGCGAGATCACTAGCCGTCTTGTTAAGGGGTTGGCCGATAAGATCCCGAACCTTGATGAGCGTGTCAACCACATCCTGACAAGGCAGGTATTCGGCATCGGCATTACCTACCTCACCAGTCTGCTGGCGCGGCGAAGCGTCTATTGCTCGAAGCGTGCCAGGGGTGAGCACTCCATCGCCACGGGCTTCGGCAATGACGACGGCAATATCTGGTTCGAGCGCATGGAGCACACATGGATTGGGGGCCGGTGCAAGTATTGTGGGGCTGGACGTACGATCTTTGATCGTGGCGAAGGGTTTGAGACCCATGCCTACGCGTTCATTCACACCGGCGACATCAAAGCTCGCATCGCCGAGCTGTTTGGAGGCGATATGCAATTCGATGTAATTATCGGAAATCCGCCGTATCAAATAGAGGCGGATGATTCGGGACAGAACATTCTGCCAATTTACAACAAATTTGTGGAGCAGGCGAAGGCGTTGAGCCCGAGGCACATCACAATGGTCATTCCGGCGCGATGGATGGCCGGTGGCAAGTGGCTCGATGGGTTTCGGTCAGAAATGCTTCAGGACACAAGTATCCGAACCATTGTGGACCATCCCGACGCTGCTGAAGCGTTCCCCGGCGTGGACATCAAAGGCGGCATCTGTTACTTCTTATGGAATCGTGACAACAAGGGGAGTTGCGCCGTCACGACCAGACGCGGAGGCCAAACTATAGGACCAATAGATCGCCGCCTCAACGAATTTGATATCTTCGTGCGCGATGGTCGTGCACTCGACATTTTACGTCGCGTTCTCGGCAGATCAGAAGCGTCTTTTTCCGATCTTGTGTCGCCTCGTGATCCCTTTGGTCCGACACTCTCATCAAACTTCAGGGACTACCATCCGCAGAAGCGAACACGCGACCTCCGCCTCTACATCAATCAGGCCGAAAGGCGCGGTGAGGCCTGGGTCAGTCCAAGCATTGTCACCAAGAATCACCACCTGATTGATACTTGGAAGGTTCTTATTCCCAAGGCCGGCCCCGGGAACAGTGGTGGCCATGTTATCCCGGATATGGTCTTGTCGAAGCCACTGATCGCTGAGCCAGGATCGGTCTGCACACTTTCATACCTTGTGGTCGGGCCACTGAAATCAGAGAAAGCATGCCAAAGCGTGGCGGCGTACTTACGAACTCGTTTTGTTCGCTTTTTGGTCTCGCTCCGCAAGCCGAGTCAGGATGCTTCACGAGGCGTGTACACTTGGGTGCCACAACAGAAGTGGGATCGTCAATGGACCGATAAGGATCTATACGCAGAGTACCACATTACAGCCGATGAGCAGACGTACAGCCTTGTCCAATATGAAATGAGTCTGAAGGAGGGGCTGTGTTTCTAATATGAAATGAGTCTGAAGCCGGATCGGGTTCCGTTCATGATAGGGAGATGAAAACCCTTATGAACCTCGATAACCT
>JAPTWT010000243.1 GCA_028064935.1 Gammaproteobacteria bacterium | reverse complement strand
AAGCCTTTCTCCCGCAGGACGACCTGCACTTCATCGAAGATCGCGCGCGCAAGGTCGTGCCGCTCCAGCAGACGACGAAATTTCAAGAGGGTCGTTTCATCGGGAACGAAGTCTCGGCCCAGATCGACACCCACGAATTGCCGTAGCAGCGGGATCTCGTAGAGGGCTTCTTCCATGCCAGGATCCGAGTAGGCATACCACTGCTGCAGAAAATGAATGCGCAGCATGCGCTCCAACGGCATCGGCTTGCGGTCGCTACCGCCTCGGGGATAATGGGGCTCGATCAAGGCCACCAAGCGTGCCCAGGGAACGACGGCATCCATCTCCGCCAGAAAGCGCTCCCGCTTGGTCTGCTTCCGCCGACGGGAAAGACCCTGTTCTTCCGCAAAGGTCATCTGCCCAGACATGCCATCCCCTTACGCATCGCTGATGCCAGCCAGTATACCAAAACGCTTGATCAGAGGTTCCCTTATATTCGACTGGATAAATTTCGCCGTCTGGCCAGAACTCCACCACGTCGCATTTTCCAATGAGTCCAAGCCAATCCGACCACACGGGTAAGGCGTATTCAGCGCGCGCACCGCTATGCAGCGTTTCATAAGAAACCCGGTCAACCCGTTCGTGTTCAGTGTTGCCGCGCGCCGTGTGGATATTGTCGGCAAACTCGCCTTCCTGATGAATCAGACCACAGCGACGGGGGCAGTATACCCAGTGATTTAGCGCGGACAGTGGAACGGGATCAGGATCGCTCACAATAGCGGCCAGATAAAGCGCTTCGTTCTCATCGCAGTTCGCGTCGTCGCACGTCATCCGGTTGTCCAAGCTCAAGAAGGGCGACATTGCCAGCGAGGCCGAACGACTGACCGAAGGCACCGACTGGATACCGGGCGTGTTCAAGACCGAGCATGGCACGGAGCCACCGGAAGGCGCGCAGGAAGCGGCGGGCGAGGCGGATGCGCCGGAAGATGCCGCCGACGAGGCGGAGGCCCACGCGCTGGCCGCGTGAGGTAACCGCACGGGCCTCGGCGATACTGCAACCGAGCTCGCCGCACTCGACCTTGCCCCATGTGCCCTGCGCCTGGATCCGTGCTGCGGCTGCTCGCAGATGGCAGTAGCGACTGAAGGCTCGAGGCATTGATCGAGGGGCGCGCATCCCTCGCGCCCGAAGCTCATTGGTGCATCTTGGTGCGTTCTGGTGTAAAATGATAATTGGTGCTTTGTGCTGGTGTTCCCCTGTCTATGCCCAAGTCGCAACCGCTCAAGCGTTTCACGATTTCCCTTGATGCTGGGGACTACGAAGCCCTGCGCAAGCTCGCCGAGGCGCAGCGTCCGCCGTTACCCCTCCAGTATGTTGTGCGCCTGGCCGTCCGGTGCTTTCTAGACCAGTTGGGGGCCACGTTGCTCCGGCCCGCCGGAGACGAGCCACTGTGAAGCGCGCAGATGCAACAATCCGCAAGGATAGTTCGGCCAGTTTGTCCCGCTGGAAAGCCTTGGCGGTCGGTCCGACTCCACAGATCCAGTTCGCTGATCACGATGGCGAGTCTGTCGTCTGCCTCGAACTCCGACCCGGCCCCCGCGCTATCGAGGATGACTCGTTCCCCTTCGAGGCGCTGAGCGACATCGCGGAAGTCGAGAGCTGGCGCAAAGAGATCAACCGCCCGACCACCCATATCCATAAATGGTGGGCGCAGCGTCTTGGTACCGTCTTCCGGGCGCTGATCCTCGGCACGTTCGCCCCCTCGGGCGCGAATGTGTTCGACCTGTTCTACAAGCCCGTCCGCATCCCCAGCGGGACGGTCTTCGATCCGTTCATGGGCAGCGGCACGACACTGGCCGAAACCGTCAAGCTGGGCGCGAAGGCCATCGGGCGCGACATCAATCCGGTCGCCCACTTCCTCGTGACGTGCGCGCTCGCGATCCACGACCGCAAGGCGATTCTCGAAACCTTCCGCGCCATCGAGCGCGACGTGGCCGACGAGGTTCGCAGCTACTATCGCTCCACCTTGCCGGACGACATGCACGCTGATGTGCTCTACACCTTCTGGGTCAAGACGGCGGACTGCCCGTCCTGCGCGACGCCCGTGGATCTGTTCGGATCACAGATTTTCGCGCGCCACGCCTACCCGAAGAAGGTGCCGCAGGCGCATGCCGTTTGCCCGCATTGCGGCGGGATCAACGCAGTTCACGTCGAGGATCGCGACGCGAAGTGCTCGTCCTGCCGGAAGTCGTTCGATCCCAACGCGGGTCCTGCGAAAGGACAGCGTGCGACCTGTCCCTCGTGCGATCACAGTTTCCCGATTGCCAAGACGATCCGCGCATCCGGCAAGCCGCCCGCGCATCGGATGTACGCGAAGCTGGTCCTGCTGCCGGACGGAAGCAAGGCGTACCATCCGATCACCGACGAAGACCGCGCGCTCTACGCCAAGGCCGAACGCGCGCTCGCCAGGCGCAAGGATGCGTATCCTGTGGTCGCCATCGAACCCGGCTACAACACCAATCAGGCACTGGGCTACAACTACCGCCACTGGCACGAGATGTTCAACGCGCGCCAGCTTCTCTGCCTTTCGATCCTGGCCGAGCGCATCCGCGACATTCCCGACCCGGTCCTGCGCGACCTCTTTACGTGTCTCTTCTCCGGCGCGCTTGAGTTCAACAACATGTTCGCCTCCTACAAGGGCGAGGGAACGGGCGCGGTGCGCCACATGTTCGCGCACCACATCCTCAAGCCCGAGCGCGTGCCACTCGAAGCCAATCTCTGGGGGACGCCCAAGAGTTCGGGATCGTTCTCCACTATGTTCGAGGGCCGCATCCGCCGAGCGCTCGATTACGCAGACGATCCCTTCGAGCTTCGCGTTGCGGGCAAGGGCAGCAAGACCGAAAAGATCTTCGGCCTCTCCGAGAAAATCGGTGCGCCCGTCGCGGAAACCTACCGCGCTTTCTCCAAGGGCGGGCGCGTTTATCTTTCCTGCGGGGATTCGGGATCAACCGACCTGCCGGACGGCAGCGTCGATGCCGTGCTGACCGATCCGCCGTTCTTCGACAATGTGCATTACTCGCAGCTCGCCGACTTCTTCCATGTCTGGCAGCGGCACATCCTGGGCGCGGACGGAACCCGGGAACCAGATACGACACGCTCGAACCGCGAAGTGCAGAACGCCGATGAAGGCGGATTCACCGACCGGCTCGCCGCCGTCTGGCGCGAGTCGCACCGCGTCCTGAAAGAGGACGGGTTGCTCGCGTTCACCTATCACCATTCGCGGCCCGAAGGCTGGCGCTGCGTGTTGCAGGCATTGATGGAAACCGGTTTCGGGATCAGCGCCGTGCATCCGATCAAAGCCGAAATGTCGGTCGCGATGCCCAAGCTCCAAGCGAAGGAGCCAATAGACCTCGACATCATCCTCGTCTGCCGCAAGCGTTCGCGCATGAAGACGCACCGATGGAACGGCGATCTCTGGGGAACTGTCGCGCCGCCCGCGCAGGCGCAGGCCGAGCGGCTATGCGCATCGGGCCGAAGGTTGAGTCGCAACGATGTGCGGATCATCGTGATGGCGCAGCTCCTGCGGCAAGTTTCGCGCTCGCCGACAATGGAGTCCGCTCTACATTTTTTGGATACCGCCAACGGCGAAACGGAAATGCTGATCGACCGCATCCACGCGGCTGGCGGCGCAATAACCATGAACAAGACCAATATAACGGAGCGGATCTGATCGTGTCGAATGCCTCTGCCATCTTCAAAGCCTGCGTGCAGGCGATCCAACGCGGTGAACTGATCGAACGCGAAGGCCGCAGCGACAAGGAGTTTCATTTCCAGAACTGGTTCCAAAGTCGGCTGGAATCCACTGGGCTGAACTTCGACTCGCCGGGCCGCAATTCCTATCCGGATTTCCGACTTGTGCGCTTCGCCGAAGGCTTCGAGTTGAAAGGGCTGGCCTATCCGGGCCGCGATGCAAGTTACGACTGCAATTCGCAAGTCCCGTGCGGCGTGCATAACGGGCGGCAGGTCTACTACGTATTCGGGCGATATCCGAAGAAGCCGGATGGCAATCGCTATCCCGTTCTCGATCTGGTTCTGTGCCACGGCAGCTTTCTCAACGCAGACAACACCTACATCCACAAGAACAAGAGCTTCCGGGGTTTCGGCAGCTACGGCGACATTCTCGTGCGCGATCGCAAGATGTACGTCGCGCCCACACCGTTCGCGCTGGCGGATGGCACGGCCCACCACCGTACGCTCATCCTTCCCGAGGGCCATGCGGTTGATGCCGACCTCATTGAAGTCGGCACGCTCATGCGGCGCGAGGTGGATCAGGCCGTCGTGGCCTACAGCTTCGATCTGCGGACCAACGAAATCGCCACCACTAACGTCCCGAATCCGAGCGCGGGCCGCGAGCATGGTTTCAAAGCCTACCGCGTCGCGGGTGATCCGGCGGATGAAGTGACACTGCGCGCTCGCCAACGTGTGCTGGCCGAGTTGAATGCGACGGAAGCTGCCGACGACGACGAAGACGAGTAGCCGGGTATCCGTTTGTTCTCGCGATGGGCGCAAGAACGCTCTTGCCAGACAATCGCGCGTTTTCTATGACAGTGGTTATGCAAATGTAAGAAGAACGAATTAGTGAGACGAGTGTGACGGTTCTCCGGGAAATTCTCCAGTGGTCACAAGACCGCCCCGCATGGCAGCGCGAGGCGTTGCGCCGTCTTGTGCTCAACGACGAACTCTCCGATGAAGACATCAGCGACTTGGCCGAAATCTGCAAGAGCGACCACGGCCTTGCCGAGCAGCGCGACACCGTGCCACTTGCGAAAGAGCATGTACCGGACCAGACAGCGGGCGCGCCCGTGTCGCTGGTTTCGATCTTTCATCATCGCGGCGTGAATGCGCTGGCAGAGGATCAGACTCTCAAATTCGGCCCCGGCCTCACGGCCGTCTACGGCGACAACGGCGCAGGCAAGACCGGCTATATCCGCATTCTCAAAAACGCCTGCCGGGCGCGCGGCCTGGAGAAAATCCTGGGCAATGTGGTTTCCGGCACAACACCGCTCGCGCCCGTCGTCGCCATCAAATACAAAGTCGGCGCGGAACCCGATCCCCGTGAATGGGCTGGAGGTAACGAAGACGAGTTCGTTTCGCGCGTGAGCGTTTTCGATACGCAATGCGCCGCCATCTATCTCACCGAGAAGACCGACGTTGCATTCCGGCCGTTCGGCCTGGACTTGTTCGACAAGCTCGTAAAGGCGTGCAAGGCCGTTCGCACGAAGCTGGAATCCGAACAGCACACACTCGGCACGAATGCGTTGACCGCCGTGCAGGCAACAATTCCGGAAGGAACCGCCGTAACGAAGTTTCTTGCGAATGTCAGTTCGCTGACCAAACCGGAAGCCGTGCAGGCGCTCGCGCAGCTCTCCTCGGAGGAAGAGGCACGCCTCGCGCTTCTCGAAAAATCCCTGCTGGACTTGCAAGCCAACGATCCTGAGAAACTGATCCGGCAGCTCACAGTACGCGCCGGACGGGTTCAGGCGTTGGTTCGTCACCTTAAGGAGGTCGAAGCGGCTCTGGCCGACGACGTCATGAAAGCGGTTTTCGATGCGCGGACTGAGGGACACCGCAAAAGCGAGGAAGCCAAACGCTTGCGCGAGGCCACCTTCCCGCAAGGTCTCTTGCAGGGAACGGGGACCGATGGGTGGACAGCGCTCTGGGAGTCTGCACGGCGTTTCTCGCAGGAGCAGGCGTATCCGGACAAGCCGTTTCCGGTCGTCGGAGACGCCGCGCACTGCGTGCTATGTCAGCAGGACCTCGACCACGCAGCCGCCCACAGGCTCAAGCAGTTTGAGGACTTTGTGGCTTCGACGGTTGAACGCGAACTCCGCCAGATCAGAGACACGTTCACACGGCGGCGGAAGGCGTTTACCGATCTCAAGACGACGACCGAGGCGGTTGACGAAACACTCAAGGAAATTCGCATCGAGCATGAAGCCGTGGCAGACGCCATCAGTGCGGCGCTGGCATCGAATGAGAAGCGCCGGGCCGCCGTATTGTTGGCCCTCACAGAAGATAAGGACCTGGCCGCCGACTGTACGGCCCTCGTGTCCGTCACCGCCGGAGCCGAGGGGGTGTCGGCGCAGATCGACGAGCGCATCAAGACGCTGCGCACCAGCGCGAACGACCAGACACGCAAGAACATGACCGCCGAGACCCAGGAGCTGCGCGCCCGAAAGCTCCTGGCTGCGCATCGGCAGGCGGTCCTCGCTGACATCGAGCGTCGGAAGAAATACGCCGCCTACGGCCTGTGCATTGACGACACGAAGACGCAGGCGATCACGGCCAAGAGCACGGCCGTTACCAAGACGGTCGTTTCGCAGAAACTCAAGAAGAGCTTTCAGGACGAGCTGGTCAATCTTTCATTCCGCCATGTCGAGGTCGAGCTGAAAGAGCTTGGCGGTGCGGATGGCGTCTTCTATCACAAGCTCGTTCTCACGCGCACGCATGGCGTCGAGTTGCCGAAAGTCGTCAGTGAAGGCGAGCAGCGGTGTCTTTCGATCGCCGCGTTCTTCGCTGAACTCAGCACGGCCGACGATCCCTCCGGCATCGTGTTCGACGATCCTGTGTCCTCTCTGGATTTTCAGTGGCGCAACGGCGTGGCGCGGCGGTTAGTTCAAGAGTCGAAGACGCGGCAGGTCATCGTCTTCACGCACGATGTCGTGTTTCTGCTCTCGCTCCGGCAGTACGCTGATGAACTTGGGGTCGAACTGCTCGATCAGCATGTTCGCCACCAGTCCAAGGGTGCAGGCGTGTGCGCGGAGGAGTTGCCGTGGGTGGCGCTCCCCGTGAAGAAGAAAATCGGATACCTCAATAGTTGCTGGCAGGCCGCCGACAAGCTTTCACGCGACGGGCATCAGGACGCCTACGAGAAGGAGGCCAAATATCTTTATGGGCTACTCCGCGAAGCGTGGGAGCGCGCGCTTGAGGAAGTGCTTTTGGGTGGCGTTGTCGAACGCTACAGGCCGGGCGTGCAGACGCAGCAGATTGCGCAGATCGCCGACATCAGCGCCGAGGATTGCCGGACCGTCGAAACGGCCATGACGAAGTGCTCGACATGGCTGCCCGGCCACGACAAAGCCGCTGCGGCGCGCGCGCCCGTGCCGGCGCCGGCGGAACTCAAGGCTGACATTGACGCGCTCGCGGCCTGGGTTGCTGCGATTCGCAAGCGACGGGGCTAGCACGTATTATGAGGATCAAGTTTTGCCAATCGTTCTAAACGCATTCCCGCTGAAGGTTCCAGAATCGGAGCTTGAAGCCCGCCAGGTTCCCTATGACAAGGAGACGCTGGACGGCTTTCGCGCGCAATACGGATCGACGCACTCCTTCCGTCGGCAGGGCGACAACATCCTCATCTTCTCGGGAGACGGCACGTTCCCCGGATCTGGCACGCCGCAGACAATCGCGCTCAAGGACAATTTCGGCATCTTCTTTTCGCTGGTCAAGGACGGACTGACCCGGCATCTCGCCGGGCTGGGCCGCAACCCTTCCGGGTTCAATCCCATCGAGTTGGTGAGCGCTAAGCCGGAAGACAATCTTCTGGTCCCGATTCTCGGCGACGCTTACCCTTTCAAGGTCTGCGCCAAATACTCCATCGACACCCGCACCGTTCAAGGTCATCCGTGCCTTGTCATTGATTGCACAACGCGCCGGGTGCTCAAAGAGAACGGCCTGTTCTTCCTAAACGCCGGGTTCGATCTTATGGGCCGCTACGTCGTCACGGAGCAAGAGGACGGATACAGGAAGCTCCTGGGAGCGGTGAACGGCCGCAAAGGTGAAGCGCTCTATGTCACGCGGCCTGACGGCCAGGTCGCTCAGGCCGAGGCGAAAGACGTTTATCTTGAGGCCAGCCGCGAGAACTTCGATGCCTACATTCTGCATACGCACGGCGCGCAAAAAGACACCATCGTCGAGCGCATCCGGCAATCCGTATCCATATTCAATGGAGGCGAGAACAAGAAAGCGCGCATCGACACGCTCAAGAAGTATATCCAGTCGAAGGCCATCCCGCTGATCGACGGAACGCGCATCGAGATCGAGGATTCGCCGGACATCCAGAAGGATTGCGGACAGATGCAAAAGCCGGTGTTCGTCTTCAACGACAACGGCGAAGCGGACTGGGCCGAGAAGGGTCTGACGCAGAGCGGCCCTTATACGAAGCGCACCTTCGACCGCAACGATCCGTCGATTTGCGTCATCTGCGCCCAGCACGACAAGGGGCGCGTCGAGCAGTTCGTCCACAAGCTCCTGAAAGGCATCTCGAACAGCAAGTATTTCAGCAACGGCCTTGAAGGCAAGTTCACGCTCGGAACCAGCCGCGTTGAAGTGTTCGCGTCGGCCACCGACAGCGTAGAAGCATACAAGAACGCCATCGAGGCCGCCATCCGAAAGAAAGCGGATGACGGCGGGCGCTGGGACCTGGCTCTCGTGCAGGTCCGGCAGTCCTTCAAGAAGCTCAAGGTCACGGAGAATCCGTACTATCTCGGCAAGAGCCTGTTCTTCCTGCATCAGGTTCCGGTGCAGGATTTCACGATAGAGCTTCTGGCGCAGTCCGATTACTCGCTCGGATACTCGCTCAACAATATGGCGCTGGCCTGCTATGCGAAGATGGGCGGCGTCCCGTGGCTGCTCAAGTCCTCTCCGACGCTTTCCCATGAACTGGTCATCGGCATCGGCAGCGCGAATATCGGACAGGAGCGCGGGGCCGACAACCAGCGGATCATGGGCATCACCACCGTCTTCTCCGGGGATGGCAGCTATATCGTTTCGAACACGTCCAAGGCCGTCGTGCCGGAGGCGTACCGCGAGGCTTTGACGTCGATTCTCGGTGAAACCATCGAGAAAATCCAGAAGCGCATGAACTGGCAGAAGGGCGACACGATCCGCCTGATCTTTCATGCGCAGGTCAAGAAGTTCAATAAAGAAGAGGTTGAGGCCGTCCGCGCTGTGATCGACAAGTACCGTGAATATCAGATCGAGTACGCCTTCCTGAAAATCTCGGAAGATCACGGACTGCATATGTTCGACTCCGCGACGGCGGGCGCGCAGAAGGGACGGCGGGCTCCCATGCGCGGGAAGACCTTCAAGCTCTCCATACATGAAATGCTGGTCTATCTGATCGGCCAGCGCGAATTGCGGCAGGACACAGACGGGCATCCGCGCGGAGTGATCCTCGATGTTCACAAGGACTCGACCTTCAAGGACATCAAGTATCTGAGCGCCCAGCTCTATAGCTTTGCATCGCACTCCTGGCGCAGCTATTTCCCGAATCCCATGCCGGTGACGATCAGCTATTCCGACTTGATCGCGCGGAATCTCGGATGGCTCAACCAGCTTCCGGGCTGGAACGACTCGGTGATGATCGGGAAGATCGGGCAATCCCAATGGTTTCTGTAGAAAAAGACAACACATATCAGTTGCGAGAGTATCTGCACCGCAAGGTGATGGAAAGCGCGCACGCAGATCCTTTCAAAGCCGGCTTTCTGCAATTCCTGGGATTGTCGAAGGAAGGTGTTCCGGCCTTCGACTTTGCGGCGCTCTCCTTGTACCAGCGCTGCGCGATTGCGGGCCTCGGCGTTCTCGATGAAACCGTCTCCAGCCAGGATGTCTCGCGCCTGCTCGGGCAGGCCGCCAAGATCGACGCCACACCGCGCCCGTGGGTCTCGGACATGTTCGGCGTGATGGCCGTGAAATGGCTGGCCGGGCAGATGAACGATGCGCGCATCGCCCGCGAGTTCGAGAATTGGACATCCGGTTTCCTTGTGCAGCAGGTCGGCGGCGACCATCTCAGTCTCTTCGAGAAAGATATCGCGGCGTATGTCCGCAGCGGCGAATCCGCCGTCTATGCCAGCGCGTGCGTGCCGCTCTTTCTTCACTATCGGACGATACGGCGAATTGATGACCATCAGAGTCGCCTCTCCCTGATTGGCCGTTTCATGGCCGAGTTCCGGGCTCAGGCGCAAGGAGGCGCTTCAACGGCGCTCTTGAGTCTGATGGTTTACGTCTTCGATCAGGTCAATCAGGATGTGGCCGTCGTGCCGCCGAAAGGCTGGAGCCTCGACGACCTCCTAGGATTTCTGGAGCATATCCCTGTCGGCCTCAAGCGGTGGACATGGGAGGATTCGGGACGCACGAGAGGCGCGGAACCCGTCAAGTGGCCGGTGGAGAACGAGTACCACGTCCAGAATCTTCTCTATGTCCTGCTCGGGCCGATCTTCAACGACATCGCGGACGAAGTGAACCTCCAGCCCGTCGGACAGAAGAATCCGCGTATTGATCTCTACCTGCCGTCGCTGCACACGATCATCGAGGTCAAGTACCGGAAGGACGTGAAGAAGTCCTTCCCGACGCTTATCGGCGAGATTGCCGAGGACGCCTCGCTTTATCGCGCCGACGCGAAATACAAGGACGCGCGGATCGTCAGCTTCCTGTGGGATTGCACGCGCGCGACGCAGGAACATGCAAAGTTCAAGGAAGGGATTATGAAAATCGACGGCCTAGACGGGTGTGTTGTTGTTAGCGCACCCTCAACAATGGATGAGTGATCCGAGGTGACTTGGCGACGATCCATGCCCGCCTGATCGAGAGCGAGAACGGCGCGCACGACCTGATCTGGTCGCGCAGTAGGCCGGCCGCCCACACGGCGCCTCGTGCTGGCGGAGCTGAAACGCTTTAACCGAGCGGGAATGGCCCACGCGGGCATCCCGTCGTGTGGTCGGTAAACGCTGACCGCCAACCCTTGCGCACGACGCATCCAGCTTGCGGAAATACCTTCGCTTTCGGCCTCGGCACGCAAGGCTTTGAAATCGCCCAGGCGGGCATTCCACGGAACCAGCAATTGAAAAGTGTTCTGATCGATGAGGCGGTACCGTTTGGCGATTTCGACAAAATCCAGTTCGGTAATGGCCATGGGGGGTGCGGCTAGGTCGGGGCAGTTTGTTTTCTCGTTATTCCTTGGCCAGCGCACATGGACGCGCTTCAGAGTTTTGAAAAGCTCAGGGTGACCCGGCGCGATTTCTGCTGGTTTCCAGCCGCTAACTGCCTGTTTTGCCACAGCCTCGTGCAGGGCGTCGAACGCAGGTTGGGTTGCGGTGGCGAAAACCACACTGGAACAGTAGGCATGAGACAGATGCGAGAGTGCCGCCAGTGTCGGTACGGCCAAGTGCTGCGGCAGACTTTGC
>JAPTWT010000165.1 GCA_028064935.1 Gammaproteobacteria bacterium | reverse complement strand
AGGCCAGGTCGGTCGCGCCGGCGGCGGATTCCGTCAGCCCGTCATCACCGCCACCGCCGCCGGCAACATCCGACGACGTGGCGGCAGCCCTATCCCACCATCGGGACGTCTTTGTCGAAAGCGGCCGTGCCCTCCGGGAACTAGCCGGCAGGTGGCAGGGCAGCGCCGTGGAGAAAGAAGAACTCGACCGCCTCGTCACCTGCGTCTGGCAAGCCGCCCGGGCCATCGTCGATGACCCGGGCCTGTTCGCTGCCTTGCGCCAGCAACGCCCCGGCCAGGCCCCTCTGGTTGAGGGGTTCGCCCAGCAAAGCCTCGATGAAGTCATCGCCCAGGCGCTGCAGCAGATGCCGCAGCCCAGGCCGGAGCCGGAACCAAAGCCCGACCCCGAACCCGACCCGGAGCCGCCTGGCTTCGGCATGGGTATGCGATGACCCTCAGGGCGGGGGCGGAGGAAATGGCGCGATTGCTGGAATGTGGTCAATGCTCTCCGACATTCCCTGGATGGTTCACTGAGAGTGACCTGCCCCCCGAAAGCGCCCTCGCCGTGATGTAGAGTCTGCCCACCCTGAAGGAGCAGACGAGATGAGGAAAAGCCGTTTCACCGAGGCGCAGATTATCGGGATGATCAAGGAACAAGAGGCTGGCCTGCCGACCTCCGAGCTTTGTCGGAAGCATGGGCTGAGCCCGGCGACGTTCTACAAGCTGAAGGCCAAGTATGGCGGGATGGAGTTATCTGATGCCAAACGGCTGAAGCAGGTCGAGGACGAGAATACCAAGCTGAAGCGTCTTCTGGCCGATGCGATGCTGGATAACGTCGTGCTGAAGGATTTGCTGGGAAAACCCTGACGACGCCGATGCAACGGCGGGAGGCGGTGCAGCGGGCGATGCGAGGTCATGCGATCTCTCAACGCCGGGCCTGTGTCCTGGTCGGCGTCGATCCGAAGACGGTGCGGCGCGAGCGCTCGCCCGACAATCCGGAGATCCGTGAGGAAATGCACAAGATCGCCGAAAAGCGTCGCCGCTTTGGCTACCGGCGCATCGGGATCATGCTGGCGCGCAAGGGCATGGTGATGAACGAAAAGAAGCTCTACCGCCTTTACCGCGAAGAGGGGCTGTCTGTCCGCCGCCGCCGTGGCCGCAAACGGGCGCGTGGCAGCCGGACGCCGATGCCTGTGCCGCTGCGCCCGAACCAGCGTTGGTCGCTCGATTTCCTGTTGGATACCTTCGGGGCCGGCCGCAAGTTCCGCATCCTGGCGGTGAATGACGATTGCTGCCGAGAAAATCTCGGCCTGATGGCCGACACCAGCATCTCGGGCGCCCGGGTGGCCCGGGAACTCGATGCCCTCGTCCGGATCTATGGGAAGCCCGCCTGCATCGTCTCCGACAACGGAACCGAGTTCACCAGCAAGGCCATTCTGAAATGGGCCAATGAGAACGGTGTCGAGTGGCATTACATCGATCCCGGCAAGCCGCAGCAGAACGGCTACATCGAGAGCTTCAACGCAAGCCTGCGCGATGAATGCCTCAACGAAGAGATCTTCGACAGCCTGGACGATGCCCGCCGCAAGCTGGCCCTGTGGCGCTACGACTACAACAACGTCAGGCCACACTCATCGCTCGCCAACCAGACCCCCGCCGACGCGCGCCGAGCGCTTAAGCAATCTGACGGCTCCGCGCCCGGCGCGCTTGCCCAACCCGAAGCCAACCATTATCAACCCCAAGGACTCTCGTTATGACTGAGGGACGACCGGGGGGCAGGTCAACCGCCTGAGCTCGATACCGATCAACTCGGAACCTTCTCGGGCGAGATTCCCCGCGAGGGCACGATGCTCGAGGTTGCCGTGCGCAAGGCGCGGCTCGGCATGAGCGCCACGAGGTGCCGTATCGGGCTCGCGAGCGAGGGCACGTTCGGGCCGCATCCCGCGATCCCATTTCTTACCGTTGGCATGGAACTCCTGGTGTTCGTCGATGACGAGAGAGGTATCGTTGTCCACGAAAACCTCGTTGCCGAGACGACAAATTTTGACCATCTCGCGGTCTTGCCAGGCGAAGCGCTTGAGCCATTCCTCGAGCACATGGGCTTTCCGGCCCACGGCCTGATCGTCCGGCCAAATAAGGGCGAGCCGAATACCGCTCTCGCCAAAGGCATTATTGATCGCGACCGTCTCGCCCGGGCCGTCGCAGAGGCAGCCGCTGTATCATCGGATGGTCGGGCACGCTTGGAGACCGACATGCGCGCCCATCTCAATCCGACCCGGATGAAGAGCCTTGTGGTGCTTGCCGAGCGCCTTGCACAGCGTCTGGCGACGCTCTGTCCGACCTGCGGCGCGCCCGGGTTCGGCCGCACCGGAACGCGCCCCGGGCTGAAATGCTCCGCCTGCGACGCGCCGACCGAGATGGTAGCCGCCGAGATCTTCGGCTGCCCACGTTGCGACCACCACGAGGAGCGGCCGCGGAGTGACGGACTGCAGTCGACATCCGCGCATTACTGTCCAGAATGCAACCCATAGTGTTTTGAACCAAAATAAAGATTCACAATTGGTCTGAATTGGGATCAGCATCCCTGGAGAGGGAGCGCGGGTCATTCCTGGCCAGTAGTTGCCTCTGACCGTAATTCATTTGCGCCCATGTGCGATCTTGTGTGCTTCGGGATGCCGGCGAAGTATCAGCATGGCGATGACACCCACCACTGGTCCCGGCACCAGAAGCAAAAAGCTCCAGCGCCAACCTATGGCGGCGGCGAGTATCGGGGTAAGACGGATTGACGCTATCGTAAGAGCGAAGCCGAGGCCGAGTTGAAGCGCGATTGCAGTCCCGACATAGCGGGGATCACTGACCTCGGTTGCCATGGCTGAGAATTGAGCAGAGTCGCCAATTACGCTCATTCCCCACGCGATCGCAACGGCCATGAACAACCAAATCGGCCCTGAAAACGCGAAACCAATCGCGAGGGCACAAATCCCAGATGTGATCATCATCATAGAAGCGGTGGCAGTACGCCCGATCCTGTCGGCCATAAAGCCGCCCAGGACGGCACCTGCGGTGCCAGAGGCGATTACCACAAAGGTGATCAGCGATGCGTCACGTGTAGTGGCGAGGCCTAATCCAGGAAGCGCCGCCGAAGTGAAGGCCAGAAACCACCCCCACATCGCATATAACTCCCACATATGCCCGAAATATCCAAGATTTGCGAGCGCAAGGGGCCCATTCCGAAGAACCGCACCGACCTGACGCGGGTCGAAGACGGCTTTACTGAACGGGAACGGTCCTTCGTACGATAGAAATGTGAGTACCCCGGCACCGATCAGAGTGGCGACAGAGGCCGCGATGACCACATCCTGCCAGACGAGGCTATGAATAAGAGCACGAACCAGATTAGGAAAGGCCGAGCCTAGCGTCAGCGCCCCGATGACGGCGCCAAGTGCCAAGCCGCGCCCATGCACGAACCATGTTGAAATCAGCTTCAGCGCGGGCGGATATATGCCGGCAAGTGCTATCCCTGTGATGAACCTTGCTACAAGCAGGGTGCGGACGTCCGGTACCCACAGCAGGAAAAGGTTGGCCACTGCGGCGAGCAAGCCTGCAAAGCCCATTAAACGCCGTAGAGGCATCAGATCAGGCAGGCTGACGAGGCTGGAAGCCAGTGCCCCGACCACGAAACCAAGCTGCACCATATTGGTTAGCCACGACGATGTGGCAGGACTCAACGAGAACACCCGGACAAGGTCAGGCGTGATCGCGGTTGCGGAGAACCAGGTTGTCATCGATAAAACCAGACCCAGACAAACTCCAGCCAGTACGCGCCAGCGCCTGCTATCGTTAGCAACCGCTTGCACGGCGGCTGCCGCCGTCATTCCCGACCGGCCAAAGCAGGATCGAGTGCCACGGTGAAAGTCGCGGCAGTGCCATCGATGCACAGATCACCGGCGGCATCGCGCACCTGCGTCCTGAGCGTACAAATCGGTTTATCCTCGCGAACGGTTAACACTTCTACCGACCCAGTGATTTCTTCATCGACGCCAACCGGCTTCAGAAACTTCCAATCACATGCAAGAAACACTGTACCTGGACCTGGCAAATCTTCCGCAACCAGGGCATTGAGGATGCCAGACGTCACCCCTCCCTGGACGATCAGCTTTCCAAATGGCGTTCTTTTCGCAAGGCTTTCATCATAATGGACCGGATTGCGATCGCCCGTCATCTCGGTAAAGGCTTCGATGTCCCTCATTGAGGTTGTGCGGCTGCGCCGGGCAATTTGGCCGGAGACCGGCATGCCCTTGATAGTGCCATTCCAACCATTCTTGCGCATGGGTTCCACCATGATTTCTCATTCTCTCTATGAGAACGATTTTGAATCCAGTTCCCGTAGGCTAAAGCGAACGGATGACGGTACTTTAAGTCGCCCCAACTCAGTTAGACCGACCGGTCGGTTTTTATGGTAGGCAAGTCCGCCAGGGCTTGTCAATGCCGCGCTTCAAGGCGATTTTTCCTAGGATCACGATCAACGGAATGGGGCATTGCCCGGATGAACGAATATAACTCGACCCTCCCCATCAGGCAGGAGGATACGCCTCAACGCTTGCGAATTCAGAGCATTGCCGCGGCATTGTTCGCAGCTAAGGGGTACAACGCCGTCGGAGTCTCGGAAATCGGCGCGGTGGCTGGCCTTGCGCGAGGCGCATTGTACCATCACATTACCAGCAAGGAAGAACTACTCTACAATATCACCATTCGCTACATTGGCGATTTGGTGGAGTCCGGCCGCACCATTAGTGCTGACGTCCCAGATCCCGCAGCTCGCCTTCGGCACCTTAGCCGTCATCTTATGGAGGTAATCGGTGCTCATCTCAATGAGATGACGGTCTGTTTCCGCGAGGTTGGTTCTCTGACCGGTGAGCGCCATGCGATGGTGTCCCGGCTTCATGGCGAGTATCAACAAATCTGGGCCCAGACGATTGCCGAAGGCGTCGCTTCCGGTGCCTTCCGCTCTCTTCCGCCGGTCGTGTTGAAGGGCATTCTGGGCATGTATTTCTATTCGTTCCTGTGGCTCGACCCAGCGGGACGCCATCATCCAGAGGAGATCGGCGACATCTTCACTGATCTCGTTTTTCGCGGCATCTGCTGCGCCCCTGCGGCAAGCCCAAGAGGGAGGCCCCCTCGGAAGAAACGATGAATCATGAGAGTAACTCGGTAGCCTACCGGTCCTGACCGCCGATTGAGAGAGCATTGTCCCCCCCAAGATCGCCGGCGCCGCTATTTCTGCGAATTTCGGACGCAGCTCTGCCGTCGATACGGCTGATTTCCGCGCCGTCGAACGCGCTGCCGTCATGAGGTTTCGGGGACGGCGCCTCTTTCGGTCAGGATCCGCGCGCAACGCTCGCGGATCATCACAAAGATGACCAACGCCTTGCCGCTGATCTTCACCGGCCATGGCGGACGATCTTGCCCGCCGTCTGAAACAAACGCCACCGCACGGTCTCTACCTGCGCGCGCTCCCAGCCGTCGCCGAGCACGCTGGCGCGAAAGCCGAGATAGAGATTATAGGTCAGCACTCCGGTGGAAAAAAACACGGCGTTGGCTTCGAATGTCCCACACGGCATGGAGTCCATGCCGAAGCCGATCTTCAGCGCCTTGATGCGGTTTTCGCTGGCCTCGCCATGCTGGTTATAGCCTGCGGCGTCTTACGTCATGCCGATACTGCACGCCACTTCAGCGCCTTCGTCCCACCCGTCCCAAAGAAAATCTTCGTGGCGGCCGTCGGCGATCAGGCGCAGGGCGTATCGCACCTGTTCCTTGTAAAAGTCACAGAAGGCGCCTTTTTGCGTCATGCCGCCGTTCATTTCATGCGCTTCCGCCGGACATGGTGAGCCGCAGAAATGACGGATGACGCAAGTGTCGCAGCCTGGAATATCCTCGACCTTCCGGTCCGTCACCAGACGAAAAGGCGCGCTGTCGATGATGTCCTCGATCGGCTGTTTAAACAAGTTGCCGCCGTTGAAGGCGGGGAGGCCGATGAATTCGCTGCATGGGAACAGATCGCCACCCGGCGCGAGGGCGAAAAAGCTGCGACCGCCGCCGCATGGTGAAATGTCGCACATCAGCCGTCGCGCCGTCGGCGCCAGAATGGCGATCAAGATATTGGCGAAATTGGCGACAACCAGTTTTCGTCCTGTTTCCAGGTATAGCTGATGCGTTCTTTCCAACGCGGCGATATAACCTGCCGCCATCTCCGCGTCGCCGCCATGAACCGTGCGGGCTCCCGGCATAGTGCAACGGGTGACGTTGAGCATGCAAGCTGGCACTCTCCGCTCGTGGAAGAACTCCACCATCTCAGTCAAATGAGGCAGGTTCTCCGATGTCATTGTGCAGATGACATTGTAGCCCGGATAGCCGTCGAGCAGGTCGATGGCGTGGATGACTTGCTCGAAGATTCCCTCGCCGCTCCACCGCCTCCGCGTGCGATTGGCTATGTCGGCCGACGGCCCGTCGAGGGACAGGCCGACGCCAATTCCGCGCGAGGTCAGGAACGATACAGCCTCTTCATCAAGTAGGGTGGCGTTGGTCTGAACCCCGAACCGAAACCGGTCGCCAAAGGCTTCAATGCCCGCGAAAATGGCTTTGCGCGCCAGAAGGGGCTCGGCGCCGTGAAAGATCACTTGCGGCAGTCGCTCCTCCGGCATATGGCTGCGAAAATATTGGTGAAGCCGCTCCAGCGCTTCCAGAACCTCACTCTTCTCCATCTGCTTACCGCGGCGGCGCATGTCGCTCGGTATGTAGCAATAGGAGCAGTTCAGGTTGCAGCGTTCGGTCGGATTGAAATAGACCGCCGAGGCTTTCAGATGGAACCGCAGCATATCCATTTCGCGCGCGAACGCTGCGCCCTTGGCGCACAGCGTGTCGCGTAAAACCCCGCCCGCCAGCGACTCGGCGAGGCGATCTTTTTGCACGATCCCCCAGAACGCGCTGTCCGGCTCAACCACGGCGATGTGGGTGGGATGGGCGATGTCGAAGGGCTGGAGGGGCGAAAGAGGGCTCCTTGCGGAGCCCTCCAGCGAGGAGCGCGGGGGCAGCGCGCTCACCGTTTCACCTGCTTGTCCATGAGAACGTAATGCGACAGGCCCGTGCCTTCCGCGTCGCAAGTCTTGCGGATGGCGATCACCGCCGGGCGAGGCTTGTTCGAGGCTTGGTCGGGTTTACGATCAGGCGATTTCTTCACGATCTTCTCCGATGCACAATGAAGGACGTCGGCAGGCGAACGGCCTCGCCGAAATCCTTTCCATCGGATTTCGCCCTTCGTGAATCCGATCCAGCAGGTCTTCTGGCTCTCGGATCGTCCGTTGCAGACACCTTCCCGGCAGGGTAGACCACTGCCAGTGGCTGGCTCGTCGCCTTGTCTCCGACGTCCCCGATTACAGCGGCGGGACCGCCGCGGAATTTCACCGCGTTCCGGGATACTGGATATCCGTTGATTAAAACTGAGCCTTGACGCTGTCAAGGAGTGAGCTGGGCCCGGAAAATGGGACCGGGGCGTAGTTAGAAGAGGATCGTTCTGTTGTGATAGACGGAGCGGATGATGACGACGAAGACGAGACGGAAGATCGATGCGGCGGCGAAGGCGAAGATCGCCTTGGAGGCGCTGCGGGAGCATGCGACGGTCGCCAATCCCCGCGACAGGACCGGGGCAGCCCGCTCCACGCCGCCCGGACGCAGACTGAACGGCTATCCGAGAAATCCGATGGTGGCTTATTTTCCCCATCCCTCCTCACGAATTCGGTCTGTCAGCCAAACAACCAATGCTTGGCTTGCCTGTCGGCGTTCGTCATCAGTGAGGCGGTTTTTTGCATGCACATTCGCGTGGAGCCTCATCGCATCGGCAACATTAACACTGTCCGATTCGGCAAGAAATGCCGTGAGCGGGCACTCGTCGACATCGACAGGGTGATTAAAATTCTCACGATGCATGAATTGCCAGTGATATGCCAATGCCCCGAGAGCTGTATGAATCCGGCCAGGCTCTATGGGTAGCGCAAACGACCGTGCCCAGACTGGGAAAGCACTCACTGGCATAGGGCGAGCCAAACCATAACCCTGTCCATGAGTCGCACCTAGAAAAACCGCGGCTTCTATCATGTCAATTTTTTCCAGCCCCTCGATGACGACCGTCCGATCGAGGTCGCGGCCCATCTGAACCAGTGCCTGGAGCAAGCCGAAAATACGGAGAGGTTTACTGTATATTCGGCTACTCAAGCCTTGGTCGATTTTGATGACCTCGAAAGGCCATTCAGCCAGTCGTTGCAGGCTGCTGTATCCGGAGCCAAGATCATCCAAAGCCAATTTGACACCCGTGCATGATAAAGAAGTGAGCGCCGCCTCTGTTAAATTATTTGGCAGCGATTGAGACTCAAGGATTTCCAGAGTCAGCCGCTTCGGTGCTATCGCATGCGTATTCAGTGCCTGCAGAACCCAGTCGACACATTTCGGGTTAACAAGGCTGGACGGGGAAAGGTTGACTGAAATGTCTGTCTGTAAACCCTGAGCGTCCCATTCCTTAATGGTCTGCAGAGACAGATCCAAGGTAAGGCGAAACATGCGATCGAGGTCGGCTTGCCCAAGCAGCGGAAGAAAGACCGAAGGAGGCAAAAAAGAACCGTCTTTTTGTTGCAGCCTAGCCAACGTCTCGGCCTTGAAAATGTGGCCGGTGCTGAGGTCGATGACTGGCTGTACAAGCATGGTTAGCCCGCCTTCAAAAAGACGGCGGCGGTATTCTGCGGCAACATGATGTGACGTTATGGCAAGGGAGGGAGTCGCTTGGCTGCGCTGGCGCAGGCCTTCCCAAAAGCGTTTTAGACCGCGACAGAACTCTCTCATCCAGAAAGACCCAAACTGGCCAGAATATGCGCCGAAGATGACGAGAACAGATTCTGCGGTAAATTCCCTATTATGTATTGGGATCGCTACTAAACTGCGCGCACCGATAGCACGCGCGGCTTCATGCCAAGGCGCTGTGCGAGGGTCAGACGTATAGTCTGAAGCCACCTGGATAGTCCCCTCCAGCCATGCTGTCGCAACCAGGCCACGTCCAATATTTTGATCATCTCCGAGTCTGGGCTGGGTGCCAGCCAATTCCACCAGTTTCAGAAATCTTTCGGCCACGTCTCCCGAGCTCGCCTCAATTTGGAGCACACCCGAGGAATCAGGCCGCATCACAACGCACATGATGATGCCAGGCAGCATGGCAAGATACGCCAGCTCGGTGGCGGCTGCGTCGACCCAGGGCTGCCCAGCCTCGGGATAGGGACGCGACAGAACTTCAAAATATTTCCCCTTGGTCTCTTCTATCGCCACCAACTCGGCTTCAATGTCATCCTGCAAACGCATCTCGGCCAGATGCAGAACGAAATAGCGGTCACGGCTTAGGAGCAGAGCACGGCTGATATTCTCGCTAAGAAATTGTCGATAAAAAGACTGAGATTGCGCAAGCAACGCCGCGCTTACTCCGACCAGGGCGTGAATTTCGCCGACACGAAAAGCCCGCGCGCGCAGCGAGGCACGGGTGGTTTTATCTCCCATGAGAAAGCGAAGGTGCTGGATTTGCGCAGCGCTGAGCGCATCAAGTTCTGCCCTGCGCAGATTTGCGAGAATGCTTTGTGCTTCAGAGATGGTTTCTAACTTGCTGTAGAAATTTTTGACAAAGTACGCTGCGGTAGCCTCAAATGTTGATGTATAATGGCTTAGTAGGTCGGCAGCTTCCGCCCCATAAGGGTCCAAATCGATATCGGCCCTTGCAATGTCGCCACTGTTCAGGCCGAGTTGCCACCACTGTGTGCGATTGACCTTATTGGCCTTGGCTTGGTACATGGCCGCATCGGCTTGACGGATCAGTTCATCAGGTTCCTCGGCGTCGAAGGGAAAGAGCGCCAAGCCCATGGTCATGCCGATTAGAGCCTGCTCTGTGGACACAATGTTGAAGGGATCTTCAACCGCTTGATGGAGTCGTGCCAGAATCTGTTTGAGTTGTATGACCGCTTGCTCTGGGTCCAGATCCTCGATGAGGACAATAAATTCATCGCCACCCAAGCGTGCGAGAAAGTCGCTGTCTCGGATGCGTGACTGGATACGCTGTGCCAATTGCTTGAGCAGAATGTCCCCGGCTTTATGTCCCCAGGTATCATTAACGGGTTTGAATTCGTCGAGATCGATTATGCCCACAGCAACACAGGTACTATGCCGCTTGGCGCGAGCGATTGCTCCTTCTAGATGATGCTCGAATGCGGAACGGTTATGCAGGCCTGTAAGGGTGTCGAATCTCGCAAGGCGATAAAATTCTTGCTCTTTTTTCTTTTCTTCTTCTCTTTCTCGAAGAAGGATGATTGGCAAAGTTTGCCATACCAGAACTTGGTAAACGCCCATGGTTAGCAAAACCAAAAACCCGGAGCCTACAGCCGTGGCCAAGCGCTTTTCTGGCCTGACGAGTGTCATGAACCAAGGGTTGAATGTCCAAACGGCGATACTAACAATTATTGCGACGCCTAGGCTTATCCCGAAGGCCGCTCGCGGTCGTTTCCATAGAAAATCAGATGCGAGTTCCGCATTATGAGAGCGCAAAAACAACAAAGAAAGACGAGAAATAATATTGCTCGTGTATCTTATAAATTTTGATTTTCTAGCAAGCTCGTTATTGTAACATAATAAGCGAAATAATTTATATATTATGTGGTTACGTTTGAATTCTGTTCTTCGCCTCATGACTATTAGACTTCCTGTTTTTATTATTGCACAACCGCACAGTTAAACTGCCCAAGTTTGACCACTGGCGATTCTCGTTAATTTATACTCTTATAATTTGAATCTTCCGTCTATCGGATGCGTGGCGACTACGCGAGCCCACCTGAAAGTTGGTGCGCCGAACCGCCTTGGCCAGCTGGACACCTCGAAGAACCGCGTGGGTTTTCGTCGTTTTGGCGGCGACATGGGATGGCTCGCCGGGGTTGGGGCGTTGATGGGGGTGAGTTGGGCGGTGTCTGGTGCTGAATTCTGGACTGGCGGAGCGAATATCTGCCTCCGACCAGCGCGATTTCGGTCAGGCGGGCGCAGTTCGCCTGTTGAGCCAGGCCAGGCGCTGCATGTTGTAGGCGAGATTGGCGAGGCCGATCTTGGTGGTGGCCCGGGCGATGCCGATGGTGCGGACGAACAACCCCATCGGTCCCTTCTGCCGGGCAAACACGTGCTCGATCGCGGAACGCACCCGGGATTTCGCCGCGTTGGCCAGAGCCGTCCGGCGCGGCATCGGCCGGCCCCGCGGTTTCTTGCGATGAATGCACGAGCGCATGCCGTTGTCCGCGAGCCATGCCTCGTTCTGCTTCGACCGGTATGCGGTATCGGCCCACACACCGGCGGCGGTGTTGCCCTTGTCGATGAGCCCGATGAGTTGCGCGCCGTCATGGCGCGCGGCATCGGTCACCGCCCAGGTCCGGATCAGGCCGTGCTGCCGGTCGATCGCGATGTGGTTCTTGTAGCCGAAGGCCGGGATCGCGAGGTCGACCGGCGGCATCGATCCGTCCGGCTTCGTCTTCGCC
>JAPTWT010000303.1 GCA_028064935.1 Gammaproteobacteria bacterium | reverse complement strand
GGAGGCAGGCAGCGTGGGCATCATGTCGTGGTAATCGCCTCCACGAGGATCCCGGCGGTATCGTGCACGCGGCGCGCCACCGTGATCTCGGTCAAGACGAGCGTAAAGCGCTCGCTATGGCGCTGGCCGTCCGGCAGGACGACGTGCAGCACCCCGGACAATCGCACCAGAAAACGACCACGATCCCGGCGCACCAGGCGCCGGTGGCCCGGGCTTTTGGCAAAACTCACCCAGGAACGCAGGCGTGCGGCGCGCACCCGGGCTATGTAGGCGGTCTTGCGCAAGACCCCTACGGTCGTGGCGCGTAGCGGCGGGGCCATCATGTCGAGGGCCTGGACGTAATCGGGTACCACGGTCGCGCCGTTGACGCTCAGGTAATCACGCAGGAATCGCATGGACGCCGCGATGATCTCGCGACGGGAGCGATGGGTAGCGCTCAGCCATTGGATGCGTCCCAGGATGGTCCCGGCACGGTCAACGGCGATAATGGGCGGCGTGCGCCAAGCCACGACAAGGGCCAGCAGGACGAATGCCAGGGCCGCGCAGCCAAAGAGCATCCAGCCCAAAAGCGCATAGCGAGCCAGGCGCTGCATCAAAAGCCCTTGGGGGCCGTGACGGCGCCACACGTTAACGTCGAGAGAAATCATCGGTTCGACCGCTCCTTGGGGGTCCGTCGAATTGCGGCTTGAGGTAATTCGTGTGTATGCGGCTGCCATCGTGAGCGCTCGGCCAGAAATTCGGGTCGGGTGGAATGTGCAGTTCCGGCATGCGCCGCGGAGGCATGGACAAGATGTCCTCGTCTGGGCCATAGAAGTAGTAGTCCGCGGCCTTCGCGGCGCCGGCCCCCACTCCCACGGCCATGGTGGTCCCGACCTGCGAGAGCGCGCCCAAATAGGGGGCAAGCAACGGCTGCGCCGCGCCGGCATTCTCGATGAGGCTTGCTGTGATATAAGGGGCGGCGAGCAGCACGGCACACAAGATGAGATTCAGGATGGTAAACAGCATATGCGCGTACACGATCATGTAGTCGGCCTTGCCCAACAGGCCCTGAAGATCGGACACGGCGTGCGTGAAGATCGGGGAGAACACCGCCAGCAAAAGCGCCTGCACGACGGGCCACAGCACAAAGAACCCGAGAAGCTTGGCAAAGCCGCGCAACAGCGACAATGTACGGCTCAAGGCCAGCGGGATCGCCACCAGACCGTAGAGGAACGCGAACTGATAACCGATGGCCTGGGCGATCCGCAACAAGGCCTCGAGAAAGGTCGTCATGACCAACGTCGCGTAGTACAGGAGCACGGTGGCAAGACGCAGAGGCAGGGCATTGATCTCTTTTATGGTGCCCCATACCCCGCTCGGCCCTTTGGCCGCCGTGTCGAGCAGGGCGGCCATCTGCGCGGCCACGAGCCGCAGAGAGCCGACCCGACCCATGGCCGCATACAAGGCGTTCAAATAGTGGTTGACAAGACCGCCGAGCGCGAAATACACCGTCAGGACGACCCCCCACACGGCGACATCGCGGACGACGCGTGCCAGTTGCCCCGCCCCCGACACGGAATCCAGCTGCGCCTCGAGCAGGCGCGTGTACAAGGCCACCACGAAAAGCGAGGGCGTGACCGTACGCATGAGGACGTTGGCCACCGGGGCGGCGGCACGATAAACGCCTCCGGGCGTCAGATAGCCAAGTAGATCCGCCACCAGCGAGGCGCTGCTCATGGGGTCTCTCCAAAGGCACGGTACAGTGACGCCGCTTCTTCAGGCAGGTGGCGCGCATTGTGTCGTTCCGCGGCGCGCCGGATCGCCTGTCGTTCCCGCGCCCGTGCCCGTTTGGCGGCCAGTGCAGCGAGCGCGGCCGTGGAGCGCGCCGTGACATCACCGCTGGTGCGCGCCCCGAGGTTCGTGGCCGACAAACGCAGGTCCTGTCTCACCCCGCGTCCGAGCCAGTGCAGCCGCGCAAGGCTGCCGAAACGGCGCGACTGCTGATGCATATAGGCCATGGCATCGCGCGCCTTGTGGGCGGCGGCGTCCGTGGTCCCGAGAAACGCCCTGAGACCGTGCGGCAGGCCGTGCGGCAGCCGGCGTTGGGCGTAGCGGGCGAGGTTGCCGTTGGCTATGCTCTTAGCGTCACGCTGCGCGCTACGCAAGGTCGACTCGACCGCCTGCAGCCTGTGGACCTCACTCAAGACCGTGCGGTAAATGGCGATGGTTTGATGAAAAAGGGTCAGGAGCTCCGCGTGCACCGGGGGATCAAAGGTGATATCCCCCACGCCCAAGAAGGCCCCGGCGGGCGCTGCGCCCAGAACCCATAGCAAAAGGACGGCGCGCGCCGTTTTCATGGCCCCTCCTCGTAAAACCGCGCCAGGCGCGCGAGCGGATCGGATACCTCCGCCCCGAGGCGCTCCTTGCGCGCCAGACCCTCCGGGGTGGTGTCGGCCAGGGCCAGTATCGCTGCGGGGAAGGTGAGTCGCAGCCCGTAGTACTGGGGGCCGATCGAACGGATCGCCGGTCGCCACGGAAGGTGCAAGGGAAAAGGGAGCCGTTTCCAGACCTCCAGGGCACGGCCTGGCATGCCGATGCGCTCGGCAATCTCCTCCCAGCCATCATTACGGTAGAGCAGCGACCTCAAGGGCATGGAGTTTACGATCTCCTTTTCCATGAGATCGATCTCAGCGAGCCCCTGGGTGACGATATCGACGGCCGCCGCCTCCTTACGCCCCATGCGCGCGATCTCCGAGACGAGACGCGACAACACCCCTGGGGCGTGGGCCACGAATCTGTGGATCTCGTCTAGTAACACGCGCGCCTGATTGCGACCGGAAAACGCCAGATTCAAAAAGCGCAGACAAAGAAACACGAGATAAAACGTGAGTAGCTTGGGGCTTGCCCGATCCACATCCTTCAGGTCTATTCCACTGATCCCGGGGTTGATTTGCACGTTGTCCTGCCCGGCAAATACCCGCCCTTCCGGTGTTTCCAGAAAACTATGGAGATTAGCGGCCATGACGCGCGATGCCTGCCTTTGCTCCGGGCTTGCGTCGTCCAGGGCGTCGAGGGATTTCAAGAGGTCGACGAGCCCCGGGTCTCCGGCCCGGGCGTTCTCGTACAGACGGGTCAGGGCCGCGGCCCCCGCGGCCGCTTCGTGGAAATCGAGCTGGGTACGGCCGTCTGTCAGGATAAAGGCCAGGATATTGAGCGTACCCGAGGCGAGCAGCGGATCTAGGCCGCCGGCAGCCTGCACGCGCGGCGGCAGGGGATTGACGGCCGCCGTCCCCGGATCGAGTTTCACATACACTCCCCCCAGCGCCTCGATGGCCCAGCGATAGGTCGATCCGATCTCGAGCACATACCAGTCGATGCCAAACGGATAGGTCTCGACGATGGTAGCCACCTTGTCGACGCCCTTGCCGGCACCGGTCATGGCCACCGTGAAACCATGGGCCACCGCCTGATGGCTGTAGTCGAAGGCCACGGGCTGCGAGGCCAGGCCCAGGCGCAGCGATTCGGGGTAGGAGGACCCGGTCCGAAAGACCTGCGCGGGGGCCATGGCCGCGATCAGCGCGCCATAGTCGGGGCGCCAGATCGGTGACCGGTAGCCCTGGCCGGGCTGGGATATGCGAAAAAACGGCAGCTGAACGAAGTCGTCGTCGCGCGCCCGGCCGCCCTTGCCCTGCAGACCCTCGACGAGCCGCGCCAGCGCCTGGGGTGGGACACCATCGAGATCGACGCACACCGTATAGGCGTTACGGTGCACGCGCCCATCCTGGTCGGCCACCTGTTGCCGGAACCCCTGCATATCCCTGAGGGCGGCGACCTGCCGCTCCCGCCCCTTACGGGCCAGGGCCCCCTGCGCCACGCGATCGGCCCGTTCAGAGGCACGGAGCACACGCTCGGTGGTCGCAGGCATGATGACCTGGGAGATGTGCAGGCTTATGGCGCCCGAGACGCTCGGTAGGATCCAGGCGGGATCGATATCCGGATAAAGATGGAGATAGAAGACGCGCCAGATGTGGCCATCGACGTCCAGAGACCGCTTGCCGGGTCGCGGTGGCACCACGATCAGTTGCTCGGCGAGCGATAGCCAGGGTTCGAGTCCCGACGGCGCCGGGCCCTTGTCGTAGCTTCGCTGTATGAGCCCGGCGTATTCCAGGACCGTGGCCACCCGGCCGCCCGGGAGCAACGCGCAAAGCTCCGCCGCCAGGACATCGAGTTCGGCGCCGCGTTGCGCCTGCCCATTCAGGGTGCGGCGCACGCCCGCCTCCATTTTGGGCAGGCAACCCACGATGAGCGCGACGGTGTTGACGAGCACATAGGGCGCCAGATGATCGGCGATCTCTGCGCGCATGGCCGCCGCAAATGGGCTCTTTCGGGGCGCCTCTTCATAGTGCGCGAGGTAACGGCTCACGGCTTGCGGATGACGCTCACGCCAGAGATGAAACTCAAGCCAGTACCCGTCCGGCAACCGGTCCAACACCCGACCTATCGTGGCCCATTCCCGCGCGCGACCGGCGCCGTCCTCGAATTCGGCGTCGAGGCCATTCCACAGAATCGCAAGCGATACGGCGCCATCTCCGTGCGCTACGACGTTTTCACTCAAGGCGTGCGACCACGTATAGATGTCGCAGTAACGGCGCGCACCTAATGCCATGCGCCCTCCCGCGCGACGATCCGCGCATCCCGCCTCGAAAGCCAGAAGGCGTACGCAAACACCGCATCGTCACCGATCAGGATCGCGCCTACGCCAAGAGGAAAGGCCACGATCGCGGCGGCAATGGCCATGGCCGCGACTGGCTGCGGCAGGACCACCGACGCGAGTGCGCCGGTTACAGTCGTAAGCCCCGCCCCCGCCGCACCCAGGGGAAGGCCCAGTATGCGCGTGGGGGCCAGACGCTTGTTATAGGCCGTCATCATGACCCGATCACCAAGGCCGCGATACCGTAGGCGCTGGCCGCGAGCACCAGACCCAATACACTGCCCACGACATAGCTGCGCCCGCGATCACCCTGGCCTATCGCGAAATATCCGGCACCTATCAAGATACCGATGATGGCAAGAATGCTCACCACCAGCGCTATGACATCGGTTATGGCGTGTGCGCGTTCCTCGATGGTGATGCGAAGATCCGATCCCTGCGCGTATCCCGGCAGGCGCATGATGGCAAGCGCGGGGGATGTGAAAAAACAGAATATCAAGAGAGTCCAGCGTTTCATGTAAATACCTCCACAGAGGCCCGGCACATTACGCACATCGACGTCTCTGGGGTATTGGGTAAACCGAGGGGCCCATGCGCGGTAGTAATCATCGCCTCGAAAAGGCAGGGTTCATGAGAAATGCGCTCGATCGACACCGAGCAGGTCGTGCGCAAAATGGTCTGCGATAGGGACGCCCGGTAGCGGTTTCTGGGGGCCGCCGCTGAACTGCCTGGCGAGCGCCGTGAATGGTTTAGTGAGAGACGTGTAATGTCTCGTCGTAGGTGTCGAGCCAGAGGGGTTCTGGTGGAGGCGGATCCCGCGAGAGGTTACTGCACTCGCAGCCCGGGCGCCGCAGGACACTAGGCGCCTCGCATAGGATATCGGCGGGGCCGTCCTTATAGACGTGGCGGTTCTCTATTACGGGCCTATTGGATCTCTCATGACGTACGGCATAGGGTCAGGCGCATAACCGCCGGATCCTGTCGGCGGTTTGTCGCAACATGACCGCGATGCCTTGATGGCGGATGGGACCACCGAACGCACCGCCCGAACCTGGGTGTACCGGGAGCCACAGCGGGAGATCTTAAACGCAAGCGGGTCAACGTCGTACGGAAGCGGCACAGCCGACAGCAGGCGATTGCGGCGAACTTTCGGATGCATGTTGTCGGCTGTGTTGAAGATGGCTTGGAGAGGGACTTATAGTAAACGGAGCGTTTACCGAAAGAGCCGATCCCATCTATTATGAACGCGGCCGACAACGTGCGGCTGTTCGAGTGCCCGGAAGAGAGGCGGTCATGAACTGAAAAGGATATGTGGCCTTGGCGCGCGAAGGAGATGGGGTATGACAGGTGGGCCGTTCCACGTGCATAGACTTCGCCTTCGACGCGTTGGCGCCGGCGCACTATGCCCGCCAACCGAAGCGCCACGAGGCCTTCACTCGGGAACTGAGGAGTTGAGGGTTCGGTAACGGGGTAACAGAGCCCCAAATACTCATCGTCTACACCCGAAATATCGCCCTATGTGTTTTCATAGAAATGTTTGGTCACCGCACAGGGTTATGTTGCAGAAAGCTGTGCGGCATCATACGAAAATACGAGCGGCACCATAAACCAACACAAAAAGGCGTAAGGGGAGAGCCACGCAAGACATGCGCAGGCGCCGCCATCCGCCGACGGACCGTTGGCTCAGAGTGGCCGCTCTCTGGAGGGTGCAACCAGCGCAAAGACGTAGGCGGGGACCGGCTGGCCGCGAACACGGAGTCGATTGGGCGCCACGCACTCCAAGCGGGCACCGATCTTGCGCGCTACCCCCGCGCTGGCGTCGTTGCCGAGCGCGACCACGACCTCGATCCTCTGAAGCCCGAGCACGGCAAAGGCGTATTCGACGAGTGCCAGGGCGCATTCGCACGCCACTCCCTGACGGCGGTGCGTTGGCCGTACCCAGTACCCGAGGTTCGCGATGCGATTGTGGGAATCGATACGATTCAGACCGGCGCCACCGATAAACGCCTCCTCGGCCAGTGAGAATATGCCGTACTCGTAGCTCGTCCCCGTCTTATGACCGACGGCCACAGACCGGAACCAGCTACGCGCATCCTGTTCGCTATAGGCCTCTTCGGCCCAGGAAATCCAATGGTCCGCGGCGACCGCGGCCTCGCGGACCGCATACATGAATGCCGTCGCGTCCCGCCTTTCATAGGGACGCAGCACAAATCTCGGTGTGCGGATGATCGACATGCCCGAAATATCCCCTGGACCATTGATGCCTTGCATGCTGCCATGGGTCGGGGCCGATGGGAATCTACGAGACACAAGCGACGGGCCTCTTGCCCATCTCGCGCTGCGCTCGGCCAGTGAGAATATGCCGTACTCGTAGCTCGTCCCCGTCTTATGACCGACGGCCACAGACCGGAACCAGCTACGCGCATCCTGTTCGCTATAGGCCTCTTCGGCCCAGGAAATCCAATGGTCCGCGGCGACCGCGGCCTCGCGGACCGCATACATGAATGCCGTCGCGTCCCGCCTTTCATAGGGACGCAGCACAAATCTCGGTGTGCGGATGATCGACATGCCCGAAATATCCCCTGGACCATTGATGCCTTGCATGCTGCCATGGGTCGGGGCCGATGGGAATCTACGAGACACAAGCGACGGGCCTCTTGCCCATCTCGCGCTGCGGCGGCTGTGATCACGGGCGCCTGGAGTTTTGGGGAAGGGTATATGGGGCCTGGCAACGCGGCAACGGCCAACGAGACCGCATGATCTGGCCTCCCGCAACTCTCCGGGAACAGCAGTCGCGCCCTGGGCCACGATCAGGCACTGCGGATGGGGATGACGGGACGGCCTTTGGATGGAATAGACGGGGGCGGCGCGCCCGGTGGGACCCACGCCTGACCATAGACGACTTCGTAGGTCACAGGCAACCGTCCGTCCTGGCGGAAGCCTTCATAGGCCTGTTCGAAGCGCCGATAGCGCCCCTTGCCCGTGAGCCCGGGGAAACGGGCTGCTGCGGCATTATGCGCCCCGATACGCTTTAAATCGCGCAAGGCAGCACCTACCGACTCGTATGTGAGGGTATAGTGCTCGACATCGAGCACGGGATCCGAGAATCCGGCGTGGATCAGGGCATCCCCCAGGTCATGCATATCCACGAAGCTATGCACATGCGGCCGATCATCGACATGCGCCCAGGCATCACGCAGCTCCCGCAAGGTATCGGGGCCAAAGGTGGCAAAGGTCAACAGGCCGTCCGCGCGCAAGACGCGGCGAAACTCGGCAAAGGCGCGCGGGGCATCCATCCACTGCAGGGCCAGACTCGAATAGATGCAATCGATGCTCTCGGCGCGCAGAGGCAGGTCGTGGGCGTCCGCAACCCACACCGGGCTTGGACGCCACAGCACCCGACGATGGCGCGCGGCGCAAGCCATCGCCCATGCGATATCGCAGGCCAGCACTCGCGCCTTACGAAACCGGCGGCGCAGTCGGGGAAGGGCGTAGCCGGTGCCGGTGCCCACGTCGAGTAAAGTGGCGGGCTCGATACGCAACCATTGAAAGCGACTCAAGAGCTCATCTGCCACAGTGCGCTGCAAGACTGCACTCTCGTCGTAATGGCGCGCCGCGCGATCGAAGCTGTGGCGGATGGCCCCGGGGCTTAGGTCATTCATCGAGGAAATCCCGGATCAGGGCGGCGCTCTGCGGCAGCGCGTTGAGAAATGGCGCATGTCCGCGCCCTATCGCGCATAAACGCGCGTCGGGCATGAGCGCGGCGGTCGCGCGCGCGGCCTCGATCGAGACGATGGTGTCGTCGATGCCGTGCAACAGGAGCGTCGGCGCGCGCACCGCGCGCAAGAGCGGGCGGCAGTCGCTTTCTTGAAGCACCGCAAGCCCCTCCGCCAAGGCCTGCGGTTGCGGCACGCCACCGCCTTCGAGATCCGCCATGAGTGCGCGCACCTCGGACCGCGCGCCGGCACCGGCCTGCAGGGTCAGGAATCGTCGTAAGGCGGCCTCATGATCGACGGCCAACTGCTTGGCGAAGGCCTGAAAGACCGCGGGTTCGGTGCCATGAGGCCAATCGTCGGCGCGCACGAAACGGGGCGTGGCACCGATCAGAATAAGCCGGCTTACGCTTTCGGGATGGCGCGCGGCGAGCGTCAGGGCGATAAGCCCGCCGAGTGACCAACCGAGCCAGGCATGGGCCCCCGGATAACGCGCGGCAAGCCCGGCTGCAAGCGTGTCCGGGTCGAGCGCGCCCGGCTCGTAGGGCGCCTGTCCGTGGCCCGGCAGATCCAGTGATGCACAGGGTAGCGCCAGGGCCTGCTCAAGCCCGGCAAAGACCCTTCGATTCAGTCCCCAACCATGCACGAGCAATAGCATCAAGCACTACCCGGTGGCAGGGCCGCGAGCGCGCCAAGGAGGTGCTCGACATCATCACGGGTATGGGCGGCGCTTAGCGTAATGCGCAGTCGTGCACTGCCGGCGGGCACGGTCGGCGGACGCACAGCGGGCACATGAAGGCCGTGCTCGCGCAACCGCGCGCTGGCGTCGAGGGCGCGGCCGGCGTCGCCCAGAATGACTGGCTGGATCGGGGTGGATGACGGCAAAACCTGCAGGCCGAGTTGCGCGGCACCCGCGCGAAATTCACGGATGCGCTCGCCAAGTTCGGTGCGCCGATACTCCTCGGCCACCGCGATCGCGAGGCTGACCTTGGCACAAACCGCTAAGGCCGGTGGCAGGGCGGTCGTATAGATATAGGGGCGGGCGGTCTGTACCAGGGCCTCGATGACATCCGTACTGGCCGCCACGAACGCGCCGAACACACCGAAGGCCTTGCCGAGGGTGCCCATGTGGACGAGCGCGGGATCGTGACCAAGGCCGTGAGCGGCCGGCGTGCCACGCCCTTGCGGGCCTACGACACCGAAGGCATGGGCCTCATCCAACAAGAGTCCGGCGCGGTGGGCCTGGGCGAGCGCGAGCAACCCCGGAACATCCGCGGTATCGCCGTCCATGCTAAAGACCCCGTCGCTGGCCACGACCCCACCGGGTGCAGCCGCGGCCAGCGCGCGCTTGAGGCCTGCGACATCACGGTAGCGGTGCCGGTCGGCCTGCGCAAGGCGCGCCGCATCGATGAGCGAGGCGTGATTGCGCCGGTCCTCGAAGAGCCGGCCGCGGCGCGGGCATAATGTGGCGACGAGCGCGAGGTTTGCCATATAGCCCGTGGAAAAGAGCAGTGCCCGGGGGGTACCCACGAACGCCGCCAGGGCCTCCTCGAGCTCGTGATGTGCCTCGCTGTGACCACCGAGAAGATGCGAGGCGCCGGCCCCCACCCCGTAGCGGCGGGCCCCCTGGCACCAGGCCTCCACGAGTCGCGGGTCGTTGGCGAGCCCCAGGTAATCATTGCTTGCGAACGACAGCAGGGTCCGCCCATCCACCTGGACCGAGGGGCCCTGCGGCGATTGCCGGCGCTCACGCCGCCGCCACAGATCCTGATCGCGCAGACGCGCGAATGTCCGTTCCAGAGTGCTCGCGAAAGGATCGCCCGTCATCGGTCCCGGTCTCGGTTGGGGAGGCGCAAGCATACGTGGGGGCAGGCGCCCGATAAAGACAGGGGCGACTTTGGGCGGTTGGGAAGGCCCGCCACCTTCGCTATCGTGCCCTCTCTTGCGACCTCTGAGGAGCCACCATGATACGACGATTCGCTCTCGGTGGTCTGCTGATCGCCGCGCTGTGCGTGCCGGCGTGGGCGGGCGTAGGCCTAAGCGCCGGCGCCGGAACCCTGGGGCTTGGGCTCACCCTCTCGGCCCCCATCGTTCCGGGATGGGTGGATGCACGCCTATTGGTGAACGGCGGGCGCATCACGCGCTACGAAACGACCGACGGACTCCGCTATAAGGGTCGGGCGCACTTTCGTAATGCCGCGCTGCTCGCCGACCTCTACCCTTTCGGCGGCATTTTCCGTGTCACGGGGGGTGTCTATTACGATGATAACCGGGTCGATCTGACGGGCGCGCCCGTAAATGGCGTCTACACCGTCAACGGCTACACCGTGCCGGCGGCAGCGGTCGGGCCGGTCACGGGCAGGATCACCTATGCGCGTTTCGCGCCCTACCTGGGATTGGGCGTCAGCAATGATGCGCGGCCCGGGTCCGGGTTCATCTACGGCGTCGATCTCGGCGTGATGTGGGACCGCCCGACGACGACCTTGAATGCCCCGGGCGCCGCCTATGACCCGGCCCTGGCGGCCGAGATCGCCTCGGTGCGCGCCCAGATCGAAAAACAGGCGAACCGCCTGAAGGCCTACCCGGTGATCTCCGTGAGCCTCGGCTACCGGTTCTGATGCCGCCCCTTGAAGGTGCGCAGCTGCGTCTGCACAAACCGCGCAAGGACCGGGGGCAGGGGGCAGGCGGCGGCGTGCCGCCAGGCCCGGTAGGCGCGCGTGGTCTGACCCGCGCGGCGGTCAACGAGGCCGAGGCCCACCCACAACGCCCCGTCACGAGGAAAACGGCGCAGTGCACTGCGGTAGGTCGCGCGCGCCGCGACCTGATCCCCGGCGCGCCATTGCGATACCGCCAATAGCGCCCAATAGGACTCGCTGTCGACCCCTACCGCACGCACACCGGCGAGTCGCCGCGCGGCAAAGGCCGGCTGGCCGCGGCGCAGATCGACCTGCGCTAGCAGCAGGGCGGCGGGCAATGCCTGCGGATGCCGCTTCAAGGTTGCGCGCAATACCTTACGGGCGCTACGCAGCCGCGCCCCCTGGAGGTCGAGGGTGGCGAGCAAAAGCGCCGGGCGCAGGGCCCCGGGATTTAGGCGCAGGGCGAGCTTACAGGCCGCGCGCGCCCGTCCGGCCTGTCCGTCCTGCAAGGCCAGCACTGCGCTACGGTACGCTGCGCGCGCC
>JAPTWT010000178.1 GCA_028064935.1 Gammaproteobacteria bacterium | reverse complement strand
GGTTGGCCCCGAACACGATCCGCATTCATCTGGCGTTGCTCTCCCACCTATTCAACACCGCCCGCACCGCCTGGGGCATGGAATCCCTGACGAACCCTGTGGACCTCGTGAAGGGCCAGCGCCCCAAGCTCCCCGGTGGCCGCGACCGCCGCCTCGTCGACGACGAACTCCCCCGCCTCCTGGCGTCCGCCCACGTCTACGGCGGCGAGATCGGCCCGATCATCACGTGGGCGATCGAGACCGCCATGCGGCGCGGGGAAATCGCCGCCATGCGCTGGGAACACTTGGACAGGCGCGCCCGGGTGCTCCTGATCCCGGAAACGAAGACCGGCACACCTCGACGGGTACCGTTGTCCGTAGCGGCGCTGGCGGTCCTGGATAGCCTGCCAAGGCGTATCGACGGGCGCGTGTGGGCCATGCGCCCCGACTCGATCAGTCAGGCCTTCGAGCGCGTCTGTAAGGCTGCCGGGATCGAGGGCCTCACCTTCCACGACCTACGCCACGAGGCCACCTCCCGGCTGTTTGAGAAGGGGTTAAACCCTATGGAGGTGGCCGCCATTACGGGGCACAAGACCCTACAGATGCTGAAACGGTATACGCATCTGCGGGCCGAGGATCTGGTGGGGAGGTTGGGGTAGTGTCAGCCCCGTCGCCACACCGCCACCGCTGACAAGTCGATAATCGCCGACCGTACCGGCTGGCGTGGATCCTGCCGCGCCTCCTTCTCCTCCCTCTTGCGTGCCCGATACCGCCGGGCCGCTTCGGCGTTGCGGATGGCACGCGGCACCGGGCTGGCGGGACGGCCGCGCCGTGGGGCCTTGGTTTTTGCGTCGCCGACCATGTCGACTCCTGGCCCCCTTGGTTTGCTTGCTCATGTGGTGGCTCCTATGGTGTTTCTGTGCCTATTATAGATGACGCGTCATATTTATTCAAGCAATTTCGATGATGCGTCATCGAAAATAGGGGCATTTTTGGGCACGGTGGGAGGGGGTCGGCGGTGCAGGCCTGTTGGCCTACCTCTGGTTGGCCTACCTCTGGTTGGCCTACTCAGTGGCCTACCGGAGTGGTCGGCGGCGCCGTACCTGCCCCTCCGGTCTTCAGCCCCATCCGCCAAGGTCCGGCCCCAACCCACTCCTTCGCGCGGCTTTTGGCGTTTTGGTCTCTGCGGCCACGGTGTGTCGCCGGGCGCCTACAAGCGCCCGGCTCGCGGGTGTTTATGCCGCCTCCTGCCCCTGGTCGGCCAGTAATCCCTTAATGAAGGCGTGCGCCTTGGAGGCCTGCGCGGCGGCCGTCAAGATGGCCTTCTTGTCGCTCTTGAGAATCGCGACCCAGTGCGACAGATAGTCCGCGTGGTCGGCCAGGGTGCTGCCGATGATCCCCAGGTCGGCGGCCAGGAACGCGGACCCCATCTCCGCAATCAGCTCCTCGAAGGCGTAGGCGGCATCGCCAAACCGTCCGCTAAAATCGCGGGCCAGGCGCGACGCATGGCCGGTGCTGTGGGTCAGTTCGTGAAGGGCGACACTGTAAAACGCCTCGGCGCTAATGAAGGCCTCGCGGGCTGGTAGGTGGATCTCGTCGCGGCTTGGGATGTAACAAGCTTGCGTCCCGCCAGTCTTGATAGGTGCGGGGCTGGCGGCTAGGATGCGCTCTGCGTCCTCGATGGCCTGGAAGGGCGCGCGGACTTCCCGCACCGGGGCCTCGATTCCGTCCACTTGGTCGAGGTTAAAGACGGTAAAGCCTTTCAGAACCGCGCCCTTGACGATCTCGGTCTCGCCGGTCTCGTGGTTGGTCGATTCCGCCTCCCATGGCTTGTAGAAGACGCAATGCGTGCCGTGCTCACCCTTGCGTACCTGGCCGCCCTTGTCGGCTGCCTGCTTGTACGTGAGCCAGCAGGGGGAGGTGTAGGCGTTCTGGAGGCCTGCGGCCCAAAGGATGAGAGTGTTTATGCCCTGGTAGGGCTTGCCCGTGGTGAGGTTTAGCGGTAACGATGGCTGACTATCCCAAAGCCTGCGGCCTGTTGTGCGCGCGGTCTCCATGGCGGCTAGAATCTGGTCGGTGATTTGCTGGTGAATGTCGGTCTTCACCCCTGCGGATTGTTGAGGCTTGAACCCCTCGGGGTTGACTTGGGTTCTGGCATCCGTCTTGCGCTTGTTCGTATTCATGGTCGTCTCCTGTTGTGGTCCTGCGTCTTGCGTCGGCTCTCGCCCCTCACGAACAGCCGGGGAAGTGAGCGGTTTTTGGCGACCGGCAGACTCCGTGACAACGGCTTTATCGTTGGCGCGGGGGATGCAAGGGAGACGCGAACGGACCCGGCATGGGGGCGAGAGGTGACGCTTGCAGGACCACGGAGACGAATGGAGAATGAGCGCGGATGCCGGGCCTAAGACTTAAGTTTGGGGGTACTAGGGTAGCGGGTAGGGGTGAGATCGTGGTTTCTGGGGCTTCTCAGGCGGCCATTTTTCGCCATGTCCACGAAAAAGGGCCCTTGCGGGGCCCTTGTAGTGGTTACAGGTTTATGGCCGGTACCCCAGCTTCTAGCGCTTGCATAAGCAGATCGCGCTCCGCGCGATCTGCATCCGTTCCGTGCATCGGCAGACAAGCCGGGGTGGCGGCGATCAAAGCCTTGACCTCTTCGATCGGCGCATCGCATCCCGCATTGCGTACCGCAGCCCGCCAGTCTGCGACCGCAACACATTCCGGGCCATCGGCATCCGCGTAGTAGTCGAACGTGCATGCGCAATCTTGCGTTTGTTTTTGCATGTTGTCCTCCCGGGACATGGTTTTTGAAGCGGACTCAACCGTAAACCTCGCCACTTAATATGTCAATACCTATGGAATTGCCGGTATACAATAACACACACTCAAACCGCGTCTTCCCATGGAAGTCCTTCACTGTTCAGGCCTTCCGCATCATCCCCGACACGGTCGGCGACTTGTCCGGGTTTCGCAGGCACCACAGGCAACCGTAATTCCCGGTTCGACTGGATCAAGAGTGCGCGGATCTCGCATCGTGCGCCCTTCGGAATCAGCGTAGCCTCCGCGACGACGAAGTCCCCCACCTCGAGGCGTTCGGCCACACGCGCCCCTGCCTCGTCAACCACAATCAAGGAAAACGGATCAGACCCTCCTGAGATCACGATCGTCCACACAGTCCGCCGCCACTTATATGTGGAGGACGAGACCGCCAGCACCTCGCCCGCTATCACGACCTTGCAGATGTTTCCTAGCTTTTCCAGTTTCATGAGCCCCCCCTTTTTTTAAGGAATGCCCGGCCCAACAGCTTGGCTCCAGATCGTGTTAGCCATCGCCGAGGAGTTATTGTTGACCGAATAATTGAGCCCACTCTGCCCGGCCCCAACCCCGGCTTGCACAATCCCCGGATACTGGATGTTCTGGTTGATGTAGGTGTTGGTCGCAGCATTGATCGTGCTTGCACCCATCGTACAGGCCTGGCTCAGCAAAGAGCCAAACAGGTTCGTCGGGAAGTCGAAATTGAACGCCGCCCCCAGGTTCTGGATCTGTGAGAGACATTGTTGTAGTGGTCCGCTCGCCATGGGCGCATTAGCCGTCCGGATCTGCTGGGCGGCGACGGCCGTATTTGCGTTCGTGGCGGTCTGAGTGGCGTTATTCATCCAGCCGCAACTAGCGGTTGTGGCTAGTGCCAGTGCTGGCCAGCCCATCATCAGTAGTCCCAGTATCCCTATGCTTGCCTTGGTCATGATCTCAGTCTCCTTATGCTGCGTTCTTCTGTTGTCCTGATCCCGACGGGATTTCAAGGCGCCCGGCCACGAGGTCGGCAAGGCGCTGACCGCTGATAAACACCACCCCCACGGCCGCGACCCTGCTTTGGTCGCCCGTGCGGCCCGTGTGGACAAACAAGCCTTGATGGGGGAACACCAGTTCAGCGAAGGCCCGCACATGGGCAGGGTTGATTGCAGATGCGTAGCGCTTACATTGGATGGGCGTCCAGCGCCGTTGGCCGGGGAGACGCACATGCCCATCGATGCCACCGTCGCCGGAGTAGCGTGTGCCACGCCGGACACGCCAGCCCATATCTGCAAACGACTGGAGCGTCAGTTCCTCGAAGGTCAATGGATCGACCTTGCGCAGGTAACCGAAGGCTCGCGGTGCCCCTCCCGGCTCCTGAAGCCATGGCCTGATCTTCCTTAGAGTGCGCTTGCCCTGCCGGATGCGTCGGCGATGACTGCGGGGCAGGAATAAGCAACGGAACTGGTCCCAAAGCCGTGCCCTATTCATCCCCGCACCCCCGCATCCGTCCGCGCCGCCCTATTGGCCTGCTGGGCGGCCATCTGCGAGATCATCATCGCCATGCGCTCCGTCAGCCGGAGTTCCGTGTACTGCATGTGCATGCGCACCGCATCCATGAGCGCGACCTCGCGCAGGAGGCCTTGCGTGTTTTTCGTGACAAGGCCCGCGTACCAAGAAGGGTTGGCGTAGCGCGCGGCGACCTGCAAGCGCGTCAACGCATTGTCCGAGATGTGCCCGTTCACGACCCCGGGCGGCACCCCACCGCTCTTATCCGTCATCGCCGCCCAGGTATCAGACGGCCATGTGCCGACGTTCAAAGACGCCGTATGAAGCGCTACGATCATCGCCTCAGTCTCCTGGGGCACCGCCAGACGCGCGGTATCGACGCGCACGGCCGCATCGTAGCGCATCGCACTCGGCGAGGGATTCGAGGTCGCCGGGATCGCGGGCAGGGGATACGGAGCCGTGTCGGCGTTGATCCATTGTGAGGCGATGCCCGACTGCACCGGCGACAGGCTGCCGCCCGGCACGAAGGGCGGCGCGGGGCCAAAGACCGTTGACGGCGCTTTCATGACGGCGGCGTCGGCATCGATCGGGCGCGTGAATGTCGTATCGTGGCTATTGCTGGCGGCCGCGATCTTCTGCGTGAGGTCCGCGTTGGTCTGCGAGCCGACCTGAATCCCCGCACCGAGACCCGGGGCGTCGCACATATTCTGCGGTTGCTGGTCCGGCGCCATCGCGAGGGCCTGCTGGGCTTTGATCTGGCCGATGCGCGCGGCGTTCGCGCTGTGGCGAATCTGGTTGTTCTCGTTCTTGAATTGGCTGTCGATCGTAGAGATTAGGGCGCCTTCTTGCGAGGCGATAGATGAGCCGATCAAATGGAGTTGCGCGGCAAGAGTGCCCTGAAGCGTCGTGATCTGTGAGGACACTGACATGACGCTGCCCTCGGAGGCGATGAGGCCGCCTACCGATTTGCAGTAGCCGCTGATCGCCACCCCGCCGCCCAGTGCGTGGGCGGGGCCTGCGGCAAGCAGGGCGGCTGCGGCTATAACTATAGATGCCGATATAGATGCCGATATCTTACGCATGGTCGGATACTCCTATATATGGACTCTCTCTCTGTGACCCGCACTGGAAATTCACTCACCGGCCTCGGGTTCGCGCCCAGTCCCAGTCTCTTCGTTGGCGCTCGCGTCGGGCGCAGGAACCTCCGGAATCATCGGTAGGTCGGATACATCAGCATCCGTGCTGTCGGGGACTACTGTGTTGATAAGGTCAGTGATGACTGACGCGCCGGGCAAGAGCGTGTCAGCGAGAACCCCGGACACAATGTCGGCGAATGGGTCATCGGATTCGGGTTGCATCTTCTTTGGCGCCTTAGCCTGCGGGACGGACGGCTTCATTTGTGGCGTTTTTGTTGTCGCGCTCTTGGGTTTTTCTGTCTCTATCTCCCGATCCTGCCCCACCTTCTTCTGCGTATTCAGTGCCGCGATATCCGGGTTCGGGTTGATGACCGGATCTAACCGCTCACCGTCACCCGCAGGCACGTCAGCGACGGGCAGCGGATCCTCGCCCCATCTTGGCCGCTTAAAATCCACAGCCTTCCACGCCGCCTCTATGCGGTCTTTTCGCAAGTTTGGGACCTGATAGAAAGGCCACCGGAGAAGGGCGGCAGTGTCCCTGCCGGCGGATAGTATTAAGGACTTCACGCCATCTGCGTCCGGCGTCAGCCGATACCCAAGTTCGGACGGTAGTAAGACCGGCTCCTTGACACGTTGCCATGACCCAGACCGCGACGGCCCAGACATGCCGGGCGACTGCGTTATCTGTGTTGTGTACCGTTCGACCTCGCGCTCGCCCAACATTCCAGAACCGAATTTTTGATCAGCCTCCGACCCCAGAGAACACAAAATTTTGGTGGCGCAGCTCCCGGCCCAGATCGTCAGCGTATGTTGGTCGTATGACTGGTTAGGTTGAGCAATCGACTGCATAGCGATTAACGTCCGCGCACCTTTCGATCGTAACGTAACCAACGCGTTTGTAATCGACGGAATCTTCCCAGCCTGCGCGACCTCATCCAGGAAGAGCCAGATGCGTCTCTTGTCAGGCGGCACGTCTGGCATCCTGCCTACTTGCCTCACCATCTGCTCAATCAACGTTGCCGACCACGCTTGTGAGAGTTGGGTCGAGTCTGTGTCCCAACCGATAACCGCCACGCGCGGCAATTTCGAGTCCGGGGATAGCCAGTCCCGAATCGACCAGTTTGTGATCTTCTCCTTTTTTTTGGTTTTCAGGATCGTATAGTCGGCGACGCCGAGTTCGATTGCATGGCCCAGGGCGCCGCTCAGTTCTGCCAAAAAGCTTTGGGTTGTCCGGGAGTCCTCGCCCATCAGGAATCCTTTTGCTGGCGGGTGTTCTTTCACGACAATCGACACCAATAATTTGTAATCAAGCAGGACCCGACCGGCCAATTGTGCGAGGTCGCAAAATCCCCAATTCGCACCATTAGTCGTCTGCAGATGCGCGACCAGCGCAATAAGCAAACCCTGCGCACCCCTAACCCATATCACATCGCCGCCGGTCGGTAGAGGGATCAAAGTCTCCGCAAAAGCCATCCCATCTAATCGCGTCCTGATGTCGCGCCCGATAAGCCACCGGCTTGACCGTGCGTCGGCGGGGCTTAGAAGGCAAAACGGGCGCGGCAGACCTTTCGTGAAATCCCCCTTGAAATCGAGCAACAAAACTTTATCGCCGCGCGCAATGATTGCGCGAAGCATGGGCCAAAGAATGGTTGTCTTACCTGCACCGGCCCCGCCCAATACAAAAATGTGCCTGCATTCTTGATGCTCGCCGATATTGACTGTCGGGTGTATGGGGACACCCCGCAGCTTGCCCTGGAACGGCCTAAACGTGCGGGCCGCGCGTCGGGCGCTCGTGTGGATCTGGAGACCTCGAATGTGCCTGATGTTGGACCGAGTAGACACGATCCATCCGCCGATCCCACAGACAATCCCGAGCCCGGCCGCCAGGGCGGCAGGGATCCAACCGCCCACCACAGGCGGCACGACGCCATAAGTACGAACGATATGCCAGATCCACGTCGGGATCTCGCGCACCGGCGTGAGGGGGCTCCCGACCCACCATAACAGCCCCTCCAGTCCGCCGACGTACCCAGCCGCCGCGCCCACAGCCGCGCACAAAACGGCGACCGTAGGGCGCTCTGACGAAGACCAGTTGATGTCACTGCCGGTTGCTGTTTGCTGATCGTCCATGGCTCATCTCCTCCACTTCTGCATGACCGCGTTATATTTCTCATCGCGCAATCGGTTTTACATAGCTTTTCGGACATCAGGCAGCAGTGCCCGCATCGCCGGATGTGCCGATAGAACCTCGATGCCGCCGCCGTGACGGCATCGTGGTCAACCGCAGCGAAGGTCTCCGCTGGGGCGGCCATCACCGACCCGCCCCGAGTTTGCGAATCTGCCTGCGCAGTTTCAGGATCTCGGTCTCGACGGTCTTGACGCGCCTCGCCATCGCCTCCCGATCGCGGGGAGATAGAAGGCGCGCACCGGCGCCTGCACGGTTGCGCTCGGATTTCAGGAGCGACCGGAAAAGCGCGACCGCTTGCCGCTCTAATGCCGCCCGTTCGCGTTGTGCTTGTTTGATGGATCGCATGCTGACGTTTAGGAAAGCCATTTTTGGTCCTCCCTGCGCATCCCCAGACCTATGCATCGCTCCGATCCGTACCTCGCATACATCTGATCTATATATGCATCCGAACGCGCACGGCGGACGACCATAAACGACCGTGGTTGCGGGTTGCCGCCAGCGGCCTCGCATGCCTCCCGCCACCTCACGACCCATTGCGCAATCTCATCGCGCCGCGCTTGCTCGTCCTGCCGGTTTTGCGCGTCGACGAGGCGACGGATGCGCAACCCTGACGGAATGCGCGGGCCACAAAAACTTGGCAACTCTTCCCAAAAATCAAAATGGACGTTCCTAGACATGACCACTACCTCCATTGCGTTTTGTGTACCTTCACTAATGACCCCGCGTGGAAATTCACCAGCCATAGGAGTCTCCCAATTCCCGTTCTTTCTCTTTTTCTTTCTCGAGCACAGGCGGCGGCGGGGGCGCTGGCGGCAGTTTGTGTGCTTCGTCCTGCATCTTCTCGGGTTCCGGCGCCTCCGTTTTGTCGCCCTGGCCACCCCCGCCGGTGCCGGCGCCCGTGCCCGTCCCGCCGCTATCTGTGCCGTCATCACCGATCTCCTTCCCTGCCCGCACGGCCGCACGGGCGGCCTCTAAGGGCGCGGTCTCCTTAGCCTGTGCAGCCTTCGCCACAGCATCTTTGGCCGTCTCTCTTTCAGCGACCTTCGCCCACGATTTCTGCAAACTCTTGACGTGATCGGTAAAGATCCGCAGATGCCATCGTTCCCGCGAGCACGCCACATAGGCGAGTGCGGCCGTGGCCATTTTAGAAGCCATACCGGCAACAAACGCGCGGTCCACGGTTCTGCCTTGCGACCTATGAACTGTCACGGCCCAACCGTGGTCAACGGCATGCATGTCCGTCGCCGCAAGGTCAACGGTCTTACCGTCATCCTTTCGGATCGTGACCTTATCGGTCGCAACATTGACTACCGTACCCGTCTCATTATTTTGATAGCCATCGTTACGGCGGTTCTCTGTAAACACAACGCGGTCGCCGACCGTAAGGTCCAATTGCCGTGGCGTATATAGGCCGGTTTCCTTCGGATTTAATTCGCGCGGACGGAAGGTCTTTTCTTCGCCTTCTCGATTTCGGGCGGTCACAGTGTTTCGAGTTGGGTCTGATGCCGTAATGGTCCAGTCCACGACCTTTTTTGCGCGTCCGCGCCCTTCGGGCACGCGCAAGATCATCCCCTCCTTGTAGTTGATGGCCTCGCGCAACTGCGCCTTCGTGCATTGACTCTTATCCAGTGCCGTTACTGTGACGGATGCTGTATTCGCGCCTTCCGGCACCTGCTCTTGCAAACCGGCTTTGACCTTCTCATTGATAGCCCTCCGCATTTCATTTGTTGCGGCCAAGACAAGCGTCTTGTCGCGCTCGCCTTGCGACAATTCGAGATACGCTTGTGCCGTCTCCCGCGCAATCGCATGCATGCGGACGTTTTGCGGCGCGAGTACCTTAGCCTCGAAACCGAGTTCCGTCTTTGAGTGAGTATCAAGCCATTCGCGGACGGTTTTGAAATCGTTGGCGGATGGCGCGGGGATGTCTTTGTGTTTTTTGCGGATGGTCTTGACGAGATTGAGCATGCTGCGCGTTGCGTCTGGCAGGGGACCGTTTACCGGCTTAGCGTCAGCCTTAGAGGATTCGGCGGCTTCGTAGTCTGTGTCCGTGACAGTAACGGTGGTCATGTAAGGGGCGGCGAGTTGCACGGCTTCCTCGTTACGTCCGTGCGCGAAGGCTGTGGCAACGGCGAGCAAGCCCGCGTCTTTCTGTCGGACGATCTCGTCGATTTCTACGACCTCGACGACCTTCTCTTTCATGAACTGGGACATGGGCGATCCGGCTTCGACGGCTGCGAGCTGGAGGTCGTCGCCAACGAACACGACCTTATCCTGTGGTCGCACCTTTTCGAGAAACGCTTGCATGTCGCGGCTAGAGACCATCCCGCACTCATCAAGAAGAATGACGCGCGGGGTGGGGTCTTTCTCCTCGCGCACATTGAACGAAGCCAAAACCCGCGCATCATCCGGATTCACATCTTTGGTGCCGTCCACGGCCGTTTGACTCGGACCCGTGCCGACGACACGATATCCGCGCGCACGCGCCTCATCCGCAACTGCCGCTAACGAGGTAGACTTACCGGCCCCTGCGGCGCCTCGAACCACAATGAATTGATCATCGGTTGCGAGGATGCGAATGACGGCACGTCGTTGGCTTGCCGAAAACGCAAACTCGGGGCGTACGGATCTCTCGATGGCCTCCCGAGCGGCGATGCGCGCCTCGGCGCCAACCTCATCGGTCAGCGGAACCATGGCGCCGCGCCCGGCGGACACGGCGGCCAGGTTGCTGGCCTCACGCTCCAAGGTCTCACGGGTGACGAGGCGCCCAGCGCCGGCGTCAATAAGATGCCCATTGGCCTGGGCATGCTCGATCTCTTTATCGAGAAGATCGACCGTCACGCCCGCATGCATGCCGTGCAGCAGTGCCTGCAACTTGACCGATTGCTTATGGATAACAGACGACCGCTCGGACAGATGGTCGGTGGCATGTGCCAGCGCTTCAGCGACACCCGGTGGCGGCAGGGGTTCTTGGGGCGGCACCGGATCGGGCACATTGAGACCGATAGCCCGGCCAAGGGCCCGCCATGTCCAGCGCTGCTCATCTTGAGTCGCCTGTTTTTTGGATTCGCGGGTGGAAAGATTGGAGGCGGTTCGTTGGGCGCCCGTGGAGTTCTTACGGGTCAGCCCCTTGCCTTCAAGGTCAGTGTCTATCTGTTGGCGCCGGGGGCTCCCGGCTTCGATCTGCTCATCCGACACATCGGCCAATTCGAAGCCCTCTTCGGTTTTGCGAAGAGATAGGCCAAGATCGCGCAGCTCCTGGGCGAGATCCGCGCGATACCCAGCGCCTTGCAGTTTCACCCCGTCCTCCCCGAACTGCAGGTCTAACGCCCTCAATTCGCCGTTCCGACCTCGCGTCACGTTGAGCCCCGCAGCATGCGTGTGGATCTGTGGGGCCACCTTGCCATCGACCGGGCGCGCATCTTCATGGCGGAAGGCCGCCCAGATCATGGAGCCGGTTTTCACGACCTCGTGACCAGCTTTTCCGTACCGCGCACACACGACATCTTTCTCGATGCGCGCCATGGCGCGGGCCACGCATCGGTCGTGGGCGGCGAGGATTGCGTCGCGCATCTCGGGGGAGGCCTGGCACAAGGCATATTCGGAGACGCTCTTCGGGGCTGAAAACGTCAAGTCGACAGCCATACGGCGGTGGCCGTCCTTCTCGACACCGTCGGTACCGAAGCACGTGCCGTCCGGCAAGCGCCCTTCAAGGAGCATCTTAAAGTCCTTGGCACGCACATGACCCTGTAGGCCAAGCTCGGCGGCTAGGCTGCCGCCCCAGGCGCTAGGGGCGCCCCGGCCAGCATAGTAGCCGCGCTCTTCACCTTTGACCATCTCGCGACCCTCCAGATAATCGACGATCCCCTTTGCGCTTGAACCACTCAGCCCCTTAATCGTCATCATCCCGCACGCTCCATATATATAGGGAATAGATCCGGACCTTTCATAAGCTGACCCCGTATGGAAATTACGGAGGCTGTGCCACCTATGATCCGGGAATCCCCCTCCGCGCGAAGCGCGGAACACCGGCAACCCCGAAGGGGTGCGACGGTGTGTTGCAGCCCACTGGGACAGTGGGCGTCAAGCTCCGATTTGGCGTTGGGAAACCCGTG
>JAPTWT010000050.1 GCA_028064935.1 Gammaproteobacteria bacterium | reverse complement strand
GAACCTTCGACCAGAGGATTATGAGTCCCCTGCTCTAACCGACTGAGCTACAGGCCCGCAAAGGGTGATTACATATCGAGAAAGCTGCGCAAGTGCTCGGAACGGCTCGGGTGACGCAGCTTGCGCAAGGCCTTCGCCTCGATCTGGCGGATCCGCTCGCGCGTCACATCGAACTGCTTGCCCACCTCTTCCAGGGTGTGATCGGTGTTCATGCCGATCCCAAAGCGCATGCGCAGGACCTTCGCTTCGCGCGGCGTCAAGGTGTCCAATATATCAAGGGTCGCAGCCTTGAGGCCAGCCACGGTCGCCGCATCGGTCGGGGCCATGATGCTCGTGTCCTCCACGAAGTCGCCCAGATGCGAATCTTCATCGTCGCCGATCGGTGTCTCCATGGAGATCGGTTCCTTGGCGATCTTCAACACCTTGCGGATCTTGTCCTCAGGCATGTCCATGCGTACCGCGAGCTCCTCGGGGGTCGCCTCGCGACCCATCTCCTGCAGCATCTGGCGCGAGATCCGATTGAGCTTGTTGATGGTCTCGATCATGTGCACCGGAATGCGGATAGTGCGCGCCTGATCGGCGATGGAGCGCGTGATCGCCTGGCGTATCCACCACGTCGCATAGGTCGAGAACTTGTAACCGCGCCGGTACTCGAACTTGTCGACCGCCTTCATGAGGCCGATGTTGCCCTCCTGGATCAGGTCCAGGAACTGCAGGCCGCGATTGGTGTACTTCTTGGCGATGGAGATCACGAGCCGCAGATTGGCCTCGACCATCTCCTTCTTCGCGCGCCGCGCCTTGGCCTCCCCGATGGACATGCGCCGATTGACCTCCTTCAGGTCCGCTATCGGCAGTCCGGCACGCACCTCGATATCGGCGAGTTTCGCCTGCGCGCTATTGATCGTCGCGATGTTGGCCTCTATGACCTCGGCGTTGCCTTCGCCGCCCTTGCTGATCTTCTTGATCCAACGCGGGTTGGTCTCGTTGCCGGGAAAGCTCTTCAGGAACACCTTGCGGGGCATGCGCGCCTTGGTGACGCACACCTCCATGATCAATCGTTCCTGCTCACGGGCCTCGTCGACCAGCGTGCGGACATGCTCGACCAGACGATTGATCTGCTTCGAGACGAACTTGATCTCCATGAATTCTTCGGCGAGCTTCTCCTGCCCCTTTGCAACCTCTGGACTCTTGAAGCCCTTCTTCTCTGCGGCCTTCGTGATCACCGCGTGCAGCTTGCGGATGCGGCTGAAGCGCTCAAGCGCCTCCTCGCGATCCGGGCCGCCGTCCTCATCGGCCTCGACATTGTCGCTATCGTCCGACTCCTCGTCGCCGTCATCGACGGCACGCACATCCCGGTCGATTTCCGCAGGCGGTGGCGCATCGACGGCCTGGGGATCGACGAAATCCACGACCAGGTCCGTAAGACGCATCTGATCCTGCTCGACGAGCTCCATCATCCGCAGCACCTCGGCGATGGTCGCCGGGCATGCCGCAATGGCCTCGGTGCTCTGACGGATACCGTCCTCGATCCGCTTGGCGAGATCGATCTCGCCTTCACGCGTCAAAAGCTCAACCGTACCCATCTCACGCATATACATGCGGACGGGGTCCGTGGTGCGACCGAACTCGCCCTCGACAGCCGACGCCAGTACCTGCTCGGCCTCTTCCACCACCTCATCATCATCCGGGGTCGTGGCCGAATCATTCTTCATCAACAGGGTGTCGGGGTCCGGGGCTTGATCGTAGACCTCGATACCCATATCGTTGATCATGCTAATGACGGTCTCGATCTGATCCGCGTCATGCACATCCTCGGGCAGGTGATCATTGATATCCCGATAAGTCAGGAACCCCTGCTCCTTACCCTGAAGGATGAGTTTCTTAAGCTGCAGGCGTTGCGTCTCTTGATCCATTAAGGTCGCCCTTCGTGCCGTTTCAGTTGGATTCAGACTCAAAAATTAACTGGTAATTATAGCAGACTGCGCACATCTTGTAGTGGTGACCACTAGGCCCCGATATTGCGATCGCGTAGATAGGCAATCACCTCGGCCTGTTCTTCCGGAGTCAGATTGCCTTTATTAATCAGATATCTATGACGATCCTTGGCCTTCGCCGCGCGGGCCTGTTCGTTCAGTGTTCTCATGATGTCGCGCATGACCCCCTCGTGATCGGGCAGCAATGACGGATACTCCCAGGCCGCAAGCCGCGCCAAGGTCGCCCGGTGCGGACTATCGGCAAACCGCTCGACGATCGCACCGGTCGTAAGCCCCGGGGTCTCGCGCAGCAACGCCACGAGCGCCGCCAAGACGTCCATGCCGGGCCGACCGGGGGGCGGAAGCTCCTCCACCTCTTGAATGAGGGCGGGATATTGCAAAAGCAAGGCCACGGCCTGACGCACCAGAGAGCCGCCACGCACCGGGGCTAGGGGTTGGGGCCGTGGCGCCGCATCCTCGGCGCGTGAGGGCGCCAACACCGCGGCCTGCGGAACCTTCAACGCGGAAAGCTCGGCCAGTCTGCCAATCATGAGCTCGTACAATGCGCCTCTTGCTAACTTCGACAACAAGGGTTTGGCAAGTTCAACCAACCGCGCCCGTCCATCCATCCGCGAAAGGTCCGCACGGGCACACAATGTCTCGAAAAAAAACTCCGGCAATTCCGTCGCGGACCGCAGCCGCGCTTGGAATCCGTCGCGCCCCTCGGCACGCACGAGGGTATCGGGGTCCTCACCCTCGGGGAGGAACAGGAAGCTCGCCTGACGACCATCGCGCAAGACCGTCAGCGCCTGCTCCAGGGCACGCCATGCGGCCTCGCGCCCGGCCCGATCTCCATCGAAGCAGAACACGACCTCCGGCGCATAACGAAACAGCCGCTCGAGATGCTCGCGGGTGGTGGCCGTACCCAGGGTCGCGACCACATGCGCCACCCCGAACTGGGACAGCGCCAGGACATCCATATAGCCCTCGACGACCACCACCTGCCCGACCTTGTCGATAGCCGCCAGCGCCTGCGGCAACCCATAGAGCTCGCGCCCCTTATGAAACAATACCGTCTCCGGGGAGTTCATGTACTTGGGCTCGCCCTGGTCGAGTATTCGCCCCCCGAAGCCTATGACGCGTCCCCGGGCATCGCTGATCGGAAACATCACGCGGTCGCGAAACCGGTCGTAGAACCCGGTCGTCCCGTCACGGGCAATGACAAGCCCAGCGCGCTCCAGGACCGCCGGCTCGAAGTCCTTGGCCAGGGTGCTCAGAAGCCCGTTCCATCCCGGTGGGGCGTAGCCCAGCTGGTAGTCCTTGGCGACCGTGCCCGTTATGCCCCGCCCCTTCAGATAGGTGCGCGCGCGCTCCGCCGCCGGATGGTGACGCAAGGCCTCCTGGTAGTAACGGGCGGCGGCCGCCAGCACCGGCCGCAGATCCGGCCCCGCAGGCGCCGCCGGGCGACCGTCCTGCGGCACCTCGAGGCCGGCGCGGTGCGCAAGCTCAGTCACGGCCTCGACGAAGCCCAATCGCTCATAGGCCATCAGAAACCCGATCGCGGATCCATGCGCCCCGCAACCGAAGCAGTGATAGAACTGCTTGTCGGCACTCACCGTAAATGAGGGGGTCCGCTCTTCGTGAAACGGGCAGCAGGCCTTATAGTCCCGGCCTGCCTTGCGCAACGGCACACGCCCGCTGACCAGTTCAACGATATCCGTGCGCGCGAGCACGGTATCGATAAAGGACGACGGTATCTTAGCGGCCAAAAGGGCCTCCCTGGGCGCCCGCACCCGGAAGACAGACGCCTGTCCCTAACTCAATCGCTCCTTGATACGCGCGCTGACCGCGGCCATGTCGGCGCGGCCCTGCACGCGCGGCTTGATATGCGCCACCACGCGACCCATGTCCCGGATCGAAGTGGCCTCGGTATGCGCCACGGCCTCCTGGATAAGGGCCTCGATCTCGCCCGCGGACAAGGGGGCCGGCCGGTAGGCGGACCACACGGCAAGCGCCGACTCCTCCTTTTCCACGAGGTCTGCGCGGCCCGCGGCACTGAACTGCTGGATGGACTCCTGGCCCTGACGCACGAGTTTCTCCAGGACGGCAAGCACCCCACTGTCATCCAACGACGCCCGTTCGTCCACCTCGCGGCGCTGGATGGCGGCCCTCAGCATACGGATGGCCTCGAGCCTCGAGACATCCTTGGCGCGCATCGCCGTCTTCATGTCCTCGGCGATCTGCTCCTTCAGCGTCATGGGTCGTTAGAACGGCCTGTTGGCGCGCTGAGCCACGCGGGCGATCTTCTTCAGTTCGCGCTTGCGCGCCGCCGCCGCCTTGCGCTTGCGAACCGCCGTCGGCTTCTCATAGAACTCGCGACGACGAACCTCGGCGAAGACACCCGCCTTCTCACATGACCTGCGAAAACGACGCAGCGCAACCTCGAAAGGCTCGTGCTCCTTGACGCGCACCGATGGCATAGACGCAATACACCTCGCTTGAATAGTTGAGCCGACGGCCCTTAGTAAACGGCGGATTCTAACGCGCACCGGGCGATTTGTACATAAAGCCCTTGGTTTTAGCCCATGGCTTCGCCGATCGCCGCCCGCGGGCGGCCGATGGCGACTTATGTAGGCGTGCGCTTACCAATTTTATATCGCGCCAATACAGAGAGAGGTCACGAGGACTGCGCCCTGAGACCGCGGACAGCTGGCTGGTGGCGGACGCGGACCGGCGGTAAGCTTCGTCGTTTCCTGAACCCTAAGGGCCACCCCATGCTCGTGCTCGGTATCGAGACCTCCTGCGACGACACCGGCGTGGCCCTCTATGACCACGACACCGGTCTGCGCGCCCATGCGCTCTTTAGCCAGATCAGTCACGCTATCTATGGCGGGGTGGTGCCCGAACTCGCCTCCCGCGACCACATCCAGAAGCTCCTGCCGCTCATCGACACCCTGTTGCACGATGCGCAGGTGACGCCCACCGACCTTGATGCCATCGCCTACACCGCCGGGCCAGGCCTCGCCGGGGCGCTACTGGTGGGGGCGACACTGGCACGGGCGCTGGCCTTCGCGCTCGCCATACCGGCACTGGGCATCCACCACCTCGAAGGCCATCTGCTGGCACCGCGACTGGAGACCCACGCCCCGGATTTTCCGTTTCTCGCCCTGCTGGTCTCAGGGGGCCATACCCTCCTCGCCGACGTGCGCGCGCTCGGGCGCTATGAGATCCTGGGCGAGTCGCGCGACGATGCCGCGGGCGAGGCCTTCGATAAAAGCGCACAGGTCCTGGGTCTCGGTTATCCCGGGGGGCCGGCCATCAGTGCCGCCGCCACAGAGGGCCGCGACATCGGGCTGAGACTGCCGCGGCCGCTGCTCGACCGCCCAGGGCTCGAATTCAGCTTCAGCGGCCTCAAGACCGCGCTTTTGTTGGCCTCCCAGGAGCAGCCGCTGGATGATCAGCGGCGCTGCGACCTCGCGCGCGCCCTGCAGGAGGCGATCGTCGACACATTGGCCGTGAAGTGCCGGCGGGCCCTGATAGAGACCGGCCATGAACGCCTCGTCATTGCCGGCGGGGTCGGGGCGAACCAAAAATTGCGCGAACGGCTCACAGATGAGGTGCGCGCGCTCGGCGCCACCCTTTACTATCCACGTCCGGCGTTTTGTACCGACAACGGGGCGATGATCGCCTATGCCGGCTGCCTGCGACTTGCCGCCGGGCAGACCGATGACGGCGGCTTCGGGGTACGCCCGCGCTGGCCGCTCAGCGAGCTTTCGCCGCCTTAGCGCCGATCTTGGTCTCGCGCCCGGCGAGCAGATTGCGGATATTGGTGCGATGGCGCCACAACAACAAGAGGCTCATAGCCGACGTCATCGCAAAGAAGAGCCCGATATGCGGGCGCAGGGTGGCGGCCATCAGGAACGGCGCGGCCACGGCGGCGGTGAGCGCCGCCAGCGACGAATAGCGAAACATCAGCGCCACCACGAGCCAGATCCCGAGCAATCCCGCCCCGGCAACCGGGTTGATGGCCGTGAGCACCCCGAGGGCGGTGGCAACCCCCTTGCCGCCATGAAAACGGAAGAACACCGGATAGACATGTCCGAGCAGCGCCGCCCAGGCGGTCAAGGCCTCGATCCACGGCGCCACCCCAAGAAGCCGCGCCAGCATCACCGGGAGCGCCCCTTTGAGGACGTCGCCTATTAGGGTGATAATGGCGGCCTTCTTGCCCCCGAGACGCAATACGTTGGTTGCCCCGGGATTTCCCGAGCCTGCGTGGCGCGGGTCGGGCAACCCCAGCAGGCGGCTTGTCACAACGGCCGTGGACAGCGAACCGAGGAGATAGGCAAGCCCCGGTAAAACATAGGCCCATATCGAGATATGCGTGACGGCGTTCCCCAAGACAGTGGCGATGTGCTGTATTTACACGATCTGAGAGTGGATTGCATCATCGGGATCTGGGACTGGGAGCGCCAGACCCGACAGACGATCGTGCTTGATCTCGACATGGGTGTCGACATCCGCGCGGCCGCGACCTCCGATGACCTACGCGACACCCTCGACTACAAGGCGGTCGCGAAACGCGTCATCGCGTTCGTGGAGGCCTCGGAGTTTCGCCTCGTCGAGACCTTGGCTGAGCGCGTGGCGGGACTCATCCTGCGGGAATTCCCGGTCCCATGGCTGCGGCTGCGGCTCGATAAACACGGGGCGATCCGCGGCGCGGGTCAGGTCGGGCTTGTGATAGAGCGGCGCCGGATCGACCCTTGATCGATGTCGGTATTCGTGCCGGTCCGAGCGTATTGCGCCAGAATTCATCGAGAATGACGGAACCATAATCAGTCTACGCGAATCGCCACCGCGCGCTTGCGGCGCCCAAGGCAGGTCCCCGAATCCGGCCTGCGGTGAGCGGCTACGCCCACCATCCTTTGCCACACCGACCCGACCGCTGTAACCTTACATCGTCGCCTCTGCTTTTGGTATAGCGCATCACCCGCTTCCTCATAGCCGACGCCGTTTGGGGGAGTGCTCCTATCTATCCTATTGCCCAAGGATCATTGCTTCATGCCCAAGACATACCGCACGGCCATCGCCGCATTGATCGGTACCTTATCATTCTCCGCCGCCCATGCCGCCGGCTTCTATACCGGGGCCAATGTCGGCGCCTCCAACATCCAGGGCCTCGGTGGCTCCGCGAGCGCCGGGATCTACGCCGGTTACGCCATCGACTCCTGGTTTAGCGTGGAGGCCGGCTATAATCGCCTTGGTCGCTGGAGCGGCAGCGATCAGGGCCAGCCCTACACGAATGTGATCAACAATGTCGACGTGTCACTGACCGCGGGACCGCGATTCGGACGCCGGCTGCGCGTCTATGGACGTCTCGGCTTCGTGGACTGGTCGACGATAGGCACGAGCGGCGGCGGTGAGCATCGGGTTACGGGCCGTTCCGCGCAAAACGACATACTCGAGGAACTGCATCAGGAGTTTTATGGCCTCGGCGTCTCCTATCGCCTGAGGCCTCATATCGGCCTACGCCTTGAATACCGCATCTATCGCGCCATGGCCGTCAACGGCCATGATCTCGACATCAACTCCGTGCTCCTGGGCGCCACCTACCACTTCGGTTGAGGCATACCTTAGAGCATCGTCGACCGTCCGCCGTCAACCGCCAGGATCTGGCCGGTGACGTATGGGGCGTCGAGCAGCAAAAACGCCACCGCACGCGCGATATCCTCGGGCGCGCCGGTACGATGCAGCGGGATGCGCGCCAGCACCCGCGCGCGCTCCGCCTCATCGGCGCCCACCTCCGGCCAGAGGATGGCGCCCGGCGCCACCCCGTTCACGCGCACGCGCGGCGCCAGTTCCCGCGCCAGGGACTGCGTGAGCATGGCAAGACCCGCCTTGGCGACGCTATAGATCGGAAAATCCTTGAGCGGCCGGTGGGCATGGATATCGGTCATGTTGACGATGGCGCCGGCGCGCGCGGCGAGGTGGGGCGCGGCGGATTGGCAAAGAAAGAAGGGGGCGCGCAGATTGGTGCCCATGAGATCGTCCCAGTGCGCGTAGCCTGCGGTATCGAGGGGCGTCTCGTAGAAGGTCGAGGCATTGTTCACGAGCAGATCGAGCCGCCCGAAGCGCGCGAGCGCGGCCTCGACCAATACCCGCGGGGCATCCGGCGCCAGGATGTCGGCGGCCACCAGGGCCACCGTACCGGGCCGCAACGCCTCGAGCTCCGCCTGCAGGCGCCGCGCCTCGTCGGTCGACGACCGATAGTGCACGACGACGGACAGGCCGCGCGCGTGTAGATGGCGCACGATCGCAGCCCCTAAACGGCGCGCGCCGCCGGTCACCAGGACCACGGGCTCACACGACCCCTGCATCGATCCCTCCTCGTGTGCCACAATATTCCCTCATCAACGTTCAGACCTCCCTAACGATGCCAAGCCCTGCCCTCCCCCCTTGGGCGACACTCGCGCCCGCCGAGCACGCCGCGCTCGTACGCCACGAACAGGCCCTCGACGCGCTGCTCGCGCGCGGTCCGCTGGCGTTCATCGATTATATGGGATGGGCGCTCTATGACCATGAATGCGGCTATTATGCCGCACGGGCCGTGTTCGGGGCGCACGGGGACTATGTCACCGCCCCGCTCTTATCCGCGCACATGGCCGAGATCCTCGCCCACCAGTGGGCAGCGATCCTCGCCGATCGCAAAGGCGCCATCATGGAGGTGGGCTCGGGAAACGGCCAGCTGGCGGTGGATACCCTGAAGGCCCTGGGGCGCGTCGGCCGACTCCCGGACCGCTACTGGATGATAGAGCGAAGCGCGAAGCGACGCGACGAGGCGCAATCACGCGTGGCCTCCGAGATCCCGCAGTGGGCCGACCGCGTGTCGGTGGTCGCCGACTGGCCGGATGACGAGGCCGTGATCATCGTCGCCAACGAACTCCTGGATGCGCTCCCGGCGCAGCGATTTCGCATGCGCGAAGGCCGCGCCCATCCGCTGTTCGTGGTACGCGACGACACCGGGACGTTGGCCGTCCGTGAAGGTCCGGCGGATCGGGAAATGACCGCCGCGCTTGCCGATCTGGCGCTCGCCGACGGCTATGAATCCGAGATCCTGCCGGGCGTCGACGCCTTCCTTCAGCAGGCCTCGGCGCATCTCGGGCACGGCGTGATCCTGCTTATCGACTATGGCTTCCCGCGCGCCGAGTTCTACCATCCGCAGCGCCGCCAAGGGACACTCATGTGTCACTTTCGCCAGCATGCGCACCCCGACCCCTTGATCCTGCCGGGCCTTCAGGACATCACCGTCCATGTGGACTTCACGGCCGCCGCGCGCGCCGCGCGCGCCCTCGGGCTCGACCTCGCCGGCTATACGAGCCAGGGTGCGTTCCTGCTCGCGCTCGGTATCGGCGATGACATGCCCGCCGATGAACGCGCGGCCCTGCTTGCGCGCCAGGCGATCAAGCGCCTCACGCTCCCGCACGAGATGGGGGAGCTCTTCAAGGTCATCGCCTTTAGTCGTGGCCTTGACGCCCCGCTCCAGGGCTTCCGCCTGCTCGACCGCAGCCGCGCGCTGGCCCTCTAGGCCAAGGTCGCGGGCCGACCCGTCACGCGCCCCGGCGCAGCCTGAGATAAACCTGCGGCAGACGCCGTGGCAGGTCATCGAGTCGGTCGATCACCAGAAAATGGCCGCGCCCGAAGATACGTTCCAGATAGGCCGAACCAGAGGCATCGAGCGTAATGCAAAACGCGTGTATGCCCTGCTCCGCCGCCTCCTTCACCGCCATGCGCGTGTCCTCGTGGAGATAGCGCTCATCGCCGCCGTCATCATAATCGGCGGGGCGGCCGTCCGAGAGGATGAGCAGCAGGCGGCGCGCCGCCGGGGATTCGCCGAACCGCACGCAGGCATGGCGAATGGCGGCCCCCATGCGGGTGGCAAGGCGCCCGGAGAGTCCGCCGAGCATGGCCTCGGTCTCGGGCGTCAGGCGCCGCGCGAAATCCTTGATCGGATAATAGCTCACGGCATCGCGATACTTGGAGGCAAACCCGGCGATGGCATAGTAGTCGCCGACCTCCTCCAGGGCGCGCGCAAACAGCAGGAGCGCGGCCTTCATGCGGTCCACCACCCGGCCTTCGCCATCGGCGGCCTGCTGCATGATGGAGGTCGAAAGATCGGCGAGCAGCAACACCCCGGTGTCGCGCACCAGGTGGCGGCGTCGGCGATAGATGCGCGGCGCCGGCCGGGCCCCGGTGCGCCGGTCGGTGACATACTCCACGGCCGCGTCGAGATCGAGCTCCTCGCCCTCGTTTTGGCGTCGTTGCGGCGCTACGCGGCGCGGCTTCTCGGCCTGGATAGCACGCTTGAGCCGCTGCAAGACCGGGGCATGGCGGGCCATAAGCGCGTGTGCGCAGGCGAGATCCCGCTCCACCAGGGCACGCTCCACTACGCGCGTCCAGTCGCGCCGGTAGGTGTTGTCGCGATAGTCCCATTCCGGGTAGGGGAGACCCTCTCCCGGCGGCCGCAGTCGGCGGCGACGCGCGCCGCCCGCGGCCGGCTGGGGCTTGCCGACGCCGACCCGACCACCCGAACCGCTCGTATCCTCGGGGGGGAGCTCCATGTCCGGGTCATGACCGGCACTGACCGGGGCTGGACGCGCCGCGCCCGGCTCGGTGGTGGGCGTAGCGCGAGGATCGGCATCGGGTTCTGGCGCCTCTTCGCGCCCCGTCGCACGCGGATAGACAGGGCGTGCGTGATTAGGCGACCGCCCGGGGAGGTAGGCGGCGTCACGACTGGCGAGACTCAACGCCGGGAGCGCGGACCCCTCATACAGCGCGCGCGCCTCGACCCAGGCGGTGGTGAGGTCGGCATCGGGGGCAAGAAGCCTCGCCCACGGGCCGGAAGGAGGCACCTGTCCGGCGAGCACCTGGAGACTGTGGCGCGCGAGATCGAAATAGGCGCCCGCCGGACCTTCGGGGCGGGTGGTGGCCAGAGCGCAAAGCCGCGGGACATGGTTGGGCATCAGCGCCTGGACGCGCGCATCGATGCGGAAGTCCTCGCACAGATCGAACAAGACCTGAAAACGCACGAGATCGGCGCCGAAGAGCGCAAACAACGGCCGCCAGGTGACGCGCTGGTCGGCATCCAACGGCGGATGCGCCATTCCGGCCAGGGCGAACAGCCGCTCGATGGCCCCCTGCTCATAGGTCCCAAAGTGCAGGTGGCCGGCATGGTGCAAGAGCGCGGCGAGCGCCTGCTCGCGGCTTGGAAACGCCGGCGGCACGAACAGCACACGGCCGTCGGTCTCGACGAAGGCCGGGGCCCCCACCGTAAGACCCGCGGGCGCGAGCGCCGGGGTCACGCCAAACGCGGCGCGCGCGACGAGTGCCAGGAAGCGCTCATGCTCCGCGGTGCGGAATCCCGGAAGCACGGCCCTCAGGGCCTCATCGCTGTCCGACCCCTCCAAGCGGAAAAAGGCCTCGCCGCGCAGGCGTCCGGCCTTCAGGACGTCGGCCCCGCGCGTCAACCACGCCCTGAGCCCCTCGGTCCCCAGGAGCGCGCGCACCTTGATCGCCCCCGGCAGCGCCAGGCTTGCGGGCAGGCCGCGTTCATGGGCGAGATCGGCGAGCGCACCGAGCACCTCCCAGGCGCCGGCGAAACCGCGCCCGGCGGCGAGCTCGGCCACATTCGTCTCGAAGAACACCGCGCCGCTTTCGGGATGGCGGCGCGCCCACTCGAGACCCACATCCCCCCAACGGCGCGCATCGTCCAG
>JAPTWT010000293.1 GCA_028064935.1 Gammaproteobacteria bacterium | reverse complement strand
GTGCGGCCATGCGCTCAATATTAACCTTTTTGCGCTCGCCAATCGCATCAATCCAGGCAGAATTAGGGCGAATTTGCCCAGGCTTAAGCATTGCCAGGAAGGCCGACATCGCCGACTTGATGTCACCGACAACCGGCGCTGCAATCGCGCGGTTGCTGTCGATCTCGGTGGGTGAAATATCAACCTGCACAAAGCGCGTGGTTTGCGACCACAGCGGCCCCTTACCGTGTGAGAGAAGCCAGTTCAAACGAGCTCCAACCAGCATCACAACGTCAGCCTGGCCAATAGCAAATGATCGGGCAGCAGCCGCCGACTGGTGATGATTGTCGGGCAAGAGTCCTTTTGCCATCGACATCGGCAAGAAAGGAATACCTGTGGACTCGACAAACGAACGAATCTCTTTGTCGGCCTGAGCATAGGCGGCCCCTTTCCCAAGAAGAATGAGGGGGCGTTGCGCCGACGCCAGAAGATCCAATGCTCTTTTAATCGATTCCGGAGCCGGGATCTGACTTGGCGCAGGATCAACCACCTTAATCAGGGATTCCTTACCCACCGCCGCATCAAGCGTCGCTCCGAGCACTTCCGCAGTAAGATCAAGATAAACGCCGCCTGGCCGACCAGATACCGCCGCGTGGATTGCTCGCGCAACGCCAATGCCGATGTCTTGAGGCCTGTTTACGCGATACGCTGCCTTGGCGTACGGCAGCGCGGCATTCATTTGGTCGAGTTCCTCGTAGTCACCTTGCTGGAGATCGACGATTGCGCGGTCGCTCGAGCCGCTGATTAGAATCATTGGGAAACAGTTCGTTGTAGCATTCGCCAGCGCCACCAATCCATTTAGGAATCCTGGCGCGGACACTGTAAGGCAGACACCGGGCTTCTGGGTAATATACCCCGCAATCGCCGCCGCATTACCGGCGGATTGTTCATGGCGGAAGCCGATGTACCGAAACCCCTGAGCCTGAGCCAGTCGAGCCAAGTCCGTAATCGGGATACCTGCAACCCCATAAATCGTGTCGATTCCGTTCAGCCTCAGAGCGTCTGTTACGAGGTGGAATCCGTCAGTCAAAGTCGGCGCGTTCATCTCAATTTACCTCCATGCAGTTCTCATCACTTCACCGAACGGGACAATCTTGTCCGGCAAGCGCCTATCTCAGAGCTGCCGTCAACCACAGACAGACGAAACCTGCAACGGTCGGCGCCGATCGGATGCAGCCTTGGGGAGAATGGGCCAAGGATAGTACCAAGCCAAACGTTCATGGTTCCTAGCGTGGAATCCGGTACCAAGCCTGTCTCGTTTCCGCAGCGTCGCGAAAACCGTGCAACTTCTAGGCCTCCTGCGTCCTTATCTGCTCTGCGAATCCTCCAACCTAATAGCCCCGGAAACGTATCTTCCAAAGATCCTCCACCAGCATAAACAGGGTACGCATACCAGCCACTACATAAGATCATGGCGTAACTGCTGTTGCCGGACCCGAGATCCTCCACAAATTCGTCCCAAAGGCCATGCAATCGGCTAAGGCGACACGGTTCCTTCCCGTAAAGCCCCAGCAGGCGCGGCGACGCCAACATTGAGAAAAACGGCCTCCTCAAAAGATCTGAGCAGGCAAATCCTTGCAAGCGGGAATGGGAGAGGAATGATCGCGCGATTTAGGAGTGGTGACGCATGAAACATGCCTTTGCGGAAGCTAGTGTAGAAGCCGACAGTTCATGCATTCTCCCGCTTGGTTTCTGAACGCCATATACCCGACACCATAGGCACCACCATTCGAGCTAACGGGCTTTCTTTCGCGCAAAATCTAGGCCCGTTGCCGGCCGAACAGAACAGGTCGATGTTTTCTTTCGGCCAGCACTCGTGTGCTGGCCGAGCCTATTCTCCCAACCAAATTTGCCATTCGGCATGGAGCCAAAATCAAAAAAGCGGCAAGCGTGGCCAGTCAAACGCCAGACTTTCAAAATTAGGCTGTTGTCCGCCGCTCGTCGGCAGCATCCGAATTTATTCCTCCGTCCGGCCCTTGATACTTTGGTCTAGCATTCACGCCTTTTTGCCCGCCACCAGCGGCGATACCGGATGTAGATCTCACTAACGCCAGTCATCTCGTTTTTTCTGAAGTCATTGTTTCCGGATACGCGACCAGGAAAGCCTTACTAAGGTAGTGCGCTGGATACCAAAGGCAGCTCCAATTCGAGTGCACTCACTGCATTTGAACATCAAAAGCCGAGCTAGCCATGCCATGATATTATTTATACCCTCAACATCGTCAATTCTGGAAAAAATTATGCATAATAAAAGAATGAAACGTTTTCACGGCCAAAGGCAGCGAGCAAAATTGTTTGTGTTTATTGTCGTTCTCCCGATCTTCGAGAAAAATTGCCTCATATACCTTATGTTAAACGAGAAAGTTGATATGCACAAAAAACTCGATCTCGCCATGCTATTGATCAGCATGGCCAATATAGCTTCCCTGTGAAAATTGAAGCAATATTCACTACAATCGAAGG
>JAPTWT010000015.1 GCA_028064935.1 Gammaproteobacteria bacterium | reverse complement strand
AACCCTCGACGGTGGCGCGCGAGAAGAACCGTATTGCGGTTCTGACCGCCCTCCCGATCGCCCGTCGCTCCCTGGCGTCCATCAAGGGCTCGGACATCGCGACCTTCATCCGGGGTCGGCAAGCGGAAGGGCTGGGCGCCAACGCCATCCGCCTCGATCTCGCCCTCCTCTCTCACGTCTTTACGGTCGCAGGCTCCGCCTGGGGCATGGAGTCCCTGGGGAATCCCGTCAAGCGAATCCGGGGCCAGCGTCCCAAGCTCCCGGGCGGCAGGACGCGGCGCCTTGTCGATGATGAGCATCGACGCCTTATCGAGGCCGCCGCAAAAGACCAGGGGGGCGAGATCGGCCCGATCATTACCTGGGCCATCGAGACGGCCATGCGAAGATCCGAGATCGCGGCCATGCGCTGGGATCACCTGGACCGGCGGGCCCGGGTGCTCCTGATCCCCGAAACGAAGACCGGGACGCCCCGGCGGGTGCCTTTGTCGACGGCCGCACTGGGTGTCCTGGATGGGCTCCCCCGGCGTATCGACGGGCGCGTGTGGGGTATGCGCCCGGACTCGATCTCACAGGCCTTCGAGCGGGTCTGCAAGGCGGCCGGGGTCGAGGGACTGACTTTTCATGATCTGCGGCATGAGGCGACCTCCAGGCTCTTCGAGAAGGGCCTGAACCCTATGGAGGTCGCCGCGATCACTGGGCATAAGACTTTGCAGATGCTCAAGCGGTACACGCATTTGAGGGCCGAGGATCTGGTGGGGAGGTTGGGGTAAGAGAAATCGGACGCTCGAACTGCTCATAAGAACAAAATAACGGCATACTCGGTACCCAGGTATGCCTGGGTACCCACAATTGCACATAGTTGGATATGGCAACATAGGTGTCCGTATCGCAGCGTCCCGTAATTAGTCGGGATGCGAATCGTCCATAAACCCAATTTCCGTAAGGCGCGCAAATATTATGGCGAACTCGCAGAAGGCGGTTGCCTCAAAACTCTCTACCGCGTTCGCGAAATGCACTTTTGCCTTTGCAGAGGCATCAATTTCAAAAACGTTCGAACCATTCACTATTGGGTCAAGCGTAAACCCATTATCTCGTAAAATTTCATCAGAAAAATAGTGTTCCATCGACAAGTAACTGTTACAACGTTTCTTTGCGTTTACAAACGCCTCCCGGCCAGATGGAATCGGCAGAAGAACTGCTTGAGCGTTCTTTACCTTATGCTTCTTATGGTAATCATCTAGGCCATGCCCAAACCCTGCATTCAAACCATTGAATTGCTCAAACCCTGCTCGATCGTTATCGAATAGAGCGCAAGTAGGTCTATCGTTAACGATAGTCAAAAATTCAACACAGCGGCGTAGCATCTCAGCGCCGCCATTTCGTCTATCAGGATCTGCCTCAACCCCGCATGGAACCACTTCGAATGGTATCGGTATTCCCGGGTGCAGTTTCTCCCATGCCACCCTTAACAACATCATGTCCGACTTTCCTTCTACAAGAAGTGCTGGCAGGACTGTTTCGTTAATTTTCGCGAGAAGTACAGATTGGAACTTCTGAGTCTCCGAAAAGACCTGAAACGCTGTTAAAAATTCCGCGTATCCCTCAGTACCAATCCGCTCGCCAGTTGGCATTTGTCGTATCTCAAACCCATCACTACCAAGGACCCTTTCGAGTCCTATTGCGACCATAGGCGCATGTACGCTAATAATGAACTGTATTTTCGGAAATAACGCAATTAGGCGCGGGAGGGTATCGTACTGAAGGCTAATATGTAAATGAAGGTCCGCCTCATCAATGATGACAATGCCGCTTATATCCGCTGGTGACTGAAACTGCATTGACGACAGGTCTGCATCACGCACTATAGAGGCAAATAAGCAGAACAACGCACTTTCCCCCGCAGATAAGCTCATAAGATCCTTTATTGTTCTTATAGCGCTCCCTTGGCGTGAAACCGTAGCGCTAATGAATCGTGCCTTGCGCTGGCTGATTTGTAGCCGCAAAGTATCTGTTGGATCTTGAGAAAGAACTCCCAGCAGGATAGTACATACAGACCCAAAAACCGCATGGACAGGACCGGGAATCGCAACACGGCCATGAATTTGGGCGGAAGCCTTTCCTGCGGCCACTGGCGACGGTACGGTTTCAAATACCAGCATGTCAAAGATGACTGAGTTTAGCCATTCTAGGGTAGGCTTCAACCGGTTCTTTGCAAAAATCCTACGCGGGGTCCTACCCTTTATTCTTTCGGTATCCGGCAACTTCAGGTCTGTTGATAGGTTTTCCAGGTTGAGCCAATCTGGTGGCTCAAATCGATCTGCCGGAAAAAACAGCAAGCTAGTATTGTTCAGCATCTCTTCAAGTATATGAGGTTGTGCGAGATCACCGAAATTAAGTAAATAATAGCTATTTTCGTTTGCAGGGATATGGCGCCAGCTTTGATCGATTGATACCATATCTACATCTGTGCCAAACTGCTGCTTTGGGCGGTCTAATTGCCATTCGATTAAAGACACTCCCTTATCAAAGGTGAGCTTCGCAAAGTAGTGGCTGGCAGCACCATTTATGCCTAGTGGTGACCGGATCCTGTAGACTTTCCCTTGTTCTACTTCGATATTCTCGAATACCTTTTGCTTGAGCCCAACCAACGCATTCACAATGAATGATATTAGTGTTGATTTTCCGCTACCGTTCTTCCCTACCAGAATTAGCGGCTTTGGTCTTTCACCATCGAATGGCATTTGCCATTCGATCTCCTGTACTGGCCCCGTATTCCTTAAGCGTATTGTTTTCAGATACACAAATAAGACTCCTAACGCTCTGTGAAATAAGATACGTATGGAGTAACACACGTATCTATTACACGTTAAGTACGCTCCGCCTTAATAGGGCTGGGTGTGTCATGTCCCAATAACGGCAGATCGTTTACAATCCCCACCGTCTCCACACTCACCCTCACCACCCGCTTCACCAGATCCACAATATATCTTGGATCCTCCGACCAGTCATTGGCGTCATTCCGGATCCCGCTGTCCTTGTCCACGGTCACGGCATAGCGCTCCATGATCCACTCAATGGCCGACTTGCCATTGACCACATAGTCGTAGGCCTCTAACGGGATATCGCGCAGGGTGAGGTGCGCGTTATAGACGATCACGCCCTTATCCGGCTTGCCGTCCTTTTTCCCAAAGGCCATCTTGGTCACACGGTAATCGCCGTCCGTGAGAGGCCGTGAGGCGTCCTCGGTCAGTGGATAGGGTTCTACGGTCTCGTAATGCAGGTGCCATTCACCCAGGGCGCGTCCTGCCCGGCTAAAGGCCCAGAAGCCCCCGGCATAGGGGATGCGTGGCAACATCTTCTTGAGGTCCGAGGCGAACCGCTCTTTGTATTCCGGGGAATGGAGGATCCCATAGACGTACCAGAACAGATCCTCCTTGCCGATGGTCTTGTCTCCGTAGTGGTCTTGGAACGCCGCCAGCGCCGCATCGGTGATGGCCTCGTGGCGGATATAGCCATGGGTATCGGGGGTGACCTCGTCGGAAAACATATCCGCGCGAGGGTCGGGGTCTTGGGCGTCCTCGGCCTTCTCGTACCAGTGGAGGGGAAAGCACTGACCCTTCTCAATTAATTCCAAATCCGGCAGTGTTTTTGTCGCCAACGCGGAAAATGGTTTCCTGCTCCCGATCCCAGAAATAACCAACACAACATTTCCATGCTCCGGCGTCGGGAAGAGGCGGGGCATTTGGTAGACCCTCTCATTAAATCGCCGGTTGAAATACAACCACTCCTTCGTAAACGGACGGTACATGCTCGCGGTTAACGATGCCGGATCCAAATCGTACTTCTTGCCCCCTTTTGCGTCCGCCTTCAGATTATGCGTCCAGCTAATGCGCTTCGGATCGGCGTCAATGATGGCCTCTACTTCCGGCCGCATGTCCTTGCTGAGACCCTCACAGGCTTGTGCATACCGCGCCGTCTCCCGGTTATAGGTCTCGATCATGGAGGACATATTGGCTTCGAGACGGGATCGCGAGAAGTTATAGGCCCAGGCATCACGATTGGTGACAACGCCGAGCGAATAAACCGAAAAGACCACTCGGGCGGACTTGTCATCCTTGCTGCCCAGGGGCATGAAGGTATCAAAAAGCGGGTCGCGCGGATTGAGCCAATCCCCTTCCGAGTTGGGTTCAATAAGTTGCCAGGGAACATTGGCAATACTGTTAAAGGTGCGCAGGGATTCCAGCTTGCGCGCTTTATTGAGATAATCGCCGATATCATGGTAGCGAATTTCGCAGGGACCTTTATGGTTAGAGTCCTTCACTAAGATGGTGATAGCGACCCCAGTCATGATATCGAAAATCCCTTGGCCTTCTCGCTTAGCTTCGTCCCCTGATTTGCCGCGAATGAAGCCGCGGAGATTTAGGATATATAGATGGCTAAATTCCTGAGCCAGGGAGAGCCGCAAACCATCAGCTGAATTCTTCTCGAGAAAGGAGCCATTGGTGACAAACGCGATAACCCCGTCGCTCTGGATCCGGTCGGAAGCCCAGCGCAGGGCGCGGATATAGGAATCGTAGAGGTTTTTCGCGAGCTTGGCGTTAGATTGGGCTGCATAGGTCTCCCGGATGCGGCTATCCAAAGTAGGGTAAGCGAGATTCTTGTTGTTGTCGTTCTCGCTCTCCTGTTGGGCCGAATACGGCGGGTTGCCAATGATGACGCGGATGTCCTGACGCTTCTGGCGGTTCACACGCTCGCTGTTCTCTTTCGAAAATCCCCCCACCAATCCATCCTGACGACTCCATCTCTGGTCCACTCGACGCCGATCTTCATCCATCTGAAAGGTGTCGGTCAGTACGATGCCTTCAAATGGCTCATACTGGTGCGTCTGGGCATGATAGGCGCTCTCGATGTTGATGGCCGCAATGTAGTACGCGAGCAACACCATCTCATTGGCGTGCATCTCGTGGGCATATTTGTAGGGCAGGTTCTCGGGCCGGATGAGCCCCGACTGCAGTAGACGAACAATGAAGGTTCCGGTGCCGGTAAAGGGGTCCAGGATCTGCACACCCTTGTCCGTTAGATGGGCCCCGAAATGCTCTTGCAGGGTGATCTCGGTGCTGTGCAGGATAAAATCCACGACCTCCACTGGCGTGTAGACGATACCGAGGCGCGAGGCCAGCTTCTCGTAGGCGGCCTGGAAAAATGTGTCGTACAGGTTACGGACAACATCCTGTTTGGATTGGTCGCTCTTGGCATTTTGCACGCGCCGCTCGACACTCGCGTAAAACTCATGCAGCCCTTCGGCCTCCTGGGTCAGGACGTGCTCGTCGAGCACGCCGATGGTGCGTTGCATGGCCTGCGAGACCGGATTGCGGTCCACGAAAGCCTGATCGGGGAACAGGGCGGCAAACACGGGTCGGGTAATCAGGTGCTGGACCAGCATGTCTTGGGCGTCGTCGGCGGTCACCGCGGGGTTGATGGTGGACTGCAATTCGCGCAGGAATCCGGAGAAGGCCTCGCTGGCGCCAGGGTGATTCAAGAGGAGGTCGCCCAGACGGGCCGTCATGTTTCGGGCGACATCGGCCACTTCGCGACTCCAGTCCGCCCAGTATTCCCGGTCGCCCAGCTTGTCCGGGATCACCGCATACACGGACCGGCTGATCTCGGCCATGGGGATCTCGGGAAAGACGATGTCGATTTGGCCGCCTCCGTCTCCACCGCCACTCCCTCCGGAGAGCACGGTCACGCGTTTCCGGTATTCGGAATCATCAACCAGGCGCTCATCGTGGGAGCGCAGGGCTCGGAGGACCTTCCAGACGCCCTGGAATGCCGAGTTTTCGGTCACGAACTTTTCGATCGCGCCGGGCTCTTTCCCTTGGAGAGCCTGGGCGGATATCCCAATCGGCAGAATGATGTAGCCCTGCTTCTTCCCGGTCCTCGGGCTTTGCCGCATGACGCGCCCCACCGCTTGCACCACGTCCACCATGGAGTCGCGGGCATCGAAGAACAAGACGGCGTCCAGGGAGGGCACGTCGACGCCCTCGGACAGGCACTTGGCGTTCGTGAGGATCTGGCAATGCCCGGTTTGCTGTCCGGCCGCGTGGAGCGTCTTCAGGGCCGCATAACGGCTATTGGCGCTCATCGTGCCGTCCACATGCTGCACGGCCACCGTGGTATTCGCCGTCCGCCCCTGGTAGGCCAGATATTGATCAACCACCTGAGAGAAGGCCTTCTCGAGTTCCTGGGATTTCTTGATGCTTTGCGCGAAGGCCACAGCGCTGCGCAAGGGGTCCCGGTCATTGGCGGGAAAGGCCTCGGCGCCGTCCTCCCGGTGGATATCCGTCTTGGAGAGGGCCTTCCAGGCCCCCAGAATCTGGGCAACATACTCGGATTTGATGGCCACCCCTTTTTCGGTTTGGACCACCAGATTCGCGACGCGGTTGATAGCGTCTTCGTCCATCACGACCACGAGCACCTGGAAGTCCACCAGGATCCCTTGGCGCACGGCCTCATCAAACCCCAGCCGATGGAATTCGGGGCCATACACCCGCTCGTCATCCATCGAATAGATGCCCCCTTTATGCTTTTCGAGGCGCTTCTTGGTCTTTTCGGTGTACACCCGCGGTGTGGCGGTCATGTACAGGCGCTTACGCGCCTGGATGTAGCGCTCTTCATGAACCATGAGAAACGCGGAAAATCCTGGCGGAGATGCCCTTTTCTTTTTCGCGGCCAGCAGTGCCTTTGTCTCCGCCGGCAGATCCACGCCCGTCGTCCGGTGCGCCTCATCGCATAGCACCAGATCAAAGGCGGGGAGACCCAGGGCCTGCGCCTGATGCACGACCTCCAGCGACTGGTAGGTGCTCAAGATGACCGTGATCCCCTGAGAAAACGGGACGACAGCCTGACGCACAAGCCGTTCGGGGTCCGTGGTGCTGGGGTACGCGAGGTCGTGGACGCGCATATCCTCATGATCCTTGCCTATGCCGCTATCCGAGCACACCGCATAGAACCGCAAGGGTACATGCGCTTGATTGGCCCACTCCCGGAGGGTCTGGGCCAGCAGTGTTAGGGAGGGCACCGCAAACAAGACGATGCCGCCGATCGGCACCTGCCCCTCGACAATGCGTAACCCGGTCAGGGTCTTGCCGGTCCCGCAGGCCATGATGAGTTTGCCTCGATCATGATGCCGGAAGCCCTCGAGGACATCGTCATAGGCGCGCTGCTGGTAGGGCCGCAAGGTCTTCTGGGCGTGCTTGGGGAGCGTCTTCTGGTCGGGCGACCAGCGTGACCAGTCGATGTCGCTGGCCTCCAGGTCATCCAGATTGATCTTCTCGACCGGGATAGTTTGCTGGGCGAGCCCCTTCTCGAGGTTGGCGGTCCACGTGCGTACGGTGGCAATGATGAGGCGGGCACTGAAACAGGACTTCCCGGAGAGGGTCATGAACCCCTTTAGGTCATCCATGCTGATGCGCGCGTCTTCGTCGTACATCTTGCATTGGACGGCGCACCAGGTCCCGTCGTGCTGGAGCGCGACGAGGTCGACGCCGGTGTCCTGGCGGTTAAGGTCCGGGTGACGTGCCAATTCCGGCCATTCCGACCAGAGCCAGGCCTCCTTGAACTGCTGCTTCCGTACGGCGTCGGTCACCAGGTATTGCGCCATGAGGCGCTCGAAGGCGTCACCCTTGCCGCGTTGGTCGGTGCTGTGCTGCCGAAACGTGTGGAGAAGGTCGATGATGCTTGTCATTATGGGGTCTCGGGTGGCTGCAATCGCCCGGTGGTCCGGGTCCGAATTATGGAGGCATTTTAGCGCGGTTTGGGTGGGAATTCCCATCCATTGGCACCCATATCCCGCTCTGTCATCTGACGACTCCTTCAGTTACTTACGACGTCACCCCTATGACGTACACATTAGCTGCGTTAAAATTCTGTTAAGAGGTGTTACTCCACTCCGACCTATTAGAGGCTCTTCATGGACGCTACCGGGACGATCCCAGTCTCACATATCAAGCGTTTGAAAAAGTTCGTCTGGGATACCTCCGCGCTCCTAAACATTAAGGAGTCCGACCCGCAAGGCTATTCCCCCGGCTACAGTCTGATGAAAGATCTATCAAATGGCTCAATTCCCGGCCCCTACCAAAACATTTTTCCGGCACTCGCCGCGTTTGAAGTGGATGCGTCCATTTCGAGAAAGCACCGCGAAGAGCAGAAGATTCTGCGGGATTTTTACATTATGGATGACCATGCCGTTATTTACCCGATTGACCGCGATCTGATCGTCCGATGCAGACAACTCGTAACGCGGGAGGGTTTCTCTATGCTCCGCGGCGCGGACCTGATCTTTGCCTGCATTGCATATCTTGAAAGCGCGTATCTTGTTACGCTTGATACAGGATTTAATGCGGTATCTGACCACATTAATGTCCTAGACTTGAACGAGAGCCGCCATGCCCCACAATATCACAAAGCGATTAGACTATGAGTATGCCGATGTTAGCAGCACACCATCAACCAACAGACACACACAACCGTGTGACTTACTTATCTCTACTCACTACAGCTTCCAAGACTTTCAATAGCCTATCAACCGGCAGTTTCCTAAATTTCTCGATGATCTCTTCTATAAGTTGATGCATCGGCGAGCCTGGGTCTGGCCTTCCTAAAGCGTTGGCAGGATTAGACCCAAAATTACGAATCGCGGCTTCCCGCAGGAGCGTAATCATTTTATCATCTTCCGACATTTCCCTTCTATATCCATAGTAGGCGAGGGCGCCTGCTTCCTTGAACGCGTAATCTTCAGTTAGTCGTGATGTTTGGCCGTATTGTCTTACAGAGAACCAGGCCAGCCAGACGATGGGTAAACCCAAAAGCGCGTGGCCTACAATATACAGATTGCTCTTTCCACTTGCCGCCCAATACTCGATCCAGACCAGCACCGCAATACTTACGATAAACGCAGTCGCCCAACCTATCTGGATACCGACGAGACTGCGCCGCCGATCAGTAAACGATTTTGCCAGACCCACGCGGCTCGCACCCATAAGTGCACGCTCTGCTTCCTGATGAAGAAGGGCTACTTTAGTTAGAAGGTCATTTTGTTGACGAATCCCATCCTCCAATCTTGCCCAATTTTCATCTAACCGCTTCCGGTCCGCCTCACTATCCGCCGCACTGGCCTGAGCATTTCTCTTCGCCGTATTCGCCTCCCGCTCATGCCCACGAATATCTTCTAACAATTTTATGACTGCATCCTTGATGCGGAGTGATTCCTCTTGCGCCGCCACAACATTCACATGGCTCGACTCTATTTTGTCTGCAAGCTCCAATATGCGCACATTCTTACCGGCCAGCCTACTGTCCCCGGCGATTTTTTTTATTGTCTCATAAGCATCAGATGGGAACCAAGATAACGTTGATTGCAGACTAGCACAACTGTTCACAAGATTTTGGCATGCAGCGGCATTTAGGGATGCCGTATTATTGGCAGCCGCCCCAATAACCTGCAGCAAACTAGTAGTAGCCGTTTGAATGTTTTGTTGGTGATTGAAAATAAGTAATGGATCTATATTTTCCTGCTTATTGACATCCGATAATCGCGCCAAACTCATTGACAATGACTTAGTTATTGCCGACTTCGGTAGATAAAACCCGGGCGGCGCCGCGACCAATATATTCTCCGGGATCCTTCCAACAATGGACTCCCACTTATTTACCGTGTCCTGTAATTGATTAACAAAGGCATCCCATGCTGGCTTCATGCGTTCGCTTCCTGTTTTCCCACTAACCTGGTATGGACCACTATATCAGGTGCAGTTGAAAGGAAGAACCGTTATCAATCCTATGGAGATAGCGCCTACGACTATGATACAAATCGTGATCAACCCGCACACTGTACGCCCCCCCCCCCAAATCCCTTCAGTGGCCCGAAGGCGCAGCCGTGGCTCCCTTGGCGCACTCCTTACCCGTCTGCGCGGTTAAACTCTCCACCAGCCGCAATAGCCCTCTGGCTAGGCAATACAGGGTTACCCTTAAATCCTCTTCCATATCTTCCGCGGCCCTCCGGACATAGTGCCCGGCAACGGGTTCGTCCTCGTCTTCCATCGGCATAGCGGGCCCCGCGATTGGATATTGGCAAACCATAAACCGGAAAGGAGCGGCGCGGAACCCGTGAAATGACGGGTCCCGTCCTGATATCATGGACGATGGGGCGTGCCTGGTGCCGGCCCGTATCTAATGGCCCGTGCGGGCTGGGCGATGCGGGTAATGGCCGATGGCCGGTAGAATCTGGCGTGAATCGAGGTCCCGCTATTTATGACTACAGACTACATGCAGGCCGACAGCGAGTTCTTCTCAATCGTAGATCGGGAGGGTCCTGCCTTGTTCGCGACAATCAAGACAACGGCCTTTCCCGAGACGTACCGGGCCATGTTCGGATTCTGCGCCAAAATCAATAGCCTAAAGACAGCGATGTTCGACATGATAGAGTCCGATAATCCGTACGTATTCAAGGCGCTCTTCAGATGCTGCTGCGAGCACTATCTCAAATTCCTCTATCTATTCGTTCGTTTCGTGTTAGACAAATCAGATGATGTCGGAGCAGAATATTTCTCGTACTGCGGCGCCATAGAGGCACGTGACTATGCGACAGCCATCAGCATGGCCGAAGGTCTTCTTGGGGACGCAGTTGTTGTAAATGTTGCGGAAGTCCTTGCGGCAATGTACCCGAACGCGCCACACCTTAGTATGTCGGATGTCGAGTCTGCATCAAATCAATTTAGGTACCGCTCAATTCTCCGATACTTGAGTCGGCAGGTACCAGGGATGATCGCCAAGGAACGGCCGTTTCTTGCGCAGATCGTGCCGTCCTACGCGCTACTCTCATCTTTTGTCCACGGAGGGCCATGGACAGACGTGGATATGGCTAATTACTCGAAGCCAGAGGCGCTGGGAGAGTGCGCGCGTGATGCCGAACTGGTTTTCCTCATAACCGCCAGCGTCTTTATGTTCACGGCCGCATCTGTTGCGCGTGAGTATCCGGGGTTGGGTCGCATCGCCGCGCAGGTAAAGACGGTCATAGACCGGTTCCTTTCCGAGTCTAACCATGACGAGGCCTAACAAATCGGCCAGCTAGGCTACTCACGGAAGATTGTGGCCGGGCTGATACCGAATGTTGGCACACAACGGCAAGGGGCCCCGTATGCTTGATTGGTTCTTATCTGTGAATGCGATACTGCGCGACCTGCAGAAAAAAACTTATGATGCGCGCGCCCACCTTGTCGATGGCGACGTCGCCACGGCTAAGGCGGTGAATGGTTACATGATTTCTGATTATAATGCGCTCCGGCGTGCTTGGGAGGAGGCGGGATTCGATACCGAAGAATTCGGTTATCTCGGCCGCCATATACATTTCGGTGAGGAGCACGACTACAAGGATATTATTCAGAATGACCTACCTGCTGTGGAAGCTTGGGCGGAGAGACATGCACGCCAGGGTGGAGCCGCTGCCATCCATGTGGGGTTTGAGGATTTGTTGCACCCAGTCGTTCTTGAGAGCGCCTACAAACAGTATCAAGACGGGCACCTTCGCGATGCCGTGTTGAACGCCATTGTCGCAGTCTTTGATTTAATCCGAGAACGTACCGGTCTTAAGGCTGACGGCCAGGGCCTTGTGTCGGAGGTGTTTTCTGTGGAGAGGCCGCTCCTCGTTTTTAGCGACCTCGAAAGCGAATCCGGTCGGAACGATCAGAAGGGGTTCCTTCAAATTCTCACTG
>JAPTWT010000330.1 GCA_028064935.1 Gammaproteobacteria bacterium | reverse complement strand
CATCATTGACCGGGTACTTTATGGAGGCAGGGATGTGGAAGGGCTGCTAGCCGACAACGAGCGCTGACACGGCTTTGTGTGACTTGAAGCGCATGCCGGAGCCCAACCTCATTCGACCTGCCACCCACCCCCCTTCACTTGACCACGCCCAATTACCCGGGTAATTCAAATTACCCGATAATAAGAAATACCGGGTATTCGGATGGCCGGAGAAGGGGAACCATGCCGGTTGTTGTCATCGCCTCGCCCAAGGGAGGCTCAGGTAAATCCACTAGCGCCGTGCTGTTGGGCACCGAGCTGGCCCATGCAGGCGCACAGGTGACTATGCTCGACTGTGACCCCAACCGTTCTTTGTCCCTGTGGGGGGGCAGGGGGGAGTTGCCACCGCGCATGACGTTGCTGGCGGACGTGACGGAATCCGACATTGTGCGCACCATTCAGAAACATGATGCAGACGGCGGCATTGTCATCGTGGACCTGGAAGGCGTGGCCTCGCGGCTGGTCTCGCGTGCCATTAGCCAGGCCGACCTGGTCCTCACACCTATGCGAGCCACTACACTCGACGCCACGATAGGCGCGCGTACGCTGGCACTCATTGCCGAGGAGGAGGAAGCGCTGGGCCGCTCCATTCGCCACGCCGTGGTCTTCACCATGACCCGAAGCATAGAGTCCAAGCAGCATCGTGGCATTGAGGCTTCGTTGAGCGGGCAGGGGGTAGATATCGTACAGCCCTCCCTGATGGAGCGTGCCGCGTTCTCCGCCCTGTTCGCGTTCGGCGGCGATTTGCGCTCGATGCCTGCACAAGGCCGCATGGAGGAGGCCATCAAGAACGCCTCTGCATTCGCGCAAGCCATCTATCAGCGTCTAACGGAGGCCACTCAATGAGCGAGCAATCCAAGCCCTTCGTCGTTGACCTGAAGCAGCTTCGCAGCAGGCCCAAGGACGCGGCGCCCGCCGCCATCCAGACAGTGGACAGAGCTGGGGAGCAGTATGGCTTCGTGGCGCGTGAGGCGACTGGCAGACGTGGTCGTCCGCCCAGCCCGCGTACTGGTCAGGTGCATGCCAAGGTGCTGCCCCATATTGCCGAGGAGATTGCCGCCGAGGCAACACGGCGCGGCGTAACGCAGGGCATCCTCATCGAGGAGGCGTGGGCAATCTATCTCGCGCACAAATCTGGTAAATAAAATTACCGGGTAATTATATTTACCAGGTAAATTAATTTACTTGAGTTGTTCTCGGTCTAATTATGAGGTTTTCGGGGAATTGTGAAAGATTGAAGTGAAAATTTTCACTTTTTCTTTTCATAGAAATATCTATGATGTCGGTATGGGCGACGAGAGTCCTAAAGACCGCGTTCTGACGCTTAACATCCGTCCCCGCGACCGCGAGGCCATCAAGCCCGCTGAGCTGATTCAGGTTTCTGGCCACCATGAGCTAACGCTCAACGCTCGTCGAGCTATCACCATCCTCTGGCACAATGCTCACCGGCAGGGGGTGGAAGAAGGGCGTGACTATACCATTGAAATCGACGACCTGAAGCCTGACGGCCACAAGGGCTACGAGATGGTGGAGGAAGCGGTGGAGGCGCTGATGCGTACCATCCTCACTCTGCATCTGCCCGATGGCCGCACGCGGCGCGTCCAGTTCTTAGGTGGCAACGACCTAGACGATCCGGAGCGGCCCGCCGGGGTGCTCACCTACAGCTTCGACAAGCGGCTGGTGGCCGTGCTTCAGGACTCCACCATCTGGGGCAAAATCGCCATTCCCATCCTGATGGCGTTCAGCTCGAAGTACGCCGTCAGTCTGTACGAAAACCTGGCACAACTTGCCAACCTTTCGCACAAGACCTTTCATGAATACACCCTCGATGAATTCCGAGGCCTGCTAGGTGTCCCGCCGGGTCGCTACAAGACCTTCGGCGAGCTGAACAAGCACGTGTTGAAGCCTGCCGTGGCGGAAATCAACGCTATTGCCCCGTTCAACGTCTCTGTCCTGCCGGTAAAGCAAGGCAAGCGCGTTGCCGCCATTAAAGTTGGTTGGTGGCCAAAAGATAGCGAGGCACTGCATGAAGCGGGCAAGGAATTGGAACGCTCGAAAGTGGGACGGCGCGCCCGGTTAGCGGGAACGGTAGAATATGTGCTCGCGCCAATGCCTTCGACCAACCGCCTGACGAGGCAGGGCAGTAGCTTCCTCGAGCTTGATGAGTAAATAGAGCCTATCTTCCCCGGAATCCTCATAGTTAGCATGTCACAGTTATCCACAGGTGTGCCGAAGGCTTCCCCGAAAACCTCATAGAAGCCCCCGAAAACCTCATAGGAGTCCCCGAAAACCTCATAGAAGCCCCCGAAAACCTCACAGGAGTCCCCGAATCTCTCATAATTAACAACGCAACACACTGATTCAAATTGTAAATTTGTCTATGAATCTAGAACTAAAGAATATTGAAATACTTGAATACGTATGCCTGTTGATAACTATTTGCCTCTCGGCCGCCATCGCGCTGTGGAACACGGT
>JAPTWT010000161.1:1604-2516 GCA_028064935.1 Gammaproteobacteria bacterium | reverse complement strand
GCCAGATGACGGCAGGATCACCGTAGTCTCTGACACCTCGGGCACCGGAACGAGCTCCGGTTCATGAAAGACTCGCGTACGATCGGCATCCCACATCGGTGGCAGGGCTCATCCTCACGGCCATAGGCATCCACAACGCGGAAAAACCACCCCGATTCCCCGTTAACGTTGACATAAAGGGAGTCGAAAGAGGTACCGCCCTGAGACATGGCCTCTGCCATAACATCGCGGGCCGTCTGTAACAATTCCACCGCTTCAGATTGACTCAGGCGAGAGCATGGTGTCTCGGGGTGACGACGGACCCGCCAAAGAGTTTCGTCGGCATAGATATTGCCAATCCCGGAAACAAGGGTCTGATCGAGCAAACTCCTCTTAATGGCGGACCTGCGTGCGCACAACCGTCGCGCTACCTCGTCAACGTCGAAACACTCCTCGAACGGATCAGGGGCGATGTGGGTCACCGGACCGGGAATACCGTCAACGAGCGGGGCTAGGGTCAATCCGCCGAAGGTGCGCTGGTCGAGGAAGCGCAGGTCACGACCATCGTCGAGGGTGATGACTATACGGGTATGGCGATGCTGCGGGGCATGTTGGGGGCTAACACGGAATTGTCCGCTCATACCTAGATGAGCCAACATCGCGGTGCCATCGTCAAGGATGAACCACAGGTACTTACCCCGGCGATTCACGGCAGTAAATTGACGACCCGACAAGGTCGTCTCGAAAAGCGCAGCGTCCTCGAGTCCACCGCTGGGGCGAAGCCCGCGAGTATCGACGACGTCGACGCTGTCGACGACAGCCGGAACAACGAAATGTTCGAGTCCGGCTCGAACGGTCTCGACCTCGGGGAGCTCAGGCACCTGTGTGAGAGCTTGGTATCAGCGCGGAGACAGCACGGCGGGCCGCACCTTG
>JAPTWT010000161.1:1283-1594 GCA_028064935.1 Gammaproteobacteria bacterium | reverse complement strand
TCTTTCTTGTTGTGGCCGGTGTAGGCGGCATATAGCCTGCCGTCCACATTCGCTCTGGCACAGTACCGACGATTGTGATCTGGGCCAGACCCGACGATTTCGTATCGGGGGGCATCGAAGCCATGCTCAGCGCAGTACTCTTGCAGGACAGTCTTCCAGTCTGTGCCCGCCCCAGAGCGGTCTGCCTCATCAACGAGAGGATCGAAAAGGTGATGGACTAAACGCAGTACGTCCGGAAGCCCAGCTGACAGCTCGACCGCGCCCAGCAGTGCCTCGGTAGTGTCGGCCAGGATCGACGTCTTGTCGTGGCC
>JAPTWT010000161.1:0-1273 GCA_028064935.1 Gammaproteobacteria bacterium | reverse complement strand
CGCCAGTACGTTCCCCTCCATTGCCCAACTTGATCCGAGGACCAATGCCGAGTTGACGTGCCAGCCGTCCTAGCGAGACGGTACTCACAACAGCCGACCGTAACTTGGCTAGCTGGCCTTCGGGTTTATCCGGGAACGCCCGGTACAAATAGTCGGTAACACCAACTTCAAGGATGGCGTCACCTAAAAACTCCAGCCTCTCGTTGGTGGGAATACCACCGTTTTCGAACGCATACGAGCGGTGCGTCAGCGCAAGATCGAGGAGCTGGGGATCACACCGGATTCCCAACTCCTCGAGAAGGGCGAGAAAAGGCCAATCCTCGACGTCGGGGCGGCCGATATTCTGATCCCTGCTTGCGTGCACAGTGTCGATCTCAGGCCTCGACAACCTGACGACGGTCGCCGCGCGGCCCGTACCCACCGCAAGACGGGCAGGCGGTGTGGGGCAGGTGCTTCTCACCGCAGGCCGGGTTGGCGCAGGTGACGAGCTTGGTAGCAACCGTCTTCCACTGCGAACGACGGTGCCGGGTATTGCTGCGGGACATCTTCCGCTTCGGGACGGCCACGATTTTCTCCTTGGTGTGCTTGAAGGGTCAGCATCCGCACGCGGCGGTTGCCTATGGCGACGTTCAGGACCGATCCGAGTCATCCCCGCCGACGAGGCCCTCGAGGGCCGACCAGCGTGGGTCGATCCGATCCGGATGGTCATGATCCGGGTCGTCATTGAGGTTGGCACCACAGTCTGGGCACAGCCCAGCGCAGTCATCGCGACACAGCGGGCTGAACGGAAGGTTCAGCACGACCGCGGCACGCACCACGGGGTCAAGGTCGATAGTCTCCTCGGCACTAACCCGACTGGCATCCTCGTCGGCTTCCTTGTCGGGGTAGAAGTACAGCTCTTGGACGTCAAGGAGAAGTTCCTCCTTGATGGGGTCCAGGCAGCGAGAGCACTCCCCCTCCAGGGTGGCCTCGACGGTCCCGGTCGCGAGGACCCCCTCTCCAACCGACTCCAGGCGGAGATCAAGTTCGAGTGGAGAGTCCTCGGGAACGCCAATCATGTCGACATCGAGATCCGCTGGAGCGGGTACCGTCCGTTGAACCCGGATCATCTGACCCACTTGCCGACGCAGCGAATGGGTCTCGAGAACGAGACCCGAAAGCGCGTCGGAGTGGCGATGGGTGGTGTTCATCGCAAAGATCCCTTCGACCAGTGGAACACGACGAGGTCATGACCAGCCAGCAACTCTACACGGCCACTGCCACCGGGACCAAA
>JAPTWT010000227.1 GCA_028064935.1 Gammaproteobacteria bacterium | reverse complement strand
ATCTCCTGGCGCTGCTCGCCGTCTTGCACCGCGAAAACCTCCAGCTCGATCGCCTCGTGACCCCCCATCAGATGCAGCCCATCCTCCACCTCTGGGGCTCCGTCCCTCCGCCCTAAAACCCGAGATCCCTCCCGCGCTTCGCTAGGTGACGGTTCGTCCGCACGAAGCGCGGGAGGGCCTCTCTTGTTTCACCTCAAATAGGTCGGGACGCTGAGTCGCAATTAGAGCGGTACGTAACATGCAAGCCGCAAATCCTGTTGCCGTCCTTGGATGAGCTCCAGTATAGCGGCCGCCTTGCCATGCCACACTCTCCACCGCCGGCTTGACCGGGTGATCATACCGCCTTCCTGTTGAATAGGTCCGGCGATCGCAACACCCCGGACGTTACGATATGCCGAATATCCAAACAACTGGGGTCAATCGAGAATGATGATGCCACCGTGTCCTTGTGCCGAAAAAACGCGGTTTTACGTGACCGTCAACAAGGGTCCACGGCTCGAGATTGTTCGCGCGACTGCCGAGGTTCTGATTGCGGGCGTCGAGCGCATCCGCGCAGAATGGGTCGCGGAGGCCTGCGATGGGAATGCAGATCGGGTCAGGCCTGCGCTTTTTTCCTTTTTGTTTGAGCCGGAGTGTTGGCGGCAACCTCCTGCAATGCCGGCTTTCCAGGGGCGAATTTGATTGATTTGCGACCAGCAGCAGTCTTTTCTGTAGCCGGCGCGTGCGCTTTCCGGAACTGCGAATCTGCGATTGACACCGACTTCTTCCGCGTTGTCGCTTTGGCCGTCTTCTTGGCCGGCCTTTTGGACGCGACGGCAGGCAGTTCTGCCGCCTTCGACTTGCGGGTCCCAGTCCTCCTCATCTTCTTCTTCGTCTCCGGCAAATCGGCGGGGATATCCATCTCGATGCCGAACACATCGGCAAGCTGAGAATCATCGAGCACCTTGCCCCTGGCCGGTGTTTTCCTGGTTTGGATGGACACTTCCGCCGCCTGAGTCACCAGGTCATTGGCATCCACCTGACGCAGCATGAAAAGAAAGAGTCGGGACGTAGCCTCATGGCGCAAGTCGTGGAAGGTCAGGCCCTCAATGCCAGCCGCCTTACAGACCCGCTCAAAGGCTTGCGAGACAAGGTTTACTAATCCAACAGGGGCACCAAGTCCTCAGCCCGAGGATGCGTATACCGCTTCACCATCTGCATCGTCTTATGTCCCGTAATGTCTGCAACTTGCATAGGCCCCAATCCTTTTTCAGAGAGCCTGGAAGCCGCCTCGTGCCGTAAGTCATGGAAGGTGAGTCCCGTAATGCCAGCGGCCTTGCAGACTCGCTCAAAGGCCTGCGAGATGGAATCGGGACGCATGCTCCACACCAAGCCATCAGGGCGCCGAGATAGGGTATCCAGGGCGGCCAAGGCCACTCGGGAAAGCGGTATCCGCCGGGGTGTGCCGTTTTTGGTCTCCGGTATCAGTAACACCCGTGCCTGCCGGTCCAGGTGCTCCCATCGCATAGCCGCAATCTCCCCGCGACGCATGGCGGTCTCGATGGCCCACGTGATAAGAGAAGCTATCTCCCCGCCGTAGGCCTGGGCGGCGGAGAGAAGGCGGGCGTACTCGTCGGCCACTAGGCGGCGGTCGCGGGCTTGGCCGGGAGGGGGTAACTGAATGGAGTCCACCGGACTTGCCAATGACTCCATGCCCCATTTCTTCCTCGCCACTTTAAATACGTGCGCCAAGAGTGCCAGCTTGCGGCGCACGGTGCCCGTGGCGGAACCGCTGGTCAACTCAGCATCTCGCCAAGCCGCCAGGTCTTTCCCTCGAATAGAGGCCAAAGAGCGGGCCGCCAAGGTGCTCGAACGCCAGGCCCCGAGCTTGTATCGTTCATCGCTGCGGCTTTTCTTCTTAGGGGTCACTTCGCGCTCGTACCTATCAAGGGCCTCCCGCAAGGTCGTGGTCTCAGCCTCGGCGCGGGATACGAACACCCCGCGGTCCATCTCTCCCTCAATTTGGCGAGCCCACGCCTCAGCCTCGCCCTTGGTATCGAACGTCTTATACTGGCGCTCGTGCCCTCTGCGAATGATCTGCACCTGCCAGGCGGTCTTGCCGCCCGGGCCCGGGCGCTTGCGTAATGTCGCCATGCCATACCCCTTTTGCCATACGCGTTATGGCAGGATTATGGCATATTCGAGATTGTGGCCGGTAGGTTTTGTCGTAAGTGCTTGTTTTAGATGGTGGCTATGGGTGGACTCGAACCACCGACCTCAGCATTATGAGTGCCGCGCTCTAACCAGCTGAGCTACATAGCCATGTCTTGAAGGTGGGGCATTTTGGGGGCAGGCTTAAACGATGTCAAGAAACGGGCCACCCGCGGAACACCTGCCCAACGCCGCTTTCCACTAGCGGCTCACATTGAACCGGAAATGCACGACGTCCCCGTCCTGCATCGCATAATCGCGGCCCTCAAGCCTCAGTTTCCCGGCCTCGCGCGCCCCGTGCTCGCCACGCAGCCGCACGTAGTCGTCA
>JAPTWT010000263.1 GCA_028064935.1 Gammaproteobacteria bacterium | reverse complement strand
AGGCGGGTTTTTCGTCCTGCAGGATGAAGTAGGGATGATCCGCCTTGGTGATGAGGGGCTCGGCGGCTTCTCCCACCCGGCGCTCGGTCTGGCTGCCCGCCACGCGCGCCATGACGCCCTTGATGTTGGCCGTGAATATCCGCCCCAGGGCAGCGGCTCCTTCCGCTGACTTGCCGAGTGCGGGCAGAATCACCACCACGAAGCGCCGGTTGACCACGGCATCGTACCAGTCGATCTCGGGATAGGGAGTATTGGTGATGTAGCCGTAACTGTCGGCCAGCAGGCCCAGGGCGTTGGTGAGCTGCATGGTCACATAGGCGTGCTGCTCGCCGCGGCTCAGGTTCGGGGCTTGTTCCGCCTGTGGATCGCGGGCATCCGCCGACGGCGGCGGTTTGTCCGGATCCCAGCCGCCGGGCAGTACGCGCAGGTAGGCCATGACACCATCCAGCAGACGGAAAGGAATCGTTTTATCCAGGGCCAGACTCTGCAGGGCCTCCAGTTCGAGATGCCGGCGCACCACCGCCGGCGATAGCGCCTCGATACCCTGATCCCGTCGCCAGACCAGGGGCGGCAAGATGGCGCGGATGTAACTCTCCGCCCGTCCCACCCAGAAGGGATCCGTCACCGAACCCTTGTCCAGGAGCTGCATCAGGAGCTCGGACAGCGAGGACGAATCCCAGAGGGCCAGCGGATTGTCGGTATTGGACAGGCGCCGCTCGGGAATGGCGCCGTAGATGTCCCGCCCACCAGTGACGTAGGAGAGCAGGAAAACATCGTCCTCGCGCCCGAAGCGGCGCAGGATGCCGTAGATCTGTTCCCAGGTAGCAACCTCGCCCTTGCCGTCGCCGGTGGCCGCTCCCGTGCCCAGCATGCAGGCATTGAAGATCGCCGCCATCAGGGCTTCGGTCTTACCGCCACCGACCGCACCCAGGATGTAGAGATCCGCGCGCAGGTCCACATTGTTCAGCCAGACGGCGGCCCCCGTCTCCCGGTCGAAACCCGCGAGATAGATGCCGTTGGCAGGTTGTGGACGTCCCCGCTCGTCGAGATCCTTGGGGTCCCAGGTGCCCGCAAAACAGGGCGCGCGCAAGGGCCAGCCGTTGTGGCGGACGGTATGCAGGAGGATCAAAAAGTACAGGATGGCCACCGGCAGGATCAGGTCCGCCCAGGCATCGAGGGGCGGCATCGCGCACAGGCCCGCGAGGATAAACAGGCTCAGGAATCCCGCATCCTGGGCGAACTGGCGAAAGCGATGGCCGAATGGCCGGGTGTCCTGACTGACGGTGCGGGTGTCCACGGAAGGGACGCTGCTCATCCCCGCACCTGTTTCAGGGCCGCCTCGATACCGGCTACGGCGTCCTCGATCTGTGGCGTAACCAGCGCCCTACCCGCCGCCTTTTCTACTCGGTAGTGGGCGAGAATCCCCGCGCCTTCGACGAAGGCCATGCCGCCACCGTTACCGAGACTCTGGATGGCGTAATACAGGTCGCGATCCACCCCCTTGAGCCAGAGCATCCAGACCGGCGGCAACAGTCCGCTCTCGCGCGCCCGGGCCACCAGCGCGAGGACCTGGGTGCGGGCGTAATGGTGATTCCCGGCGATCTCCCACCAGGCAGCAGATTCTTCCGCAGTCGGCGTCCAGGGAATGTCTTTTGCCGTCATCCCGCGCACCCCGCGCAGGGGATCCTTGCGGTCATCGGTGGCCCGTCTGGTCAGATGTGCGAGACGGGCATAGGTGGTTTTCCCATCGCCGGTCACCTGCGGGAGGATGGCATACACCAGCGCGGTCACCGCCGGATGCAGATGGCGCAGATCATCACTGCCCAGCTGCTCCGTGTAATAGGCCGCGAATCGCTCCGGCCGGATGACGAGATGATCGCCACCCTCCGGCTCCCAGTGCGCGGCGTCCATCTGCCGGGCGAGATCCCAGGGCCGCAGGGCCAGCGCAAAGGGTCCGCTGTGGGGGTCCATGGTGTGGATGTGGAGATTCCAGTACCGCCCCCAAGGGTAGCGGTCCTGGATGGCTTCCACCACCTCTTCCGTGGTAAATCCCCGCAGGCGCTTCTGGCGCGCGCGGAAGACGATGAAGGCAAAAATCAAGATGGGCAGCGCGCAAACGGGACCGATATACCGGCCGATCCATTGATTGACCGCGGACACCGTCGCGAGGCGCACCCGGGCCTGCAGATGTTCGGCCCGAACGGTGGCCAGCGCGTGGGCCAGATGCCGGAAGCGGGCAGGATCCGAAAGGTCGAAAAAGCGGATTGCGGCAATTTCTCCAGACTTGACCCACAGCCACAGGCTGACCAGCGCTGCATGGGCCAATAGCCAGGCCAGCACGGCAAGGACCGCCAAAACGATCAGGGCGACGACGAATCCCGGGATGTCCGACCCCGGGGCCTGCGCGCCGCGGTCATTCACCGGAATGCCTCCACCACCGCAAGCGGCGGAACGGGCGGATCAGCCAGGACCGGAACAGGGGCAGTTCACTGCGCGCGATGCAGACACTCTGGTAGCGCCCGTAGA
>JAPTWT010000208.1 GCA_028064935.1 Gammaproteobacteria bacterium | reverse complement strand
ACGAGAAGGACGGTGTTTGGCACACCGAGACGTTTGTGCGCCCCGATACCGTGAAAAAGCTCGAGGCGAAGGCCAAGGCCGAAGCCGAGGCCGCGGCAGCAGCGGCAGCGAATCCGGCACCCGCCTTCGATGAGGCGCTGTCGTTCTGATGCCGTCCGCCGACCTGTCCCGTTAGGCCCGCAGCCAACCCGGGCTCTGGTGGTCCTGAGGCCGCCAGAGTCCGGTCCCACCCCGATCGGCGAATCCTTGCGCCGACGTTTTCAAAGGACGAGCGCCATGCCCACCTATCGCAACACACCGGAACAAGAGGCGATCATTGCCGCGATTCGGGATGGACGGAATGTGGGGGTGCAGGCCTGCGCAGGGGCCGGCAAGACGAGTACCTTAGTGGCGGCGGCCCGTGGCGTGGCCGAAAAATCCATCCTGTATCTGGCCTACAACAAAGCGCTTGCCCTCGAGGCGCAGGCGAAGATGCCAAGTCATGTCACGACGCGCACAGTGCACGCCCTGGGTTATCGAGCATGTGTGCGACGCCAAGGGGGCGTGTGGCGCCCCGACGAGATTGGGGCAACCACCGGACTGCAAGTGGCGACCGCCCTCAATATCCGTTCTTTGATGCTCCGCGATCGGCTCGTGAACTCGTCAACCCTGGGGTACATGGTCCTCGCGGCCATTCGGGCCTTTTGCTATTCCGCAGATCGTGACCTCGGGTCGCAACACTTTCGGGCCGGGCGTTACGGGGATGTTTTGGACAGTGACGAGTTGGCCGAGACGAAGCGCACCGTCATCCCGTACGCACGTGATCTGTTGGCCACGTGGTGGCCCGCGCCCCGCGCTGATGCCACGCGCACAGGGAACTCTACTCTCAAGATCCCCCACGACCTGTACCTGAAATTTTACGTCCAAAGCCTGGTCGACGGTCAGATGGCCGCCCCGGTTGCCGATATTGTCATGATCGATGAGTTTCAGGACTCCAATGCCGTGACCCTGCAACTGGTAGAACACCTTATCGGGCTTGACCGGCAGATTGTGGCGGTTGGGGACCCCTATCAGCAGATCTACGAGTGGCGCGGCAGTGAGGACGCGTTTTCTCGACTTAAGGTCGAATCCCGTTTGCGCCTGACGCAAAGTTTTCGCTTTGGCCCGGAAACCGCGGCGCTCGCCTCCGCTTGGCTACGGGCTCAGTTTGGAGTCAAGGAAGATCTGGTCCTGAGCACGCAGGGACCGACGCCGATTCGGCATAGCTTGCGTCAGGAGGACGCGACGATGGTGATCTGTCGGACCAATCAATCCGTGGCCCAGGTGGCGTTGGGTATCATGCAGCGGGGGCGGCTGGTCTGTATCCCCAAGGGGAGTGAGGTCGCGGCCGAGATTGCTGACATTGCGGCCCTCAAGGAGGGACGCAAACCGCGCCCGAATGGGGAATATGCGGCATTCGCGTCGTTTGACGAGTTACTGGAGCATGTCGAGTCCGATGATGGTCGCCGGATCAAGGTGCTCCTGGACATGATCGACATCCATGGCGAGGACAAGCTGATCGGTCTCCTCAAAGCCGCCGGCGAGAATTACCGACGGGCGCAAGACGCCCGGGAAGCGGCACTGGCGGCGGGGCGTGAGCCCCCGGTCTTCCATGGCACGCTGGTGTGCACCGGTCATGCCTCGAAAGGGCTGGAGTCGGATCGGGTATGGCTTTCGGACGATTTCAATGGCCCCGCCAAGCGCGAGGAGGCACAGGTCACTCCCAAGAGCGATACTACCGTGGCTCCGGAAGCCGCCCGCCTCTTGTATGTGGCGATGACGCGCGCACGGCAGGAGAACAACCCGCTTTGCGTGGATGCGGTACGCGAAGTCTACAAGGCGATGGATCCGCGGCACGCGGATACGCCGACCCCTGATGGGGATACCGTGAATATGGGCCACCGTCCCAGAAAAGCGGCGGGCCAGAAGAAGTCGCCTGTATCCCGGAAGCCCCGGCCTTCTCGCAAGGAGAAAGTGGTGGCCACAGCGGAGGCCTCTAGCCGTTCGCCGAAGCCGTTGACTTTGTAGGGGTCAGTACCCCACGATGGCGGCGCGAGGACGGAATAGGGTACTGATGAAGCCCCGAGCCGGAATTTTGTCGTAATGTCAGGACCGTAGTGTTCACCGTACTAAAGCGCAGTCGCTCATTTTCAGTAAAATAGACGAATATGACAGCTATCACGCCGAATGATGCCCATATTCGGATGGCCCTGAGAAAGAAGCTCACATCGACGGGGCGCGGTCATTCGGACACGGTGGTGCTTGATGAGCTAGGAATCTGCCGCGGTGAAGTCCGTGTCGATGTCGCCGTCGTCAATGGCGAGATTCACGGATATGAAATAAAGTCCGACCGTGACAGCCTGCGGCGGCTTGCCAGCCAAGCTGAGCTCTACAGTAAAGTATTGGATCAGGCGACTCTGGTCGCGGGGGAGCGGCATTTTGATGCGGCCGCCGCCTTACTTCCGGAGTGGTGGGGTTTGTTACTCGTAAAGCCATCCAACAACGGCCCG
>JAPTWT010000305.1 GCA_028064935.1 Gammaproteobacteria bacterium | reverse complement strand
CAACGATGCGGCGGCAGATGCCTCACTCCCCGGCGCAAAGGCTCCCGCGAGTTGGTAGGTGCCCATCAACTGAGCGCCCGCCTGTGTGCCGATGCCAAGATAGCGGGCAAACTGGGCCGTGCTCTGTGCGTCTTTGAAGAGGATGGCTATATTTGCGTCGCCAGAAAACGCGCCTTGTGCTTGTACGGATTGCGCCAACTCCGAGGGAGAAAAGCCGAGAGCCTTCCCCTGGGTGAGCAGGTCATGATAGACCTTGTTGGGGGATGCACCGCCTGCTTGCATGCCAATGGACCCCGATTCAACCGCGAGGTTGGAGGCGAACTGATACGACGCACCCAAGGCCCCCGCTCCAAGGAGGCTGCTATACATCGGCAAAATTTTGCTGAGGGCACCTGCAGCGCGTCCGGTGTATGTCGCGACGGTATCAAATGGTGACAGCCCGGAAGGAGCGGGTTGAGATTCGGACGGCGCGGGGGGCGCTGATTCCGGGAGATTCGAAAGGGATTGCTGTAGACGAGTTTCCCCGAAGGTGTAGGCGTCGATGGTGTGAAGTTGGCTCCCAACCGTCGAAGCGGCTTTGCGCAGTGGCGCGATCTCCGTGTTCCATCGTTTCTGCTGCTCGCTCTCCGGTAGTGTGTAAAGGTCTGACAACCGCATGGCGATTGTGCTGGACTGGGACACTAAGTCACTTGGCGGGTGATCCAAGAGGAATTGTTGGCGTTGCTCCCGCATGAGTTGAAGCGTATCCGCCATTTCACTGCGTAGATAAGCCAGTTCCTGCCCTGAGACACGACCACCGGTTTGATTGCGAGCATAGGCTCGCTCTGCACGGTTGGACAATGCGTTCGCGTGCGAAATCGCATAGCGATCCGCCTCCTGTCCCGCGAGGGGCAATTGGTTGATTGGCTTGGGCAAAACGGGACCCAGCATGAAGAGTGCCCGTTCCAGCTCTGGAATCTGTGGAACACTTTCAAGCATCTGCCGTGTGGAGCCGGAAAACGGTGGGGAAGTCGCGGTGCCTGTCGATGCAGGGGGGCCTGGGTGAAGTGGCGGCGACATATTGGTTCCTGGGTAACTGCGCCCCAACTCAAACAGGACGTTGTTACTCGGACTCGGTCCGGACGCGCCGACATTCACATGCAGGCTAAGAAGGTCCGAGAGTTTCTTTGCTTCCTCAGCCACCTTCGCTTTGAGCGCGGCGAATTCTGTGTCAAGACCCTCTGTTATCAGTGTGACCTTGATACTCTGTTGAAAGGGTTCCGCCATCGGAGCCCCCTCCTTTCGTTTACTGGTTTCATCGGCTTCTATCAAACCGGTTGAATCTCTCGAACTTCATGCATCACGATTTCACGGGCTGCCACACATAACGCGCATGCGTCCGACACATCGAAGAGTCGTTCCCGGACTTGGCCCTTTCGCTTTTTGTCCTTGTAGTAGACCGGGATCGCAATAGCGTCGTACTCGAGTCCGAACCGTGCCTGCAACGAACGGGCCACGTCTTCTTTTTCTGCTTGACCATGGCCGGCAGTGTATTGCTTCGCTACTTGGGGTGTAACCTCGACCACGCGCACGCCAGAGCGCTCCGCGGCTAATTTGCAGGCCGCATAGACTTCAATGAGTTTGCGTGCGACGTCACCGTTCCGGAGTGCCATTGGTTTCTCGAGTGCAACAACGTCCGGATGATATGTTTCAATCCAATCCCGCACTGTGTCGTACATGACGGCCATCGGGCTGCCTTCATGCCCTTTGGCGTTCACTGCTTGCAGACGGATAAATTGGTCGTTCTCCATCAACGCGATGCCGGCGTGAACCGTCGCGTGGTCGATGCCTAGGACCAACACTTAAACCACCTCCTTCCGTCGACGCACTGGAACATCCATTCCCAGCTTTCGATATACCTCGCGGCGCTTCCAAAACTGTGCCTTGAGAATGGGACTGCGAGAATCCCAGAAGTCGAATACCACAGCATCCTCCTTTCCGGCCTCTGGACGCATCACGCGGCCTACTTCTTGCTGAACCGCGCCAGCTGCACGCTTGGGAGTGGCGAGAAACAGACGGTCTAGGTGCGTAATGTCGAGGCCTTCGCGGGCGAGTTGAGTGGCTAAGATGAGGTCCACCTCCTTGCGTTGAATGCGCTCCATCAGTTCCCGGCGCTGTACTTTGGGTAGAGAGCCGGTGAACAGCTCTACGCGCAGGTTCGGCAGTGCGTGGTGAATCAACTGATGCAGGATTTCGAGGTGTTCGATTCGGTCTGAGAGCACCAGCGAGTAGTGACCAAGTGCATGATTTACGATGGTCTGCACAATCAATTTGTTGCGCCGGTCATCGCGGATGAGACCACCTATCAACTTCGTGTACTCCGCGTCGTGCATATCGAAGTCGGTCTCGATGACTTCAAGTCGCGGGGTGATAGTTGGTACTGTGTCCTGCTCAATCTCGTAAAGAATCGGACCCGCGCCGGCAAACACCATTTCGGTGAGACCATCTGAGCGTTCCGGAGTCGCGCTTGCCCATAATCGGTACATTGCAGGGAACTG
>JAPTWT010000333.1 GCA_028064935.1 Gammaproteobacteria bacterium | reverse complement strand
TAACCCCGCCGCGCGCGGGGTTTTTTTGATTTCCGGTTTGAGAGGTGGTGTGGGAGGGGCATATCGCCCCTCCACTTTGGAGGATGCGAACATGACGCAAACCGTCACCCAGTCTTGGTATACACGCGAAGAGTCCTTTATCAGATCTATCAAGCCCGCTCGCGGATATAGGTCTTGGCTTTTGCGCCGGGAGAGGGAAGAACACGCGGCATGGAGTTTGCGTCGCGTTTGGTCCCAGGCCTTCCGGACACGCTCCAGAAACTACGGAAATTACCCGCTTTTCCCGGATGGCGCCCCTGACGCCGCGAGGGCGCTGGACCTTGACCCGGACTTGGTCCTCAAGGCTATCGAGCACGAGGACGGGAAGCTGTGCCAGCAGATGTGGGGTTTCGGGGTCGACTGGCCGCCGCGGGGTGATTTCCGTTTTGAATAGCAGGTGAAATACACGGTAATTCAACCGGGCCATAGGCCCAAACAGAAAAGGAGAAACACTATGAAAACTTTTAGCAAAATCGCACTGGTGGCCCTGGTCTTCGGGGTCTTGCCCATGGCTCACGCCGCAAAGCCTATCTCCAATGCGGCGCGTGAGTACAAGGCCTATTCGCGGCTTCGCCGCTTGAGTAGCGTCATGGAGGCCTGCCAAGTGCTTGGTGTCCGCATTTCTTACGCCAAATTCTCGGCGGCGGCGGATGTGATATTGAAGGCTGGTGAACCCCATGCGGCCCGCTAACCGCGCCCTGTCAGTGGCGGCCCTTGTGTCCGCTACCCTGGCGGGTTGTGCCCAACCACCCCGAAATGCCAACACCTTCGGTAGCGGCTCCCGCATGGCTCCCGAGACGGTTGTCTATGGGACTGTTCGGGCCGTCCGTCCCATCCGCATCCGCCGGGGCACAGCCGACGCGATGATGGGTGGAACCGCGGGTGCGGTCGGTGGTGGCGGAATCGGGGCGGCCTTTGGCGGCATGAAAGGCGCTATCGTCGGCGCCCTGGCCGGAGGTGTCCTGGGAACCGCTATCGGCATCCGAGCGACCGTCCCTGGCGAACTGGTCACGGTCGGTTTCTTGAATGCCGTCCAGGCCTTCCCGCAGCCGATGGCCAAGGGCGAGAAGCCGTTTTTTGTCGGGGAGCACGTCGAGGTGTTGGAGGGCCGCCGGTTCGACCGGGTCATTCCCCAGTAGCAAAAATGGGCCGTCCATGTCGGGCGGCCCACTTTTCCACTCACATTAAAGCGTTTGGAGGTAGTTATGGTGAAAAACAAAACTTCGCGCCCCGTTCTCGGTGAGGTGAATTACGTCGAACCTCTCGTGTCTCGGGATGCGGTCGCACGCGATATGCGGTCCGAGTCCCGGCGCTTGGAGAAGATGCAAGAGCGCTTGAAGAAACCTGGGCTGGACAGGAAGGCGCGGGAGCACTTGAAAGCGCAGGTCGCTAAGAGCAAGGCCCGCGTGCAATCCGGGGCCGAGTCTTTCGATCGTCTCACTCGTGAAATGGTCGGTGTGGGTGCCGGGGACCGCGCAGGCGGTGGAAAGTCTCGTGCCCCCATGGCCGACACGGACGCTGTGGTCAAGGCCTCCCCTGCCAAGTCGGCGGCCACCGCCAAAGCGGTAGGAGCCGCCAAGGCCGCCGCTAAGGGGGCGTCCGGGGTAGCCCCGGCACCCGCCGCGCCTGCGAGGACTCCGGCGGTCCACAGGGCCCGTGCGCGCGATACCGGCGCAGGACTTTAACCAACAACCGGGGGTCTTCGGACCCCCTCAACTCCATAAGGAGATCACCGTGGAATACAACTACGAGCAGTCCATTTTTAAGCGAGTGCGGACGCATGATGCGGTCCCTATCCTACCTGAGCAGGAAGCGCGCGGTGCGCGGGACACGATGATGCAAGAGCAGAACTATGACCGGCGGCGGGCCGCTTACGATCGCCAGAAGTGGTGGCTGCGGGTGCCCCTCACGATCGGTGTTGTGAGTCTGCTGCTAGCCCTCTTCACCCCTTACCCCAAGTCGATCGCAGTGGGAGTGGTCTTGTTGTACTTGGTCGTCCAGGCCCTGGCGAATATCGCGGTCCGGTATTCGACTGGGTATCGCCCAGAACTCTGGGGGCTTGCGGTTTTTTGTAGCGCCCCGCTCGATGAGTTGCGCCCACTTTTTGACAAGTGGATCGTGACCAACGACCAGTACAGGCATGCTTACGTAAAAATAGCGCGGCTTGGGATTTTTGCGCAGATTCTGCTAATGCTCCCTATCCTGGGGCTTGCATCTGGAAATGGTGCGATTGAGGTGGCTGCGGCGACCGTGTCTGCGGTTATCTTCTGGATATTAGTCCCCTTCGTGCTGCCTATCCTGGGTGGGCGCCTTTGGGTCTGGCGAAAAAAGGTCGCGTCCCCCTTCGCCACCGAGTCAGTCATCAATCGAAGGGTTCAGTCGCTATGGAATAAAGATCCATTCAACCCGACCGCACCCCGAAACTCTTACGTTGGTCGCGGGGTCCTCGGGGTCAGGGCCGCGATTGCCAAGCGCAAGGCCGCGTCCACCGGCGGCACCACCATCCACACCTAACCAACAAGGAGTGCCGTCATGAAAACCCTACTTCGAGCCGCCCTACATGCCACCTTCTTCGCTGCTGGCATTTTCGGGCTTGCCGCCCTGTCCTGGACCGCCCCTACGGTCTTATCCGTGAGTGCCCCGGTCCTTGCCACGATTTTCCGCGAAGTGCCTGCCAGCGAGCCCCTACGCGCCCTGGAATGGATCTTCCTCGCCACCCTTGGGGTTTTCTGTATCACGGCCCCGGTTGAGGTTGCGCGGGAAGCGCAGGCTGCTCGCGATCGATCGCGCCGCGCCCAGGCCGCTGCAAAGAAAGCGGCGGCGGAGGTCACTGACAGTCTCCGAATTGGCCCGCGTGCCGAGATCCCCGATCGCGTTTTCACGCAGCATATTCTGCTTATTGGCGGGACAGGTGCGGGCAAATCCCAGGTGCTGCGAGCTGCGGCACTTCACGCCCGCAAGACAGGTGCGCCTGCGATCATTCCAGCGGTTGAGGACTCCCTTTTTCAAGCCCTTTATGACCCCGACTTGGATACGATTCTGTGCCCCTGGGATGTTCGTTCTGTCGACTGGTCTCCGCTCGCAGAGATCCAGAACACCGACACCGACCCGGCTCTTCTCGCCTCCTGCTTCATCAAGAAGGCGCAGGGCGAATCGGAGACCTGGGCCAGTTACGCCAGGACGCTCCTGGCCGCGATGCTCAAGAAGACGGTCGAGGCGGGGGGTTCTATGAATGCCTTGTTGAAAATTTTCCGCGACGACGCGGCATTGACCGCTGTCCTCGAAAACATGCCCGGAGAGTCCCTGCTGCGGGAGGGTAACGAGCGCATGCTTGGAAGTGTCGTAGGTACCGCCGACTCGGGTGCGGTCGTCCTGCGTGACGTGGCTGGCGACCTGACGGCTGACGATGGTTGGTCTATCCGGCGCTGGACTGCGGAGCAGGTCCAGCGCGCTGACGAGGGTAAGCCTGGGGGGTTTTTGTGGATACTCCTGGGTGAGACTGTGCGCGACAAAATGGAGCCTATCGTCACTGTCGCTCTTGCGATCGCCACGCGTGCCATCCTGTCAAGCCCCGAGCGCCCCTCGCGGCGTTTCTACCTCCTGGTGGATGAGATCGCGGCATTCCCGGCGCTACCCGCTTTCCCGGCGGCCCTGGCGCGGGGGCGCAAATATGGTTTAAGCGTGTGGGTCGGGCTGCAGGGCATCTCGCAACTGCGGGATACTTATGGGCAGCATGGGGCCGACTCCCTCCTGTCGTGCCTCTCCACACAAGTCCTTTTCCGGACCGCCGACGCCGTCTCCTCGCAGTGGGCCTCTGACCTGATCGGCACACGCCATCTGACGCGCACCTCGCGCTCATCGAGTGAGTCTTCCGGTGGCGGTGGATTGATGAATCCGCAGGGGGGGAGTAGCAGCACGTCCGAGTCCGAGTCCCACACGATCGAGGCGGCTGTGCTGCCCTCCGAAGTTGCGGGACTGCCGAACCTTAAGGCGTACTTACGGATCGCGGGCGACGCGCTGAATGTCCGCCTTGTCACGATCACCTACATCCCGATCGAGCCTATCCATCCCGCGTTGATCTTTGACGCGCCTGTGCGGGCGTCCAAGGCGGATATGCCGCAAGACCATGATGAGTTGTCCGAGTCGGACGCCCCGCCCGAGTCGGCCCCCAATGATGGATTTGGGGCCCTGGAAGACGAGGATCGGTTCATCTTGGAGGACAGCGTCGAGGCCCGTATGTTGGCGGGCATTTTAGCAAAACCTGGGGCGAAACTTTTGGAGCAAATCCCCACAAACTAGGCCAAGTGGTCTATACTTCGATGATACATAAACCGTGAATGGAGGTTCAAAATGAAACAAACCGAGAGTACCGCACGTCAACAACTGGAAGTCGGTTGCAAAACCTGGGGAGTTATTGACAAGGTGAGGATTGGGGGTGTTACGGTCACCGACATGGCGGTCGAGCGCGGCGGTGGCGATCCTTTGAACGTCGATCTCCGCAAGAGGTTCCGTCTCGATTTCACCGTCAAGCATGGCGACGTAGGCATCGCTCGCGGGGAGATCTATGGCGGCAGCGGCAACGAGCTTCGGGCGAAGTTTCACAAACAGATGGAGCAAACTTGGCAACCCACTGCCCTGACGCCAGCATTGCGCGATTCCGTCGAAAAGGCTTGCACTGAGGCCTACCGCCGTGGTGAGGCGGCACCCCCGGTTGTCATGACCGAGGCTGCGAAACGTGGGGCTTCTACCGGCCAAGTAGGGGCGGATGCGCCAAATCGAGGGGATCATAGACATGGAGGTGCAGACCTCGGGATATAACCCACCATAACCCAGCAACCCCATGAAGGCCCTTCGGGGCCTTCTTTTTTGTCCTCCCCGTGGCCCGCGTCCTGAGTGATTTCCGGTTTGAGAGGTGGGTGTGGGAGGGGTATTCCGCCCCTCCACGTTTGGAGGGTGATCTATGGAAAAGATCGACACTTTGCGTGGCGCTTACCTTGTGAGTGCCATCATTCGCGCGCTCAATATCACGCGACCGGACGGGCGTGATATTGAGTATCGTTTTGCGATCTTGGATCGCCAGTGGGGCGGGCAGTATATCCCAAAACAGGAGATTATCGAGATCAACGAATCACAACTTGTCCGGCACCCGGCGTATGTCGCAAGTGTCTTCATTCATGAATGCGCCCACTTGCTCGTACACCAAACCCCGAGCTTTGTAGACGCTTATAGATGTAAGGGTGAGGCTCACGACCCGCCGTTTTTTCTTACCAATGCTGCGCTACTTTTCCGCGCATCAATACCCCCAAAACCACAAGAGATCGTGGAGCTTGCGCGGGCGGCGTGGCGAAACAATGACGAGTACCTGAGTGGCTTGGCGATCATGGAGCGTACATGGCAACAGCTAAAGTTCTACGATATTTTTTCCTCGGCGAGACTCACTCATGCAGGTGAGTGGGCTCCTGATTACGCCCTCGCTCGCGCCGCCCCATGGATCTCTTGGGCACTCTCCCACGCCGAAAGCCTCGCACGCGATGACACCCTGACGCCAGCCGGGGTGGCTGAGCGCGCGATACGGTTATTCATGCAGCAGGTAGAGATCAACCGGGCAAGGAAGAAAGGAACAACCAACATCAAAATAAGGAAGGCTTCATAAAGGCCCTTCGGGGCCTTCCCTTTTCTGGCCGCCCGTGATTGTACTCCTTTCGTCTCCGTGGTCCTGTAAGCCTCGGCTCTCGCCCCCATGCCGTGTTCGTTCGCGCTCCTCGCAATCTTCGCGCCAGCGATGGACCCGCTGGCACTCATCTTGCCAGTCGCTAACCCCGCTCACTTCCACGGCCTTGAGCGAGGGGCGAGAGCCGAGGCAAGACGCATGACCACAACCAGGAGACGAACCATGAAAACGCGCGATCACAAACAGGCGGCAGAATCCACGGGACACACCCACGGCGAGGGGGCTCAAGACCTCCGCAATCCGCAGGGGGGTGAAATTGAGATTCCGATAAGTGACACGTCCGCAGACCTACACGACATCTGGCTTTTTTTCGGTATGAGCAGCAAGAGGTTAGAGGATTTATGGGGTTTATGCCAAGGCGCAGACCGCCACTTCTACCGGCAGAAAGTGGCAGAGGTCGCAGAGATCGCACGCACCATGCGCCGCCACACAAATGGGAGGACTTCATAATGAACACCGATATCCACCAGCAGATTACCGACCAGATCATCGAGGCGATGGAGACCGCGCAGGGGCAAGGCCGCCACCTCTGGGACGCCCAGGCGTCTTTACCTCTCAACCTGTCCACTGGCAAGCCCTACACGGGCATGAACATCCTTATCCTTTGGGGTGCTGCATTGTCCCATGGGTTCAAGTCCCCGTACTGGCTGACCTACAAGCAAGCCGCCGACATGGGCGGGCAGGTACGCAAGGGCGAGCATGGCACCATGTGTGTGTTCTATAAGCCTTGGGAGTCACAGGAGACCAACCGCGAGACCGGCGAGACGGAGACCGTCAAGGGCGCTGTCCTGAAATCCTTCCGCGTATTCAACCTGGACCAGATCGACGGCGTTGAGGCCCCGGCCAAGACGGAGCGTCCCGCCTTCGAGGCCCTGGCGGCCGCCGAGGCCATCCTGCAGAACACCCCGGCCCCGATTGTCGAGGGTGGGCACAAAGCCTGCTACATCCCGAGCCGTGATGAGATCCACACGCCAGCCCGCGAGACGTTCGTAAGCCCGGAGGCCTTCTATTCTGTCGCCTGCCACGAAATGACCCACAGCACCGGCCACAAGAGCCGCCTAGACCGCCAATTCTCCACCCGGTTTGGTGATGAGGCCTACGCCATGGAAGAGCTGGTAGCCGAGCTTGGGGCCGCGTTTCTGGCCGCCGAAATCGGCATCCTGGGCGCAACCCGCGAGGATCACGCGCACTACCTGGCGTCCTGGATCAAGGTCCTAAAGGGCGACAAAAAGGCGATCTTCACGGCCTCCGCAGCCGCCAACAAGGCCGCCGCCTACATCACGGGGCGCCGGGAGGCGCAGGCCGCCGCCTGACCACCCCCCACCCATTTCCGTTTTGGGAAGTGGGTGGGTACTTCAAATTGGAGGCTTTATGAGTGAAATCGTACTTTCTTCTGACGCCATCAAAACCCGCATCCGGGGCGCCATTTATCTACACGCCAAAAATTCGCCGCCACCGGCGGAGGTTGACGACATATTCAAGGCAATCCGCGCGGAGGCGTTGGCGACCGGGCCAGACTTCCCGCCCTGGATTACAGGCATCGCGCTGAAGGTCCTTCGGGATTTTGAAGAGGCCCACAAGGAAGGGTTGCCCATGGACGCGATCGCCTCCACCGCCGAGGCGATGCGCCGTCCTGGGCTCGCCGCCCTCGCCCGCGCGGGACTCACCGCACGGGCGAGGGGTCCGCGCATCGATGATTGGGGGCGTGGGGCCTAACCCCCCAGAAACGCGCGGGTTTTCCCAGAATGCAAAAAGACGAACCCCCCGCCGATGGGGAAACTGGAGGTCTTTATGAGTTACCAACCGCAATACCTGAAGGTTGATTTTAGTGAGAAGGACGCCGCGAAGGCTTTGGGGGCGCAATGGGACCGCGTCATCGGCCTTTGGTTTATCCCTGCGCGGGTGCAGGGCGACGCGCGGCGGGCGCTTCTTGAGCGGTTTGCCGGGGTCGCGTGTTCGCGCCCCTCGGGACTCCCGTCCGGGGATGTCGCCCCGAATTGGTGTTTCCCCGGCGAAGATCGTGCTTTTGGTGGCAACGGTCTTTTTGTAGATCTCGTGCCCCAGGGTAGTTGGTTCAAGAATGCGCGGTCCGCCATCTCGCCGGAGCACTGGCACGCTGTCCGAACGGTCGTCCTGCGTCGCACCGGTAAGCCTGCACGGTGCGAGGTGTGCGGAACGGAGGCGGGTGGTGATCGGGCCATGGATTGCCATGAGCGGTGGGAATTCACAACCATGGGGCGGCCCACGCAAACACTGAAACGCCTCATGGTTCTTTGTAAACCGTGTCACGAGGCTACGCACATAGGGTTCGCGCAGACCCAAATGCGGGGTGGGATTGCGACCGAGCACCTTGCGGAAGTGAATCGCTGGACGATGGATCAGGCCCTAGACCATATCGAGGCCGCGTTCGATTTGTGGGAGCAGCGTAATCGACGCGTATGGGTACTGGACCTTGGCATTCTGGAGCGGGCAGGCGTGACGTTAGCATGCCCAGACAAGATTGCTCCTTAACGACCGTTCGTTAGGTCGCAAAACACTTAAGCCGCCGCGCATGGATTGTGTCCGTGTGCGAGAAGTCCCTAACCAGACGAGAGAAAAAAGGAGATTGATATGACGGGTCGTGGCGTGGTCAACGACATTAACTGGGTCACCCTGGACCGCCCCATCACTTCCATAATTGCCGCCGCATTCGGGGCAGTTGCGGGCTATGCGGGCGGTATCCAGGCCATGGCGCGCCTCGCCACGCCCGAGCACGATTTCCTCCCCCTCGCCGCTCTAACGGAGGAGGTCTACAGGTCTATCCGGTATTACCACGGCATCCTCCCCATCCCTTGGGGTTGGACCCCTGCCGCGCTGGGCGTCACCAGCATGCTGATCGGGGGCGCACTCACATGGGTTGGGATGACCCGTCAGAACGAACGCCCCGTCCCTGGACGGGGGTTCATCCTGCACCGCAAGCCCGCGCCCCTTGCCAGGGCGCTACGCCCCGCACCTGGGGATGTTCCTGGCGTCCATATTCACCCTGGCGTGCAGGTCAGTTGCCGCGACGAGGTGAACCACACGTTGATTGTTGGGAGCACGGGGGCGGGCAAGACGACGATCCTGTGGCCGATCCTTGAAGAAGCGCGGGCCCGCGGGGATCTCATGTTGATTTTCGACTCGAAGGGTGATTTTACGGCGGGGTGGCCCGGAGCGATCGGGAAGGACTTTACCCTCTTGTCCCCGCAGGATCGCCGGTCCGCGCGGTGGCGGCTCGGGCATGATATTCAAACGACTCTCGAAGCGCAATCGCTGGCCGAAACGCTCATAAAAGAGCCGGAGGGTAAGGGTGATCCCATGTGGGCCAACGGCGCGCGGGCGATCCTGGTGGGGATTATCGCCGATTTACAGACGCGCAAACCGCGGGCCTGGGGCCTCGACGACCTCGCGCAATCGCTCGCGGAAACCCTGGCGAGCTTTGAAAAGCTCAAGGCCCTCATTGCGCGGGAGGCGCCGGAAGCCCTTCACCTGCTCGGCGGCGAAGAGGCTAAAGGAATGAGCAAAACCACCCACGGCTTTATCGTGAACCTCGGGGCATTCATGACGCACGTCATAAACTTGGGGGTGGCCGCCTACGACCTCCAGAAAAACCGGGAATGGTCGGTGCGGACATGGCTTGCCGAGCGTCAGCCCAAGGTCGCCATCATGGGGTACGGGAGCAAAGGGCTATCGCAGTCCTTCATTTCCAGCGTTATCGAACAAACAGTGCAGCAGTTATCCGCATCACCCGAGGTCAACCCTAACAAGCGCAGGATATGGCTTGTCCTGGACGAGGCGCCCCGCGCCGGGAAAATCCCCGGCATCACTGACGCCCTAACCGCTCTCCGCTCCAAGGGTGTGCGGGTGGTCCTGGGGCTCCAGAGCCTTGCACAGATCCGCGAGACCTACTCGAAAGACACCGCTACCACATGGGCCGGGCAATGCGGCATCAAAATCATCGGCAACCTCGGCAGCGATGAGGACCAAGCGTGGGGGTCGAAGATCCTCGGCGACCGCGAGGTAGACCGCTTCCAGGGGCAGGTGTCGCGCACCACCGGGGGCGGCGCCCCCCAACACAATCAGTCTTGGGAAAGGGTGAAAGAGGCGGTGCTCATGCCCGCGAGCTTCGGGCGTGAGTTGCGAATCCGCCGGAACTGGCGGGGCAAGAAACTCGGGCCCCGCGCTCTTGTGATCGGTGGGGGCGAAGCCGCGATCCTGGACTGGGGTTTTCCCCTTGTATCGCAACGCCGGGCGGGGCGGGTCGAGGCGGGGTGGGTCAAACCCGGAGCGAAGCGGCCTTCATGGGGGCGGACGCCCCCGGCAGTCGTGGCGGCCCCTCCACCAAAGGCGGGGGAACAGGGCACGGAGGACAGTAAGAAAAAACCGGAGGCGGAGAGTGCGAAGGTGCCGGAGACCGTCAACAAAAACACTTCCATAAAACACGAAGTGTCTGAAAGGTCAAATGACCGCGAAGAGGGTGAGGTTGTCGCGGAGCATTTGCAAGAGGTGGGGCTTGATGCAGTCATGCCGGGGGGTGGGCTTGTGGCAAAAATCATCGGGCTTGCGGCAGACGCCGTGCCCCAAGGCCAGACTCGCCCCGCCACCAGAAAACCCAGACACGCACCAGACCCAGAACCCGGCGACGAGGAGGAACGTGAGGACGGGGAGCACGACGAAATGTGTTAAATGGTGCGGATACTTGGAAATACCGTTTATCGGTGTCGTGGTTTCCGACGAACGGTAGTGTTTTGATGCAAAAAACCGCGAAAAAGTGTTGACACTAGCCGCCAAGGCAAAATTCAAGCAGGCCGAGGAAGACATGGCAAGGATCTGCGGGGAGTTGTGAAGCCCCACCAACCCGCCCCCCACGGGCGGGCTTCTTTATCTCGCCTACCCCAATCTTCCTACCAAATCTTCCGCCCGCAGGTGCGTGTACCTTTTCAACATCTGCAAGGTCTTATGCCCCGTAATCGCAGCGACTTCCATGGGATTAAGGCCCTTCTCAAACAACCGAGAAGTGGCCTCGTGCCGCAGGTCATGGAACGTCAACCCCTCGACCCCGGACGCCTTGCAGACCCGCTCGAAGGCTTGGCTGATGGAATCGGGGCGCATACCCCACACGCGCCCGTCAATCCGGCGCGGCAGGGCGTCCAGAACCGCCAGGGCCGCCGTGGACAACGGCACGCGCCGGGGCACCCCGGTCTTAGTCTCCGGTATCAGCAAGACCCGGGCCCGCCGGTCCAGGTGTTCCCACCGCATGGCCGCGATCTCCCCGCGGCGCATGGCGGTTTCGATGGCCCAGGTGATGAGGGGGCCAACTTCTCCGCCGTAGGCGAGGGCGGCGGACAGGAGGCGGGCTTGCTCATCGCCGACTAAGCGGCGGTCACGGCCTCGCGGGAGCTTGGGGCGCTGGCCTTTCACAAGGTCCACGGGATTGCTTAAGGACTCCATGCCCCAGGCGGTGCGAGCGGTGTTGAACAGGTGGGAGAGTAGGGCGAGATCGAGGCGGACGGCGTTGGCGCCCAAGCCTTCGGATTGGCGGGTTCGGATAAACGCGGCGACATCCGCGCCTCGTATCGCGGCGAGCGGACGGCGGGCGAGGGGGAGGGCTGCTAGAGCTTTGGCGCGGTTCCTTTCGCGGGCCACGGTTGATGGCTTCTTGGTCGGGGTTATCTCTTGGGCATAGCGGGTCAAGGCTTCGGCCAAGGTCGTATTCTCGGCCTCGGCACGCGAGACGAACACGCCGCGGTCCATTTCGCCCTCGACCTGCCGGGCCCAACCCTCCGCGCGGGTTTTGGCGTCGAAGGTGGCGGACTGCGGGGGGTACCCCCGCCGCCGGATCTTGACCTGCCAGACTTTTTTACCCCCCGGCCCCTTACGCTGCACAAATGTCGCCATGGGACACCCTTTTTAACCTTTTTTATGTGTTAGTGTCCCTCAATTGTCCCAAAAGATTTCCCGGCTGGCGAGGGGTTGCGCGTAAGTCCTTGTTTTTTATGGTGCCCGAGGCCGGACTCGAACCGGCACATCCTTACGGACGAGGGATTTTAAGTCCCTTGCGTCTACCAATTTCGCCACTCGGGCGGCGCCACAAGACTAGAGCTTCTGGGTGCGCATGGCAAC
>JAPTWT010000136.1 GCA_028064935.1 Gammaproteobacteria bacterium | reverse complement strand
CTGCGGCCAGTGCCTGGAGGAACGACTGTCCATACTACACACAGTCGCTGGAAGACGCGACCATTCCCCCCGAATGGAAGAAGCGAGCCCGGGCGTTCGGGCTTCATTCGGTCGCCGCCCTCCCAATCCGCCGGGGAGGGCGCGTCTTTGGAGTCCTGACGGTCTACCATCGGCGGCGGAACATGTTCGACGAAAAACTCCGGAACCTGCTCGAAGAGTTGGTCCTCGACATCTCTCGGGGCTTCGACCGCATGGACACACTGCGCCGCCAGACACTTCTTTCCGGGGCCCTGGCTTCCGTCGCGGAAGGTGTGTTCGTCCTGGGGGCCGAGAAGCGGATCGTCTACGTCAACCAAGCCTTCACCGACATGACGGGATACTCCCCCGACGAAATCATTGGTCGCGAAGCCACTCGCATCCTTTATTGCTGCACCGATCCCGGGACGAAGGGCCGGATCGTCGAAGCCCTCGACAGGAGAACAGGATTTCAGGGACAGATCATGAGCGAAAGAAAGAACGGTTCCCGCTTCTGGAATCTCCTGACCCTCAACCCGGTTCAGGATGGAAACGAAAGAGGCGTCCATTCCGTGTGCGTGATGCGCGACATCTCGGAGCTGCACGATTTGACCCAGAAGATGGACTTCCAGGCCCACCACGACGTCCTCACCGGGCTCCCCAACCGCAGGGCGCTCGAGGAGCATTTCTCCCGCGCCATTGCCCGGGCCGTCCGCAACGGATCTGCCCTTGCCGTTGGACTTTTTGATCTTGACGACTTCAAGCCTGTCAACGACACCTATGGTCACGAGGCCGGCGACACCCTTCTCAGGGAGTTGGCCGGGCGCCTCTTGTTGAACCTCCGGGAAAACGACTTCCTGGCCCGTCTCGGGGGCGACGAGTTCGTCGTCGTGATCGAGGACCTCGACATCCGGCAGCCTCTCCAGAAGCTGGAACCGCTCCTCGAGCGCCTCCATCGCGCCGTAGAGCCCGCCTTCGGCCTCGCCCCCGACCGGACGGCTACTGTCGACCTCAGCATGGGGATTTCCCTTTATCCCGACGACGGAGAGACCGGCGACCTTCTTCTGAGGGAAGCCGATGCGGCCATGTTCCAGGTCAAACGCAAAAAGCACGAACGGGACAACTGGTGGCAACAAGGAAGTTCTTCGCCTTCGCAGGGCGCGCCGGAGATGGCGTTCGACCCCTCCGGACCGGAAGGGCGCGCCCTTCTGGTCCGGAGCCGCCCCTGGATCGAGTCGGTGATCGGGATCTTCCAGACCGAGTTCTTCAGGCTTCTGGCGGGAGATCGCGAACAGTCGGACATCCTGTCCGCGCTGGACGACGGCGAGAAGCAAGGTCTGGGAGCGGTCATGGCCCACCACCTGCTCTCCCTCTTCGACGCCTCCGCCACGCGGGAGACGATCCGGGAGCAGGGAAGGCATGTCGGAAAAACACACGCCCTCGTCGGGGTGCGCGGGCCTTTCCTGCTTCACGCGAAAGGTCTTTTCGATCGCATCCTGATCGAAAACATGAACAGGTCCCTTCTTGCGGCCAGGGACCGCTACCGGATGCTCCTGATCGCCGAAGCGCGGATCAACGAGGACATCCAGGCACAACTCCGCATCAAGGACGACATTGCCGGCGCCTATTTCGACATTCTCTCCCATCCGTTGCCGAAGGACGGCGCCTCCTGGCCGATCGCAAGCGGGCGCGAACTCGCCATCCTGGGAGCCCTCCCGGGTATACTGTCGGTTCTGATTCTGACTCCGGGGACGGAGAACTCCTTCTCCGTCGGACCAGCCGCCGGAGAGCGGGGCAAGGACTTCGCCGAAGCGTTGCGGGTTCCCGGCGGGAAGGAGCCTCCGGACCCCGAATCCCTCCGGTTCCCGAAATCCTTCGCCCGGTCACTGGAAAAAGGGGGGCCTTTTTCCGCCTCCGCCGTCGACCGGGATCCCCGCTTCGTCTTCCTGTCCGAGGCGGCCCGGAAAACGGGGGGGCGCTCGGTTCTCGTCGTGCCCGTCAGAACGGCGTCGGGACAGTCCGTCGCCGCGGTCTGTCTGTGCGGATCCTATCCGAACCAGTTCGAATCCCTCTGGATGAAGCAGTTTTCCCACGGACTGGAAGAGCGCTGGAACCAGATATGGTCCCAGACGGTCCGCTGATTCCGGGAAAAAAGCAGAGGAGAGGCCGCCCATCGGTTCGGAGCATCCGGCAGAAAAAATCTGCCGGGCGGTCGTTTCTGAAACTTTCCGACGACACTCTCATCCTGCCGCGTACCACCGCCGCGATCAAAGAGGGAATCGTCATCGCAAAGGAGGAGGATGAGATGGGAGGTGAGATTCCAGAAGCACAAAAACGGCATGGATTAATCAAAGGAAAAACAGTAAGGATGGTCGGGCGACTCCGCATCATGCAATTTGTTGGCGAGGATGAATATGGAAAAGTCATTGAGAAATTAAGATTTTCGGTTTTTATCCCCGACGGGAGAATAATAACTTGCTCAATGGGATTGTTTTCTTCAGAACAAGAAGCGCTCAGTCTTGCCCG
>JAPTWT010000173.1 GCA_028064935.1 Gammaproteobacteria bacterium | reverse complement strand
TGTTCGTTATCTCTCGGCGCCGCTGCCGTCGGACAACAGCATTTTTTACGGAATATTCAATAAAGATAAATATAGGACTGTACTTAGTAAACATATGCCATTCATGGCCTGTCTTTTCCCTGCCTGTGATTGGACTTTCGTTGCCGCACTCATGGCTGAATACAAATTCAGATCATCGGAAACCTCAGTACTATTGCGCGATACGACGAACGTCCTCGATCTCATCGCCCGCGAGCTACGGGACATCAAGACGATGCCCTTCCAGGCATTCATGCCATGGGCAAAGGCAATTCCGCTACACCTGAGCTTGTCTTATATCCGTGATGTCATCGCACCGGACCTTCTTCCGTTGCTATCCAAAGAAATCGTGCGGCTTAATATGGAACGATATGATGGTCTTGTGTATGCGAATCTATTGGATCCGGAAGTAGGCCTGAATCGAGACGATATTGCAGATGTCGTCAATAATTCGAAGTGGTTGAACTCGGAGGGATGTGTCATGTTTCAGAATTTGTTCAATCAGACGATGACATTGTGAGCTTCGAATATCCAGCTGGGCTGCTTTTGTGAAGACGCAAATACTGGAGGTCGGGCTTGGGTCTCCTGTTACAGGATCGGGACGACCGGAAAATGTGGCGTTCAGCAGGGCGTGGATTGTGCAGTCCGATGAGGGGGGCGGAATTTTCTGATGGCTCGGATTCTGCTGACGGGTGCGACAGGTTTTGTTGGCAGGGCGGCGGCTCAGGTCCTGAAAGCACGGGGGAACGATCTTCGCTGTGTGGTGCGGACCGGGACCGTGGGGCGCCTGGTTGGGCTCGGAATTAGTGATGAAGTGGTGGAGACGCCGGATCTTTTTGCCGAAACTTCTGAATGGTGGTCCGAAGTGGCTGCCGAGACTGACATTGTCCTGCACGCGGCTTGGTATGCGGAGCCGGGGAAATACCTGACGTCCGGGAAGAATGTCGACTGCCTCGCAGGCACCCTGCGCATAGCCCAGGGAGTCGCACGTGCGGGAGTAGGGCGATTTGTCGGCGTCGGAACATGCTTCGAATACGATCTTTCCCCTGGCTATCTCACACATATGACGCCATTGGACCCGACGACGCCATACGCGGCTGCCAAGGCCGCAGCCTATTTGACGTTGCGCGAGTGGCTGCCAAGACAGGGAGTTTCGTTTCTTTGGGCACGACTTTTCTATCTTTACGGGCCCGGGGAGGATGAACGACGGCTGGTGTCTTATCTTCACCGACAGTTGGCCCTCGGCAAGCCGGTGGAATTGACGAGGGGAGAGCAGGTGCGCGACTTCATGGATGTGCGTGAGGCGGCGCGTCTGCTGGTCGACGAACTTGAGAGTACGCGTATCGGGGCAGTTAACATATCGAGTGGGCAAGGAATTACGGTGCGCGCGCTGGCGGAGAGTATCGCTGACATCTACGACCGCAGAGATCTCCTGCATTTTGGCGCCCGTCCGGAAAACTTGACCGACCCGCCATTGGTCGTCGGCTTGCGCGACTCCGGGGCGGAGGCGTGAGGGGCGCGGTTGCCATCGGAGGCTGCCACCTTCCGAAATATTGGCGACGAAGACAGGGGAGTTTTGCAATCGTGCGGAGGTCGGAGTGGTGGAGTGGAGCAGATGCATTAATGTCGAGATATCGCCATGAGTGATTTCAAATCCGAGATTCCCGATCGCGTTGCAGCGATGCAAGCCAATGGGCGTCTGCCCGCGGCGGCGGCTGAATTTCTCCGCGCCTCGGTGCCTTGCCAATATTCGTATAATTTTCATTGGCTGGGGCGACCGATCATCCAGTACCCGACCGACGTGATCGCGATGCAAGAGTTGATCTGGGAGGTAAAGCCTGACCTAATTGTCGAGTGCGGTATCGCTCATGGGGGGTCCCTCATCTTCTCAGCGTCGATGCTGGCGCTTCTGGATATGTGTGAGGCGATCGAGGCAGGCGAGCCACTGGAGCCGGCTGTATCCCGCAGGAAAGTCCTCGGTATCGATATCGACATTCGCGCCCATAATCGGACGGCCATCGATGCGCATCCGATGCGATCGCGGATCGAGATGATCGAGGGATCATCGATTTCGGCGGACGTGATTGCCGAGGTGGGCCGCATCGCGTCGGCGCATCGGAATGTGCTCGTGTGCCTCGACAGCAATCACACCCACGACCATGTCTATGCCGAGCTTGAGGCCTATGCATCGCTCGTTTCCGTCGGTAGTTACTGCGTGGTTTTTGATACACTGATCGAGGATATGGAACCGGACGCCTATCCTGACCGGCCTTGGGGGGTGGGTAATAATCCGAAGACCGCTGTCCATGCCTACCTAAAGAACCATCCCGAGTTCCAGATTGATAAATTGATCCCCGACAAGCTTATGATTACTGTTGCCCATGATGGTTGGCTCAGACGCACATGTTGATGATCCTGGTAGCGAGTGTTGTCGGGCAATGATCTGAATATCACACGGTCGTATGGTGTGTCTTGGTTGAAATCGGGTTTGAAGGTGATGCGATTATCAGATTTTGACGGTTGGAAG
>JAPTWT010000127.1 GCA_028064935.1 Gammaproteobacteria bacterium | reverse complement strand
GTGGCAAGCCCCCGAATGGTAGTCCAGTCTGTGTGTAGTTAGTTTCCATTGATTGGGTGCGGCATTGCTGTGGCCGGCAGCGCGGCCTTCGAAGCGGCTGGCGGTGGCGGCCACAGCAATGCCTCCGGCGCGGGCGGCCGATACCCGAGCGAGGAATGGGGCCGAAGCGTGTTGTAATGGCGGCGCCAGGATTCGATCAGAATTCTAGCCTCCCGCAGCGTGTAGAAGATTTCACCATTGAGGAGTTCGTCCCGGAGCCTTGCATTGAAGCTTTCGATATAGCCGTTCTCCCAGGGGCTGCCCGGGGTGATATAGGCGGTTTGCGCGCCCACGGCGTTGATCCAATCCCGTACCGCCCTGGCGATGAATTCCGGACCGTTGTCGGAACGAACATGGACGGGAACCCCGCGCAGGATGAACAGGTCGGACAGAACGTCGATGACGTCGTGCGAGTTCAACCGCCGGGCCACCCGGATCGCCAGCGCCTCCCGGGTATATTCATCGACGATGTTCAGCATCCGGATCTTGCGGCCGTCATGAGTCCGATCCTCGACAAAGTCGTAGCTCCAGACATGGTTGGCCCGCTCCGGCCGCAGCCTGATACACGACCCGTCATTCAGCCAGAGGCGCCGGCGTTTTGGTTGCCTGCCCGGAACCTTCAGCCCTTCCCGGCGCCAGATCCGCGCCACGCGCTTTTGGTTCACCACCCAGCCGGCCGCCCGCAACAGGGCCGTGATCCGCCGGTAGCCGTACCGGCCATATTCCCGCGCCAGGACGATGATATCCCGCGTCAGAGCCGCTTCATCGTCGACATCCGTCGGCTGCTTGCGTTGTGTCGCGCGCGGCTGGCCCAGAACCCGGCAGGCAAATCTCTCGGAGACGCCAAGCTTGCGCACGGCGTGCTCCACACAAGCCCGGCGCCGAGCCGGGCTCAGAAGTTTCCCGAAGCCGCTTCCTTCAGAACCAGTTTTTCCAGCGTCAGGTCCGATACCGCCCGCCGCAGCCGCATATTCTCGGCTTCCAGCTCCTTTAGCCGTTTCACCTGGTTAACCTTCAGACCCCCGTACTCCTGCCGCCATCTGTAGTACGTCGCATCCGTCACCCCGATCGAACGGATCGCGTCAATCACAGGCTTGCCCTGCGAGGTCAGAACCTCAACCTGGCGCAACTTCGCAATGATCTCCTCAGGCTTGTAAACCTTCCGCGGCATAATCCACCTCCCAAACAAAACTACATCACCAGTGGACTACTTCTACGGGGGCATACCACTGATTGGCGTGCCGGTAGGGCCGCTGCTTCCGATCCGTCAGCGTCCTTCCAGGTCCGTGTCGTTATAGCGTTCAATGATCTTTCATCTTGTCTTGTGCGAGATCACAAAACACAGGGCCCGCCGTCGCCACCTTCTCACCCTGCAGAACCCAAACGATGAACGTCACACGTTCCTCTATAACATTACACTCGTTCCAAGGAATGCGACGCTCCCTCGAAAGGCCAAGAGTGTAACCTATGTCTCCACTATAAAGTGAAAGCTTCGTCCCAAGAAAGGATCAAGAACAGATGGTGCCCAGGGGCGGAATCGAACCACCGACACTGCGATTTTCAGTCGCATGCTCTACCAACTGAGCTACCTGGGCGGCGGCGTTATTGGCACCAAGAGTGGGGATAGCCGAACGAGGCGCTGGCATCAAGCGCTTAGCGCCATGCCCGGCAGCTTGCGCTACTGAACCACGGCCACGCCTAAAGAGGCGCTTTGGATTGGTCGGCGAGGTGGGTCGCTGGTTTGCCGTGGCTCATAATCAGGCGGCTCGTATGCTTCAGCGTGCAGTTCCGACGCGTTCTGGACGAGCTGCCAGAGGCAATGGCGAACCACGTAGTTTGTCTGCCGCAGCGAGTTTCATGAGAGCTATGCACAATTCAGGACGCTGTGCATGCAACGCTGTGCTCGGTGTCTAGGTCTAGGCAACACTTTGTCGAGACTCGCCTACCGCCAACCCACGCCGCCGAGGCGGCTGTTGCGGTCGTCTCGACACAGGTTACCGGCCAGAGCAAGTGGCGTTCTGTTGCATGGTTTGCGGACCCCGAAAACAGTGCCGACTTCAACGCCGCCAAGAATATTTTGGGGCTCGGCCTCGACACTGGAGAACTTCCGAGGGATGAAGATCGAACCACGAGGGCGTGCGGACAAACAGAAAAAGCGGGTCTCAGTGTAGGGAAGTTCGGTCGTTCATAGCCCAGCGTAATCACTATCTTGGCGTGATCGTCGTGCCGGTGACGTTTGCCAGACCCTTGTTCCCGGCACCAAGGTCGACGACCCAGAATGGGTTTGCAGACCGGCCGCGAGAGATCTCTCGAGTAATCGAGAATCGTGGCCAACGTCGTCAATAACTGCCGAGGCACAAACACCCTATGAAATAGCTCTTGCGGAATAAACGGGAACTCGCTAGTGCTTCGGGCGGGCCACGCCCCCCCACCGGGGCGCTTTTCTTCTGCAAGGGAGAGCATCGTTGTTATATCCGCAGGCGGCGTTGAAGTCGGCACTGTTTTC
>JAPTWT010000236.1 GCA_028064935.1 Gammaproteobacteria bacterium | reverse complement strand
CCCGGTTAGGGTAACGAACATGGCATCCAACTCGCCTACCAGGAGTTGGACACATGCTCACCGACATGACGGTCCGGCAGGCCAAAGCCACCGGCAAGCCGTACACCATCGCCGATTTCGACGGCCTTTCCCTCTTCGTCGCCGCCAACGGCGCCAAGACCTGGCACTTTCGCTACACCTGAGTCGGCCGGCGCGTCCGCATCTCCCTGGGCTGCTATCCGGAGTTGTCGCTGCGCGAGGCCCGGGAGTTGCGCGACGAGGCGCGCTCGCTGGTCGCCAGGGGCATCAACCCCCGCACCGAGCGCAAGCAGAAACGCCAGGCCATCAAACTCGCCGGCGAGAACACCTTCATGGCGGTCTACGAAAAGTGGATGGAGCACCGGCAGCTCACCCTCGAAGAGGGCCGGCAGAGTTCGCTGGAGCAGATTCGCCGCGTCTTCAAGAAGGACATCTTTCCCTACCTGAAGCGGCTGACCATCTACGAGGTCACCCGCCCTCATCTGCTGGAAGTGATCGGCCGCATCGAGAAGCGTAACTCGCTGTCGGTAGCGGAAAAGGTCCGCACTTGGCTCAAGCAGTTGTTCGACTTCGCCATGGTCGTCATCCCGGCCATGGAGACCAACCCGGCCACCGACCTGCACGTGGTCGCGGTGCCGCTGCCCCCGGTCGACCACAATCCGTTCCTGCGCATGGCCGAACTGCCCGAGTTCCTGCAGGTGCTGCGCAAGTACCGCGGCATGCTGAAGACGCAACTGGCGATCCGCCTGCTGCTCGTGACCGGGGTCCGCACGGGCGAACTGCGGCTGGCCACACCCGATCAGTTCGATCTGGATCGGGGACTGTGGATCATCCCGGTCATGTCGCTCAAGCAGCGCAAGATGCTCACCCGCAAGAAGCGCAAGCGCCCCACCGACATTCCGCCGTACATCGTCCCGCTGTCCGTCCAGGCGATGGAGATCGCCCGCCACATGCTCGAGGACTTCAAACCTGCGCAGAAGTACGTGTTCGCCGGCGTCAAGCGCATCAGCGACCGCATGAGCGAGAACACCCTCAACGCTGCCCTCAAGCGCATGGGCTACGAGGACCGCCTGACCGGTCACGGCATCCGCGCGACGATCTCGACGGCGCTCAACGAGCTGGGCTATCCGAAAGTGTGGGTGGACGCCCAGCTCTCGCATGCCGACCCTAATCGCATCAGCGCCACCTACAACCATGCCGAATACGTCGAGCAGCGCCGCGTGATGATGCAGGATTGGGCCGACCGCCTGGACCTCTTCGAGCAAAACCAGGTGCAGGTCGCCAGCATGCACCTGACCATCCACCTGCAAGGCCTGCCGACGATCGCCGGGCAGCAGACCACCCCGCTGCCGACTCCCGGCCAGCACGCACCCATCCTGCTGGTGGCGCCCACCGAGCAGGGCATGCCGACGGTGGCACCGGCGACGCAGCGCCTGTCGGCCGTGGCGATGCCCGAGTACGCGCAGCCGAAGCTCTCCGAGCTGCAGCGCGAGCGCCTGAAGCTGCTGGAAATCTTCGAGGGGCCGGACAACCTGGTGGTGGCCGACTACGCCAAGCTGGCCGGCAAGTCGCGCCGCTGGATCACCTACGAGGTCCAGGCCGGCAACCTGCTGTCGATCCAGCTGGGGAACAAGGGCCAACGGGTGCCAGTGTGGCAGCTCGATCCGCTCAAGCGCCAACTGGTCCAGGCCGTCCTCAGGCAGACGCCCCGTGGCGTGGATACCTGGGACATCTATCACGCCCTGCTGCGACCGCATGACGCCCTGGGCAGCCGGCCGCCCATCGAGGCGGTGACGCCCGAGAACATGAAGGTCGCCGTGCGGGTGGTCGTCGAGCAGTGTTCGCCACGGGAGGAATCACTGGCTCCGATGCCATATCCGATCGAGGTGCGGCAGCGCGTTCAGCAATTGGTGCAAAACGCAAACGCGGTTGATGCGGCGCTGCCTATGGTGAGTGACTGAAAGGCATCCTGTCTGCCGAACGGTGACCTACCGGGAAATATCTGCGGGATGCCAAGGTCAGGCGGCTTCGGTCGCCGCCACCTTCACCGCCCGTTCGGCAAACCGTTCGACAGCTCGTGCCGATCCGTGGGGCTTCCGTAGCAACTGGGTGCTGATGACATAGGGGCCGTTCGTCAGCGGTCGCATGGCGACACCCCAGCCGCGAGCGCGTGCGATGTGCGAGCGGGGCGCAATGCCGACAGCCAAGCCTGCCGCCACCAGTACCGCCAGGAGATCAACGGACGTGACCTCCTTGACGGAATGCATTTCAGGCCCGAAGCGCGCCGCCACCTGCTGGCTCAGAGAGTCACAGGCCCGCAGGCACCATTGAAGCAGCGGATAGCGGAGCAGGGCATCCAGCGGAACTTCGGGGTACGCAAGCAGCGGCGAACGCAACGGAACCGCCAAGGCCAGTTCGTCTGCCCAAAGCGGTTGGGCGTTCATGGAGAAGACCGTTGTTGTGCCCGCCAGCGCTATACCGGCGTCGTAGGTGCCGTCCTCGAGTCCACGGATCAAATCCCCGGCGGTAACCTCCTGCGGCAGGATGATGGTCGCCGGCTCCTCCGCTCGTTGCAACGCAAGCAGACTCGCGAGCCGGGGCGACAGTGTGTCGGCCGACACGGCGAGCCTCAGAATCGTTGTTTGGTCGGGAGCACTCACGGGTGTCACTTCATGCTGGAAATCTGGGCGCGCGGCCCCCCTGCCATGGTATCAGGAGTTAAATTTAACGTGGTTAAAAGCATGGCGATATTCGACGCTTTTGCCAATGCAAAAGCGTACTGTCCAGCGCGGCCGCCCTGTCGGATCGACAACCTACGAACCCGGACCGGCTTTGGCCTTTGGCCAAGCCGTTCGGGCTGCACGGATGGAACAGGGAATGGCCCAGGAAGAGCTGGCAGCCTTGGCAGAAATCGAGCGCTCCCACATGGGCAAGATCGAGCGCGGAGAACACATGCCCACGCTGGCGCTGATCCTCAGAATCGCGGTAGCGCTGAACAGGAGTGCCGCGGATTTGATCGCCGCGACGGAGGAAAACCTGCGATCGGGACCGAGAGCCTAGTCAGCGAAAGGCACGGGCATTGCCCGTCACTCCCCCATCTGGTCGTGCAGACGCGCTATGAATCGATCCAGTGATATGGCGGCAGGGGTGCCGGTGCCGCTTTCCGGTCGTAACAGGTAGGTCGTGTGAATGGCGTTTGGGGTCGCAAGGGGACGAATTACGATGTCGGGCCGATTCAAAACCCTTATTCGTGCAGCGTTCGCAAATCCGACGCCATAGCCTGCCGCAACCAATGTCAGCATCATGTCCATCGAGGCAACGTACTCGACATTGGCTTTGACGGTTGCATCTCGCACCAATTGACCCACCTCGCAGTCACAGTTCCCGAATAGCCGGGGATCGGCCACTACGAGCGGATAACGTATCAAGTCCTCCAAGGGGATTTGCTTATGAACGAGCAGCGGATGCCGTGCCGCCACAACTGCGACGACCGAGTCAACCCAGATCGGTTCGGCGACGACGCCATCCCCGACCTCGGCGGTAAATGCAAACCCCAAATTGAAGCTCCCTGAACGGAGCCCGCGCAATTGCTCGGTCAGCGAGGCCTCGGTTAGACGTATCTCGACGGCCGGATCTTCCTCGCGGCAGCGTGCAAGAAAGGTCGAGAGGCGCGGATCGATGCACAAACCGGTGACGGCAATACGAAGAATGCCCAGGTAGCCTGACGAAACGGCCTTTACGTTTTCACGGGCCAGTTCCAGCGTCGACAATACCCGATGCACATCCTGGAGGAAGACCTCGCCAGCCTGTGTCAGCCGTGTCCCACGGCGATCACGATCAAACAGCAGCACGCCAAGTTCATCTTCGAGTTCCTTGATGGTGCGGGACAGGGGCGACTGCTCGATATGCAATCGTTCAGCGGCACGCGTGAAGTGCAACTCCTCCGCGAGGACAACGAAGCAGCGAAGATGGCGCAATTCCAAGCCTTGCCCTCCCACGAGACGCCATTTTCTGCCAATGGCATCATCAATTCTTGCTCCCAATTTTGCGGGCAAAAGACTGGACTTATGACGTAGCCAGCTCACCCCTCATTGCATCTCATCTCAAACCGCAGGAAGTCAGAAAGCCGCTTCGACTCCACGATCTCATCATGCGGCAGCAACAGGTATCGCCACGGCTTTGTTCCGACCGTCGAAGCGTGATCAGACGCAAACTTGCACCAGCGTGCGGCTGCCGCAGCCTTGGCTTGCACCTCCTGACTATTGATGTCGACACGTGCCTTGGTCTCCACCATGAAGATGGTCGCGTCCGTCTCGGCCACGAAGTCGGGGATGTACTCCGGCTGCTCGGTGCCGAGCTTGTAGTAGATCTGGAACTGCCCCTTCGCGGGCTTAAACCACTTCGTCGCGTCGCGCTCCAGGATGATGGCGAAGCGCCGTTCGGTATCCGAGTCGAACTTCTGCAGCGGGTACAGACAACGCGCGAAACCATCGAAGAGCATCTGCTTGATGCGGCTGGTCTCGGTCACGGTCTCCCGGAAGTGGTGGGCCGTCTGGCCTGCCGTGGCGGTGTAGTTGCACGGCTTGAGTTCAGTGAAGCCGCGACTGACCTGCACCTCGTACTCGGTCGCCTCCTCCCAGAAGTGAGCCATCATCTGCGCGTGGATTTCGCGAGCGATCAGGCGGCGGTCACGATCCAGCACGCTGATGACTTCGTCCTCAGACAGGTAGCTGCGCAGGTGCTGCACCATCTGGCCTGCGAGGTCGTAGAGGAGGTCGGCGTGGGTGAAGTAGTCGATGTCGTCGAAGTCCACCAGCGCGTGGACGATGTAGTCCTCCGCGCGCTGCTCCTTGAGCCCGACCTCGGCGGCCAGGGTGAACTGCTCGTTGGTGCGCAGCATCTGCCCGACGATCTCGCGCTGGCCCGGCTGGAGATGGAGCTGGCTCACATCCAGCTTGAAGGCGTGGAAGCCCGTCGTGACCTCGCCAGTCGGCACCACGGCGATGCGCGGGATGTCGATGGTCTGCTGCACCACGATCTCGGTGGTCTTCGCCACCACGGCGGACAAGTCAAGTGCGGGGACTGACTCATCCACGCCCGCCAGCAATTCGCCTTGCAGCGGTTTCAAGCGCTCCGCCACTTCCGCGAGGATTTCCTTCTGCACTTCTGGTTTCAGCAGCGCGCTGCTGGTGGGCACTAGATCGCGCTTGACCTCGTACTTGCCGATGATGTCCATGACCACGCGCGCGGCCTGCTTCTCCGCCTCGGTGGTGAACACGGGCTTCGGTGCGACGGCGGATGCCGATCCATTGGCTGCACCTGATGCGCCCGTCTGCACAACCGGCATGTCCGTCAAACCGAGCCGAGCTGCGGCCCCCGATTCGACCTGCACGCTGACCTTCCTGTCGTCGGCGCTCGGCGCATCGAGGATGACCTGATTCATGCGAATCGGCGAGTCGCCGCGGTTGGCCTCGTCGATGATCTCCTGGAACTTGTCGTGCGCGACGATGTTCAAGCGATCCACCGACGCGACGCCCGTGCGCTTGCCGTAAGGCAGACGCAGGCCGCGCCCGATGGACTGCTCGATCAGCGTGCGGGCATTGGCCGCGCGCAGCGGAACGATGGTGTAGAGGTTGGTCACGTCCCAGCCCTCCTTGAGCATGTTGACGTGAATCACGATCTCGGTCGGCTCGTCGACGCTCTCGACCGCCAACAGGCGCGTGATCATCTCTTCTTCCTCCGCGCCGGTACGACTGGAATCGACCTGAATCACCTTGCCCTGGTAGCGTCCCTCGTAGAAGGCTTCCGACTCCAGAAGCGCCAAGAGTTGCCCTGCGTGCGTGGTATCGCGCGCGATGACGAGCATGAAGGGCTTGACCGGCTTGACGCCGTTCTCGCGGGCATAGGTGAGCAGCTCGACCTTGGTCGTCTCGTGCAGGCGCACGCCGTCTTCCAGCTTGGTCTTCTCGATCTCTTCGGGCGTGTGCGCCTTGGCGTCGAAGTTGCGTTGGGTGACCACGGCAGGCTCCTTGACGAAGCCATCCTCCATCGCCCGCGCCAGTGGGTAGTCCATCACCACGTTCTTGAACGGCACCGGCCCACGGCTGGACTCGACGAACGGCGTCGCCGTCACTTCCAGACCGAATAGCGGCTGGAGTTCGTTGATGGCGCGCACGCCGGCGCTGGCCCGGTAGCGGTGCGACTCGTCCATCAGCAGCACCAGGTCAGAAAGACTAGCCAGGTGGTTGAAGTAGCTGTCGCCCAGCACTTCCTTCATCCGCTTGATGCGCGGCTCCTTGCCGCCGCGCACCTCGGAGTTGATCTTGGAGATGTTGAAGATGTTGATGCGCACGTCGTGAGCGAAGCCCATTGACTGCTCATCCACTGCCGCACCGGTCTGGTCGTAGTTGTCGCCGGTGATGATCAGCGGCGGCTGCTGCGCGAACTCGGCGATCCCCTTGAACACGTACTTCGGCGTGTTGCGCGTGAAGTCCGTGATGAGCTTGTTGTAGATCGTCAGGTTGGGCGCGAGCACGAAGAAGTTGTTGATGCCGTGCGCCAGATGCAGGTAGGCGATGAAGGCTCCCATCAGGCGCGTCTTGCCCACGCCCGTGGCAAGCGCGAAGCACAGCGATGGAAATTCGCGCTCGAAGTCCTCCAGCGTGCTGAACTCGGCCTTCAGCGTGGAAAGAATCGCCGAGACATCCTGCTCGTGGCCCAAGAGTTCTGGCGCGGCATCGAGCGCGCGAACCAACTTGATGAGCGATTCCGCTTGGGGCGGACGAAGGGACAGGCGACCGGTAACAGCGTGCAGGACGCGGGCATTCATTATTCATTCTCCCCAAACAGGCCGCCCTGTCCCGCGTTGGCGAGGGCCGCTTTTCTGCTCTTCATGTTCTTGGCGCTATTGCCAGGAGCCGCAGGCTCGGCCTTCTCAATCTCCGCCATCGGCAGGTTGGTCACATTCAGGCTGTAGTCGTCACGGCCCCAGTGGCAGCGGGCCAGCACCATCTTCGGGATCTTCTTCAGCGTCAGGTTCGGCCAACGCTCCGCCGCTTTGGCCGCCGTGACTCCGTGGAAAGCAGCGCAGCACACCAGCAGGCTCCGCTCCGGGCCGACTTCATCGGACAGCGCCTGCAACTGCTCGGCGGATAGGTTCTGCGTAGTGACGTAGATGAAATCGCGCTCGCTGGAATGGCCGTGCTGCCACCAGTGAGTTTCCGACGGCGCGTAGGTGAAGCCTTCCAGCTTCGCCAGCGCTTCCGCGAGCATTGCCGCGTTGTACTCCGGGTTGATGACCGAATTACCCCAGCGGTCGTTGATGATCAGGCTGGGCGCAAGCCGGTAGTAGCGGAAACCGCCGCCGCCTTTCCAGCCGACAGTTTCAGTAATTCCGCCTTTGTCTTCGCCATCGATCACCTTCTTCAGGCGAGGAATGATGTGGGTGTGGCAGTGCTCCCCCAGCTCCACCATGATCCAGCGGCGGCCCATCTTGTGGGCGACAGCACCAGTGGTGCCGGAGCCGGCGAATGAGTCGAGAATCAGATCACCAGGGTTGGTCGCCAGCGCGACTACTCGTTGGAGAAGCTTCTCTGGTTTTGGAGTGGCGAATGCGTCATCTGGATTTATCGCCTTAACCTCTTCTCTCGCTTCGTGGTTGTTGCCAGCGTCTGAGTGCAGCCAGATTGTGGGAGCTGGTGGAGCTGAGAGTTTCAGCTCGCTCAAGAACGTCTTTCTTGATGGATTCGCAGTCCCGTCGCTGCCAAACCAGATTTCACCGTTGTTGTCCATCTGCCGGAGAGCATCTGCCGGGAACCGTGGTGACGTGCCACGAGGCGGCGTCCACACAACACCGTTCTTGAATCGAAATGAGAACGCCTGCTCCTTCTCTGATCCCGTTCGCTTGGCATACAGGGGCGTAGCCTTCCACGGGCCTTTAGGGTGGTTGTCCGGGTTGCGATATCGGCTGTCCATCTCTGCCGTTCTTTCAAGTCGATTGGGCCGCCACGTCTCCTTGTTATTTGCATAAACCAACACATGGTCATGGGTTTCTGCCAACCACTTGGAATCGTTTGACACGGTGTACTTTTTCTGCCAAACCGCGTTTGCGACGAAATTGATTCGACCAAATACCTCGTCGCACAGAACCTTTAGGTAGTGCGCTTCGTTGTCGTCGATCGTGATCCACAACGAACCATCTTCGGACAGCAAGCGTCGGATGATTTCCAGACGATCACGCATCAGTCCGAGCCAGATGGAGTGCTCAAGCCCATCGTCGTAATGCGCAAACGCGCTACCGGTGTTATATGGTGGGTCGATGAACACGCACTTCACTTTGCCGGAGAACTCTTGCTCCAATGCTTTCAACGCCAGCAAGTTATCGCCAAAGATCAGCCGGTTATCGAAGACGTCGCTGTCCGTGATGCGATGCTTGGCGTGATAGGACTTTTCGGGGTCTTCGAGCAGGATGCGCGGCTCCAGCTTGGGCCGCTTCTCTTTCCCAACCCAGGTGAGTTCTAGTTTTTGCTTGCTCATGATGTTCTTCTCATATTTGCGGTGCCGCTACCGACAAGCGCTCTGCCAAGTCTTGTGCGAGAGTTTTCTTCTCTGCCGCGAGCTTGTGTAGCTTCTCGGGATTTGTTTCGGTTTGAAAATGCACCAACCCAAAGTGGTATTTCATCAAGTCAATCAGGAATGGGACCGTGCGCTCTAGATTTCGGAAGTACGCCAACGGCCCCTCGAACTTGAGTCGATCTTTCGCAAGTTCCGCAGCCTCTTGCCGAAGTTGGTCCAATGGTTGGCTGACCAGATGTGGAATCGTGTTGGCATCAAGTGCATTGGCGCCATTAATGCGACGGCGTAGCCGCTTCATCATTACGGCCGTGATGGCCTGGCCGCCATGCCGGTACACCAAGCGCTCCTGACTCCTGGCAGGCGCCATCTGCTCGTTGGCAAGCATAAGGGTCCGGATGGCCCGGTAACACAGGGCGGCGTTGATAAGCGCCGCGCCAGTGAGTTGGGGAGTGAACAAGGCTTGGTACTCAGCCGAGTCCGGGGAGGCCAAACGTGCGGGATCATTCTTCAGCCAGACTGGATAGCGCGGATCATTTTGCAGCAGCGCTAGGGCACGCAGGGCCTCATCCAGGGTGATCGCCTGGACCCCAACGTTGGTCATCGCCTCTGGCCGATAGTGGTACTCGAAGCCCAGGTGGGCGATTTCCTGGCGCAGACGCTCCTGATTGTCATCGAGGGAAGCGAAGTTGGCAGACTGGACAGGGTTCTGGTGATTGCGGGCCTTGGTAACGCGTTTGCCGAATTCCCCTTCGGCGGCCGCCTTAATCAGGGTCAGCATTACCTTGGCGCCGTCGATACTCGTCCCGGGGTGCTGGTCTACGAACTCGGCTGCCGAGGCCACGGTTTGCGCGCCGTTGATGATGGACAGGCCGCGCACCTTGAATTTTCTGGCGCCGTTGGTCGGATTCTTGCCCTTCGGATCAACCTGATCGCAGACCGCCGTGACGCCGTTGTTGAGGTAAAAGAAATCCTCGGGGCGGTCATGCAGCGTAGCCTTGATGGCTTTGTTGATGTCCGACTTGCTGCTGCCGAGGAAGTAGCGAATGTTCCGCTCGTAGAGGGCTTTCCCTTCCTTTTTGTGGAGGGCAACCAAATCAGCGAGTCGTACTACTCCGTAGTACGTCGCTTTTGGCGATTCGACTTTCTGGTGCTTATGCAGACTGATCTCGGCATGCACCGGTCGATAGGCTTGCTCTCCCAGCAAGTCGCGCGTGATGTCATCCGCGGTGTAGTACCGCACCGTCTTGGCCAGGCGTTCTTCGTCGAGGTCGTCGTCGTTGAGCAGCACGTCCAGCGCATCGGCCGCGCTCGTCGATACCCCATCGCCGGTATATGGGACGACCAGTTGGATATGGCTACAGGCATCGAGTGCGCCCTCGATTTCAGCTTGTCGCGCCTTGACGTTGGCATTAAAGATGGCAAAGTCCTGCTTGAGCAGCAGGCGCACCCCTTCACAAAAGGCGTTCGCTTCATCCTGCTTGAACTGCTCAGACTCCTTCAACTTGGTTTGCAGCAGGTACAGCGTCTCCGACGGCGCGTGATAGTGGATCGCGTCGATGCCCTTGTCGTTGAAGTCGTCAACGACCGAGGCGGCGGCCGCCTGCGGCGTGATGTCGAGCAGCTTGTGCAGCGCGAAGGCGCTAAAGGCTCGTGAAAGCTGTTTCGCCGCCTGATCGGTGGGATTAGCATTACCGAGCAACGGCGGCAGGAACGGCACGAAGCGGGTGGCGAGCACCTGCTTCAGGATGATCATGTACTGAGGTTCGAGCGCCGGCATGTCAATGGTACTTCCCGGATCGGTTTTCGAATGCGGGCTTCGTACCTTCAAGTACGGTCACGACGGCGTCGTTGAGCCCGGTGTTCTCGATGGACCCCGATGAATAGGCGATGGTGGAGTCCGATGCTCGATCGAACCTCGCATGGATGATCTGCTCTGCATCACACACAACCGCCAAATTGGGGTTGTGTGTGACCATGATGATCTGCCGCTGCTTCTTGGCTTCCGACAGAACGGGCACGAGCAGGCGGAACACCGTCTCGTTGTCAAGGTTCTCTTCCGGCTGGTCCAGGATGATGGGTGTCTTTCCCTTGTCCACCAGCAAGTAGAAGATCAACAATAGTGCACCACGCTGCCCGGGAGAGAGTTGCTCGATCTGCGTGTCTTGGAACAGCAAGGAGTATCGTGGCTCAAGGAAGTTTAGCCCGAAGATCAGGTCATACACTGCCGCTGCAGACTGCCCCTTTTTCACCAAATTGAAGATACCAACAGGCGCCCCGGAAGCTTTGGCGGCGTCCAAGACCTTCGCTTGCAAGGTGCCAACGAAGGCCAACGCCCCGTCTCTGGTGTTCAGGTCATGACTGTCGAACAGCTTTCGGATTGTCGAAAGGGCCTCGTCCTGCCCACGGAAATCACCCCAGGTCTGCTTTATCAAGGCGAACAACTGATCCGCGATGGCATCCGCAGATGCCGCAAGAGTCGCCTGGAACTGCAACCTGTAGTCTTCCCGTATCAGGCCGTTCTTCTGGATCAAGTCCTGGACAGGTTTGAACAGTTCCGCACGCGCCCTTCGCTGGGCATCGAGGGTGTCGAATATTTCACCCGACAACTGCAATCTCTTTGCTTCCAACTCTTTGAGCTGGTCAGGCAGCGCCTTGATCTGCTCAATACGAGTTTCCAAGCCAACCTTCGACTCCGGCTCGGTGGGTGAGCCGATCAGTTCATCCCGCTTCCTGTTCCATTCGGCAAGCTGACGTTGGTAAGACTCGAACTGTTGCTGAGGCGCGTTTAGTTTCGCGGTGAACCCTTGCTGCGTCTCCGTGTGGGTCTTCAGGTTTTCAGCCAACTGCTCGGACTCGGTCTTCAACTCGCCCTGCTTCGTCGTGAGTTCAGATGATCTCTTGTCGAGAGCACTTGTCTTGATGTCGATGGCTGCAAGATCGGACCAGGCGAACCCAAGCAGCTTGAGGTCATCGGACACTGTATTCTGTGCTTGATCAAAGGTCCGCTGGAGCAATCTCAACTGCTCACGAATGTTAGCTATCGCCTTCTGCCGCTTGGCTAGTTCGGTGGTCTCGCCGGCGATCTCTAGCGTGCGCTTCTTCGCAGCTTCTATCTGCTGACTAGACGCTGCCAAGCCCTCCGCAGCCTGCTTTTGCTCGGGGCTCAATGCTTCTGTGGGCGCAGCAACCTCCACTGGCTTTAGCTTGTCGTGTTCTTCAATCTGCTTGCCCTTCAGCAGAAGCAGGTCGGTGAGCTTCTTCAGCTCTATAGGCTGAAGCTGCTCTTCGATACGCACGATTGATGCGTTGGCCGAGGCCAGTTCCTTGCGATACTCACCCAATCGGTTCCTGAG
>JAPTWT010000030.1 GCA_028064935.1 Gammaproteobacteria bacterium | reverse complement strand
CGAGAAGGTCGAGGCCCCTAAAGTGTTCCGTAAGCACGAAGCTCGCCTGGGGATGCTCCAAAGGCGCGCCGCCAAGAAACAGAAGGGGTCAGCCAATAGGGCCAAGGCGCGGCTCAAAGTCGCCCGGCTGCATGCACGCATAACCGATACACGCACCAACTTTCTCCACCAACTCTCCAGCCGGATCGTTCGCGAGAACCAAGTGATCGCCGTGGAGAGTCTTGCTGTCTGTAATATGAAGAAAAACCGCAGTCTTGCCAAATCCATCTCCGATGCGGGATGGGGTGAGTTCCTGCGCCAACTGGAATATAAGGCGGCTTGGTATGGCCGCACAGTGGTTGGCATAGACCGCTGGTACCCGAGTAGTAAGCGGTGCCACGACTGCGGGCATACTGTGTCAGCGTTGCCGCTCAATGTCCGAGAATGGGTCTGCCCTGAGTGTGGGTCAGTCCATGATCGCGACATCAACGCAGCGCGCAACATTCTAACCGCCGGACTGGCGGGGCTAGCCTGTGGAGAGACCGTAAGTCCTGTGTCGCTGTAAGGCTGCATAGGCAAGTCTCCGTGAAGCAGGAACCGAAGCCGCGAGGCTAGGAATCCCCGTCCTTTAGGGCGGGGAGGATGTCAATTCGTCACGCTTTGCGGGGTTCATTCGGCCTCCTTCTCCCCCCACAAGCACTCAATGGTGTCGTTAATCTGCTTCTGAAGCAGCAGCGCCTCTTCGTGCCCGATAACAATAGACGTATCTCCGTTGGAGTCGTGGACCGCAATAAGTAGCGTCCACTCTCCGCCTCGGAACTGGTTGCCAACAGCAAACCCGCAGCCTTCTTCGTTATCCATGTCCTCTCCTCCTTTAATCCGCTACTTCGCTATCCGTCGGCCAGGGGTATGTCTCCTCGGCCTCCAACAGTTTTCTGCATCGCTTAAGCGTTTCGATCTGCGCATCTTCTATCCCGCTGCCAAAATAGACCGCATGCTCCTCGGCGATGTCAAGGACTTCTTTGAGGGCGGTCTTTAACTTCTCGTTCTCTTTTACGAGTAAACCGACGGCTTCTGCATAAGCCCCGTGAAATGTAAGTGCTACCGTAAGAGGCTGTTCACTCACCAACCACCTCCCAGTCAGTGGCCGAGAAGTCGTCAGTATTCATGTACACCCCCTCCCGAGGGAAAAAATTGCGGGGGAACATACGATCTCCCCATTCCTTCCGTCGCACGCGATCACCGAGCGCTACACGGAACATCGCCCACTTGAATGTACCAACGGGGAGTAGGGCCCCGACAGATGGGGAGAAATAGACGCCGGGGGCCGGGACAGCGCCGGGCGGTGCCTTCTCCACGCAGTCAGACCGTTCCCTCTCCCCCGCTCGGTACCCGGCGTCGAAGGCGTTGCGTGCGGCGAATGTGTTTAGTTCCTGGACGTACTCGGCCCAGGCGGCGTCGAGGGGGGTTTCGGGTTTCATTTCGTTACTCATTCTCTTCTCCTTTAAGGGGTAGTGTTACAGGGTAAATAATAATAACGGATTCTCCCGATCAAATGTCTGGACTTCAAGGCGCACGACCATCTCTAGGAGGCGCGGCCAGAGGTCTTCGGTAATGGGGCCGTCATAGAGCATCCCCTTAGGGACTCCATCGGGATAGGTCCCGGTCTTTCGGTTAAGAACGCTACACACGCAGTTATTCTGAAACAGCTTTCCAACCGAGTCCAGGAATAGGACGTATTCAAACTTCTCCGTCGAGAACTGAAGCCGGGCGCGGTGGTGGTCTCCGTCTAATCGAAGGCCGTTTCCGAGAGACGCGGCGGCGCGCGCAATAAAGCGGGAGATTACTTCGGTGTCTATCGTCGTCTCGTTGGTTACCACTCCACTTCCTCCCACAGTCCCAATATCTCTACTTCGGTAGGAAGCCATGTATCGACTTTTCCCGTGCAGGGGTCCGTTATATAGAAGTGAAACTTGCGCTCCTCTTCATCGTTGACAAGATACATATACTTCTGCTCATATAAGCGCTTCTTGCCCCACTCCAGGCATCTGTACTTCTTTTTCCTCCGCATGCCGGATAAAGCATCCCCGAAGGAAAGGCCAGACAGAGGCAGCATCTCCGCCTCTCTGGCGTCCAATTCCTCGCGCACTATGGCGCGGATTATTTCTTCGAGAGAGGGTTCTGTCTTCTCGTTGGCCATCACTCCATCTCCTTTTCTCTTTCCCGCACAGCCTTCACTCGCTCCACCAGCCGCCGCACATCTTCGATGGGAAGAACGGCTATGAAATCGGCCCTTCTCTCTTCGAGAAGACGCTCGACACGCGCAATGAGGGCCTCTTCGGGCTCCGGCGGCATAGGTTCCTTCGGCGTGATGTAGGTCTTTGGTGTTACGAACATGCCGCTCTGCCGCAGTTTGTCCGTGGGGAGTTGTTCCGCCATTCCTTCCTCCGGTTTTCATTAAGAATACCGATCAACGCTCTCGCCTACGACGCCTACCTTTACTTAGAGACCGTCACGAAAGTAGACACCACTTTAGGCGCTGCCGAGTCCGCTGTCAACATTTTTCTGTGGATACG
>JAPTWT010000042.1 GCA_028064935.1 Gammaproteobacteria bacterium | reverse complement strand
GCTGCAGGGCATTGCCGCATGTAATCCAGTTCTGGGTATCGAGTGGCAGGAACCCGTCCAGCGCGAGCTTCTGGCCCCGGTAGAGGATGTCGCACTGGAATTCGGCGACGATGAGCGCCAAGCGCGCGATCTCCGCCGGAAAATCCCGCAGCTCGATCCCCCGAAAGTTGGTCAGCGGAATAGCTGTCGGGATTTCGGGTTCGTCACGCCGTTTGTTGATCTCCGCCTCGATGGCGCGCATCTGCTTGTAGGCGATCACCAGGAAGTTGCCCGAACCGCAGGCGGGGTCGAAAACCCGGATCTTGGCCATGCGCTTGCGCAGATTGAGGAGCATGCGCGGATTAGTGCCAGCGGCCTCCAATTGGGCCCGCAGATCGTCCAGAAAGAGCGGGTTCAGCACCTTCAGGATATTGGGTACGCTCGTGTAGTGCATACCCAAGGCGCCGCGCTCCCCTTCATCGGCCACCGCCTGGATCATCGAGCCGAAGATGTCGGGATTGATGTGTGCCCAGTCCAAGTGGCCCGCGTGCAGGAGGTAGGTGCGTGCTATGCGCGAGAAGTGCGGGACGTCGGTGCTGCCGGCAAAGAGCCCACCGTTGACGTAGGGAAAGGCCTGCGACCAAAGCGGTAGAGATTTGCCGTCGCGCTCGGCGCGTTTCGTGTTCATCGCGCGAAAGAGCGTACTCAAGACCTCATGGGTGTTAGCCCCATCACGCTCGGTCATCTGCTCGATGGTGCGCGTGAAAAGCTCGGGGCCGTCGAAGATCCTGGTGTCCTCGGCAAAGAAGCAAAAGATGAGGCGCGCCATGAAGTGATTCAGGTCATGGCGGCGCGCTTCGGTCGCCCACTCGGGGTTGTCCTTTAACAGCTCCACGTAAAGCTTATTCAGCCGCCCCGTGGCGCGGACGTCAACGGGGTTGTTCTTGATCTCCTGAACCGGCGAGATGCCTGCCAACGGCAGGAAAAAACCAAAATGCTGGGCGAGATCCGGATACTCGCAGGCGATGGTCTCGCCACTGACAAGGTCTTCGGCCTCCAGCGTCTGGCCGTCCGTGGCGAGGATAAATTTGGCCTTGGCACTCGCGGTCTTGGGGTGGTCGCGCAGTGTCTGTAATAGAGTGCCTACGGTGCCGGGGGCACAAACTGCAATATGGATGTTATTGCGTTGAAGCACCCCGCCTGGGACATCGGAGGCATTCGTCTCGCCCTTGCGCAGGCGATTGATGGTGGTTTCTTTATTGTCGAAGGCCGCTAGAAAGGCGAACGGAAACTCCTCCTGATCAAAAGGCTGGCGGGCTAAATCCGAGACTGCGGCTTCGATCTCGACGGCGTTCATAAGGTACTTTGTCTATAGGGCACGGCTATCGCTCTGTGGGCGTCGCTGACATTGGTTACACTCGACAATTTCATTTGGCGTGTGAGGCTTACTAATCCAGCCTCCCCACAAAATCCTTGGCCCGAAAATGCGAGTACCGCTTCACCATCTGCATAGACTTGTGCCCGGTGATCGCCGCCACCTCCAAGGGGCTGAATTTTTTTTCAGAGAGCCGCGAAGCCGCCTCGTGGCGCAGGTCATGGAAGGTCAGGCCCTCGACGCCAGCGGCTTTGCAGACCCGCTTGAAGGCCTGGGACATGGACTCCGCGCGAAGAGACCAGATAAGCCCTTGATTGGTAAGACCAGGTGTTGAACACCGGGTCGATTTTTCCTCCAGGATCGCCATAGCCGCCCGCGACAACGGCACTTCACGAGGCACGCCGGTTTTGGTCTCGGGGATCAGCAGCACCCGCGCCTCACGGTCCAGGTGTTCCCAGCGCATGGCGGCTATCTCCCCGCGACGCATGGCGGTTTCGATGGCCCATGTGATGAGCGGGCCAATCTCCCCGCCGTAAGCCTGGGCTGCGGCCATGAGGCGGGCGTGCTCGTCGCCGACTAGACGGCGGTTGCGGCCGCTGGGAAGGCGGGGCTTGCGGACAAGATCAATGGGGTTGCGCAGCGACTCCATACCCCACTCCCTGGCGGCGATGTTGAACATATGGCGGAGCGTGGCGAGATAGATCAAAACAGTCTTTGGGCTCGCGCCCGACTCCGCCTTGATCTTGATAGTGTCTGCTATGTCCTTACCCCTAATGCTTGCCATGGAGCGCTCGCCCAAGGCGCTGCCAGCCCACCATCGCACGATACTGATCTCACCTTTGGATTTCTTGCCGCTGACAACCTCGCGCGCGTATCTCTCCAGAGCCTCCCGCAAGGTCGTGGCCTCGGCTTCGGCGCGGGATGTGAAAACCCCCCGGTCCATCTCCCCCTCTATCTGGCGCGCCCACGCCTCGGCCTCGGCCTTGGTGTCGAAGGTCTTGTACTGGCGCTGGTGACCCCGGCGGATGATCTGTGCCTGCCAGGCGCTTTTGCCGGCCGGCCCCGGCCGCTTGCGGAATGTTGCCATAACCCCCCATTTGCCATACGCGTTATGGCAGGATTATGGCATATTCGAGATTGTGGCCGGTAGGGTGTGCGCTAAGTGCTTGATTTAATGGTGCGCCCGGAGAGATTCGAACTCCCGACCACCTGGTT
>JAPTWT010000248.1 GCA_028064935.1 Gammaproteobacteria bacterium | reverse complement strand
GGTGGAGTTTGGCATAGCGCGCAAGCGCCACCTGGGCCTTCTTGTGCGGGACCCATTTGTCATCGGCCTCAGAGGTGAGCTTATAAAAGGCCTTGTAGGTGACGTAGTTCTTTAAGACATCGAGGATGAAGCCTTCTTCTATGGCCTGGCGCATGGAGTAGATGTGGAAGGCCGCAGGCTTGCCGTCGGCCCCCGGGCGGCCAAAGAGCTCCAGGGTCTTGTTCTTCGGGGTGGCCGTGAATGCAAAATACGAGCAGTTGGCGGGCCTCGGGCGGGCGGCCATGGTCGCGTTGATGCGGTCTTCCGCAGTGGCGTCTTCGGCCCCCGGCGCCGTATCGCTGTCCTGCGGGTGGCCTGCGTCCTCGAGCGTCAGTACGGACCCGGAAGACCCATCGTCTGTCTCCGCCACATGCAGGGCGGCCGGCCCTTCGGTGCGCAACGCCGTGCGCAGCTTCTGGGCGGCCACCCCCGACTGGCTCGAATGCGCCTCGTCGACAATCAGGGCAAACCGCCGGCGGGCGAGGTCCGCGCCGGCCACCTTCTCCAAAACGAAGGGGAATTTCTGCAGGGTGGTGATGATAATCGGCGTGCCCTGGGTCAGGGCTTCGGCCAGCTGCTTACTGTCCTCGTCAATCTTTTGCACGACCCCCGCCTTGTGCTCGAACTGGCTGACGGTGTCCTGCAGCTGGCGGTCCAGGACCCGCCGGTCGGTGATGACGATGACCGAATCAAAGGCCCGCGCGTCCTTGTCATCATGCAAGGTGGCCAGGCGATGCGCCGTCCAGGCAATGGAGTTCGACTTGCCGGAGCCGGCCGAGTGCTGAACGAGATAGCTCTGCCCCGGGCCTTCGGCGCGTGCCGCCGCCAGGAGGCGCGTCACCACATCGAGCTGGTGGTAGCGCGGGAAGATGAGGGTCTCGCGGGCAGTACGCGCGGTCTTGCCCTTGTCCGTACTTTCTTTACGCTGAAGGTGTAGGAAGTTGCCCAGGATATCGAGCCAGGTGTCGCGCGCCCACACCTGCTCCCAGAGATACCAGGTGGGATAGCCTTTGCCCTTAGGCGCCGGCGGATTGCCGGCGCTGGCACCCCCATAGCCGTCCGGACGCCCCAGATTGAAGGGCAGGAAGACCGTGTCGGCCCCGGCGAGATGCGTGGTCATGAACACCTCGTCGGTGGAGACGGCAAAGTGCACCAAGGCGCGTGCCTTGAACTGCAACAAGGGCTCGTCTTCGCGGGTCTTCAAGTCGCGCGGCAGGCGGTCGGTCTTGTACTGGCGGATGGCATCCTGCACGTTCTGCGTCAAATCGGTCTTCAATTCGGCGGTCGCCACCGGCAGGCCGTTTACGAAGAGCGCCAAATCCAGGCTCTTTTCGTTGTGGAGGCTGAAGTGGAGCTGGCGGATGACGGTGAGTTTGTTCTGCTCGTACTGGGCCCACAGGGCGGGGTTCTTCTTGTGGGCGGGCCGGAACTGGCAGAGGGTGAAACGGGCGTCGCGGTCCTTGAAGTCGTGGCGCAGGAGATGCAGGGTGCCATGGCGGTCCAACTGCTCGGCCACGCGTTTGACGAACATCTCTTCGCTGTCGCCATTGTGCCACTTGCGAAACTTGGTCCATTCATCCGGCTGGGTGGCCTGGACGAAGGCGAGCAGGTCATCGGGAAAGAGGGCGAGCTCCCGGCTGTAGGTCTTGGCGTCCTTGAGATGCGTGCGCACCGACCAGCCGTGGGCGGCGAGATGCGCGCAGAGCTCGTCTTCGAAGACCTTTTCGGTGTGGACGTTGGAGAGCTCAGGCACGGCAGGCTCCAGGGCCGTTACGGCCGAAACGCCATAGCCACAACGGCAGTCCATCAGCGCCTACAGGCCCGGCCCACCCCCGCCTCACGCTATCACGTCGCCTCATCCGTCATCCCCACCCGTTTCATGTCATACAGCGTCTGACCTGCGGCGTTTCTCCACTCAATCCAGCCGTTGGCCGTACGACCGAGCAGCGCGCCTGCCGCTCCGCTGGGCGAGGCAAACGCATAGTCTTTAGTGACCACAACGCGCTCTCCTTCGACCCGCAATACGCCGCTGGCAATGAGTTGCTCGCGCCATCGCGCAAGCGACGTGTCCCGGATAGAGGGGGCGTCTTCGCGCCGGCCCGTGGAGCCCTTCAGGACCACGAACCCCTCGGGCGTGTAGAGACCGCGCCCATCGGCGCCGTTGGCGCGACAAAAGAACTTTTCGGCGCTCTCCTCCGTCGCGGTTTTGCCGACCGCCTCAAAGACAGGATAGCCCAGGGTGGCGAGAAGAACACGGGCAGTGTCCTGGATGTAATGACAATCCTCCTCGAGCGGCGCCGGCGTATGCGGCCGCGCCCCGGCATTGCCGTTATCCAGCGCATAGCGGCCGGCGGCTTTGGCGTCCCTGAGGCCGAGCCATTCGAGAAAGAGCGCGTGGGTCTGGGTGAGGCTATTCGTGAGGGATATGGCGACCAAGGCGCGGCTCCAGAAGTCCTTGTTTTCGTTGTGCTGGGCAAGCCTGGTGCCGACGTTGCCGCTTTGGCCGATGTAGAGGGCATCGCCCTCGCCCTCCTCCGCCGGCCCCACGAGATAATACACGCCCACCTGCTGCGCCTCGGGCATCTTCAGGAAGTCAGCGAGAAGGCTTCGGGGCACCTCGATGACGCGCACGATACGCGTGGTGATTTCGGCGACCCGAATGCCCTGCGGGTCGCCGGACGGGAGGAAGATTTGGATGGTTTGGGGGCGGGTCATGGCGTCAGTCAGAACGACGGTGGCAGGTTCGAGGGGGCTGGCGCCACCGCCGCTATCGCCGCGCTCTCCTGCAATAGCGCCCTTATGCTTCCCCAATTAGGCGCCTTCCCCGCGCTCGGAAACCCTCGATTTGCAATGAATTTGCGGTGTTTATCGTACTCCCCGGGGAAGTTTCCGAGAAACGCCAGCTGGAAATACTCTCCCTGGGGTAGCCGCGTTAGGGGCACAATCGTTGCCTCTAATTTATAGGCCGAGAAAAATGGCTCCATTTGGAGATTCTCGTATTTCAGAACAAGGTTCCACTCTGACCACCGCGCCGGTTCATCGCGCGCTTCGCTCGGAATATACGACGAAAACAACCTTGAGAAATCTGATGCGCGCACTACGCCACCGTCAGCCAACCGGCCCACCATGGGAATGAGGTGTAGCCGCAGAGTTCGTATAAACGGTACTTCCGTGCCCTTGGCTATTCCGTCCGCCATGTGAACATCATCCTTAAAGAAAGCCGACGGCTTTTTTGGTTCCTCATCGAGTCGCCGACAGTCGTGCCAATAGAAATTCATGCGCACATTTCTCACAGGCGACTCACCGACATTCACAAGGCGAAAATCTGCCTCCAGGACCTCGTCCGACCCATCCATTTTGCGGACGAACCCCGGAATCCAGCTCAACACTCGCTTTCCATCCTTGTCTTCCTGTTGCTGTCCAGACACATTCGCTAACGGCGGCATAGAGAATGTTGCGACAACCGCAGCCATGTACTTATGCTTTTCCTGCTCACGATAGAGCTGGTAGGAAAAGATGTACCCGCCCAACGCGCCAGCTGCGACAATCCCCTGCGCGATTACGCTAATGTGGCTCCACGTCACACCTGTCCACCAAATCACGAAGCCGAAAAAACCGACTACAGTGGCCAACGCAATAAGGGCCAACAACACCCAATGTCGGGCAACCCAGCCCCGGGTGCGCTCCCCGCATGACCAAAGGCTACAACCCATCATTCGGTCGCCTCCGCCCACCCGAAGTCCTGCAACAGGAACGCGATGGCGTCCACGGCAAGGTTCGCGTCTTGCTGAGAGGCGGGCCGTGTTCGGCGCGCTGCGTCAGCATTGGCTTTGGCGCGCCTGTGGAGCTCGTTCATCAGATAGCTCGCATATGAATCGGGCAACTCAATCAAAGCGTCCGTGGCCTCCGCGTCGGCTTTGTGCGCCTTTTTCTTACAGTGCCCTTCCTTCTCGAGCCACGACGCGAGCTGCGCCAAGTCCCTCTCTCCTTTTGGATTCGACTCCGAAAACCTCGCCGTTATCATGTGGCACGCCGCATTGCGGCACGCGTCAATAACCGGCTGGGGCGCCCGAATGGGCGCAGCTTCGACAACCACGTCGAGCGCCTGCAAGATATCCTGGCGATTGGCCTCGGGGATGGCGTCGCGGTTGACCTCTGGGAGCACGCCGAAGTAGGTCTTGGATTTCAGCGTGAGGTAATGGGCGCCTACCGCTCTCTCTGAAAGAACAATGGTCCAATATGATTTCCCTCCGTTGCGCCCGAGCACTGCGGTTGCACAATCTTTTAAAACAAACTCATACGCTTTATAGCGCGCATTTATCTGGAAGTCCTGGTATGGCCTCGGGAAAACATTCTCTGGTGCCCATGACTCGCTGGTCTTGACATACAATCGTCCGCATCGAACTCGCGTTGCAACGTCGAAATAGTCCTCACGGAAAAGCAGCTCTTGCGCATTATTTATGCCGGATATTTCGAGCGGCAGCAACGGTCCGTGCTGTTGTAACAGTTGCAACCAGCCCTGATTGCCCTCGTACCATAAGCCGTGCGCTTCCACGATGTAGTTCATCCACCTATCCCGAAGTTGTCTATATCCAGCTGACCCGTCACCGCTGCGGAAATCAGAGAGGAGCGGTATTCACGGAGAAGGGCGATGTGCTCTCTGCAATGGCTGCGCAGGCCGTCAATTTGCGCCGTGCGCTCGTCGAGGAAGTTGGCGATGCGGCTTTGGTCTTCCGGCACGGGCCACGCGGTCTTGAAGTCTTTCGTGAATTCATCTGGTACCCGTTTTAACCCACCCGCTCCCGTCATTGCTGCCGCACCAAGTTGTCTGAACCGCGAAGATTGCAGTACATAATTCAGGAAATTTGGATTGGCATCAAGTTTTGGCCGTAATACGGTAAGCTCCGTGGTACCGAAACCCGCGGCATGCTCCAGGCCCCGCATTAGAGCACCTTTACCGTTCTCAAAACACGGCGTTACCTTTGCAAAGGCGATGTCGCCGTTCTCAAAGTACGAATAGCCATTGCGAACTTCAGCTACAGGCCGGGTACGGTCAAGACTGAGAGAGCCGTTCTCACCAATTGCCTCCATCGGCAAAAATGACACCTCGGTATCTAGCGCCTGAAGAAGGTCGGTACGGACACTCGGGTTAAGGTCCGCAACATATCGAAGCCGCGTAATAGGCCAGCCACCAACTTTACAATCCCCTTTATGAACTCGACGTAGCGCCTCCCCCGTGGTTAGGTCTACCTGCCCCGTCACCGCCGCCGAAATCAGCGAGCCTCGATACTCCCCCAGCAACGCATCCAACCTCTCCTTCTCCGCAATCAGCGCATCAATCCGCGCCGTCTGCTCGTCGAGGAAGTTGGCGATGCGGGTTTGTTGTGCGAGAGGGGGAAGTGCTATTGGGATATCCCGAAAGTCATCCCAATCTAAATCCCACTGATTCACGCGAATTCCAGATGAGCGCGTTTGATACTCGATGAGATAATCGCTGCATCGAAGCAAATAATGCACATAACGGCGGAAGAAATTTGTTGTCGGCTTGGCAACAAAATATGCCGGGCTAACGATACCCCGATGCTCCGATATGCCAACGGACCCTTGCCACGCCTTCATTTTGTTAATGACCAAGTCGTTTGGCTCTACGAGCTGGTATGACGCAAGGTCCTCTGACGCCTTGTTAAAGTTATCGTCCCGGGAGTCCTTCCGGATAACACCGTAATCTCGATAAACCGACAGTAGTTGCTCGTCGGGAAAACCGGTGCGCTTCTCCCTGCGAAACAAATGTCTAGCTGAGGTGGTTTGCCAGCCTGTCGGTAAATGGTTTCCCGCCAACCCAAAGCGCGTCACCCCACCACCCCCTTCATGAGCTCCAGGAAACGTTTCTCCATCTCGCGAATCTCGGCGGCGATGACCTCGGGCGGCCGGGGCGGCTTGTAGACGTAGAAATAGCGGTTGAAGTTGATTTCGTAGCCGACCTTGCCGATGCCCCCGTCCTTGTCATCCCGTAGGGTAGTGTTCACCCAGGCGTCCGGCACATGGGGCAACACCTCGCGCGCCATGTAGTCGTCGATGGATTCGGCAAGCGGTATCGTCTCGGTGTCGCGCAGCTCGCGGTCAAAGGGCCTCTCGCCCTTCTTGGGCTTGCCTTCCGTGCCGGGCCGGGGCGGCCGGTCCACGGTGACCTTGCGGTAGCCGAAGAAGGCGTTGTCGAAGACCTTGGAGACCACCCGCGGGGCCTCGGGCTCGGTCGTGCCGTTACCGTTCGCTTTGTTGTCCCGGTACTCGCCGGTGAAGGTGGCCCCTTCCTGGCCGTCCCCGTAGACCTTCACGATTTCGGCAATCTGGTCGTCTGTGATGGTGGCCCGCTTGTTGCCGAGGCTCTTTTTCATCTTGGCGTACATGCGCGTGGCATCTATGAGCTGGACCTTACCCCTGCGGTCCTCCCGCTTGTCGTTGTCCAGTATCCAGATATAGGTGGCGATGCCGGTGTTGAAGAAGAGGTCCGTGGGCAGGGCAATGATGGCCTCGAGCCAGTCGTTCTCCAGTATCCAGCGGCGGATTTCGGACTCCCCGGAGCCGGCATCTCCGGTAAAGAGCGGCGAGCCGTTCAGGACGATGCCGATGCGGCCGCCGCCCTCGGTGGGGAGGCGCATCTTGGAGATGAGGTGCAAAAGAAAGAGGAGCGCCCCATCGGAGATGCGGGGCAGCCCCGGCCCGAAGCGCCCGCCGTAGCCCTTCTTCTCGTATTCGGACTTCACCGCCTCCTGGACCTTCTTCCAGTCGACCCCAAAGGGCGGGTTGGACAGCCCGTAGTCGAACTTCTCGTCGGGGAAGGCGTCGGCCGACAGGGTATTGCCCGGGCGGATGTTGTTCGGGTCCTGGCCCTTGATGAGCATGTCGGCCTTGCAGATGGCGTAGGACTCGTCGTTGAGCTCCTGACCGAAGAGGGCAAGGCGGGCCTTGTCGTTCATCTCATGGAGCGCCAGCTGACCCATGGACAGCATGCCGCCCGTGCCGGCGGCCGGGTCGTAGAGGGAGCGGATGACGCCGGGACGGGACAGGCTGTCGCTGTCTTCGGCAAACAGGCACTGAACCATGAGGCGGATGACATCGCGCGGCGTGAAGTGCTCACCGGCCGTCTCGTTCGAGTCTTCGGCGAACCGCCGGATGAGGTCTTCGAAGGCCTGGCCCATCATTTCGTTCGGCACCACGTCCGGGTGCAGGTCGATGGTGGTAAACTTCTGGACCACGAGAAAGAGCAGGTCCTTCTCCTCGAGCTCATGGATGCGACTCAAGAACTTGAAGTTCTCGAACACGTCGCGGGCCTCGGCGGAGAAGTCCCCGAGGTAGGCCGTGAGATTCTGGCGGATGTGCTTCTGGTCGGCGAGAAGCCCGGACAGGGTAAAGGGGCTTACGTTGTAGAAGGCCTGGTCGCTTGCGCGCATCAGGCGCACCTCGAGGGCCGCCTCGCCCTTGCGTTTCTCGTATTCTTTCAGCACCTTCGCCTTGGTGGGTTCGAGCACACATTCGAGCCGCCGCAGGAGGGTAAAAGGGAGAATGATTTTGCCGTAGTCGGCGCGCTTGTAGTCGCCGCGCAGGAGGTCGGCGACACCCCAGATGAAATTGGCGAGTTCGGAGAAATTCATGTGTGTTTTTGTATCCATTGTTTTTAATGCAAGCCGTTCCAACCAATAATTTCGAGTTGGAGCGCCGGACCTTCTTTTGCATCGACCCTGGCGCGCCATGCGAGCTGCAGTACTACACGCCCGTAGTCATTCTGGTCTTTGTTCACTGACGCTCGGACAAAATCTCCATCCTCCCACCGCACAAAGGTAACTCTGTCTAGTGATTCGCGCGTAAGAAGATATGACTGACTTGCTGGAGATACACAGTGGAAAGCTGGGACATCCTCCAGGTTACCAACGTAGCCGTCAACCTGTGACCATTCCGGATTACTCCATAACCGAAGGTCAGCGGGCTTGCCCCCATCATCGCCCCTACCCGGCCGCGCCCAACTCAATAGCCAATCAGGTAAAGTCTGCCCGGCCAAGACACATAGTGGCTGTAACCCCGACTTCCTACACGCTTCCGCGAAGTCCTTGACTTTAGTCCACCATTCTTGCGGCGCGCCTACATTGATGTCGTTCGGTCGTAGTTTTTCAATGGCGCTCATGAACAGGCTCGTGGCGACTTCCTTTTCGAACTGCAATTTCATACGGTCGAGATTGTCCCGCGCGTCGGGGTTTCCTATGTACGACTCTATGAACGCGGTGCGGGGCACACTGAATACAACCGACCGATTTTGTACGCCTTCTAGACCTCGCGCCCCTTCGGCGGCCACCTCACAGACACCTCCAAACAACTTAACGGGGAAATGCCACGGCTGAGGTGTAAATATTTTGCTGCTGGAAAAGTGCCGACCCGTCTCCTTAATCCGGGCTCCACTGATGGGGCGCTCTGTGACTGCGCTTTTTATGATTTCCTCTAGCCTACCAACCAACTCCCCCAAGGCCTCGCCCCGCCCCATGACTCGTTCATCAAACTCCTCGCCTTCCGCCAAGGCCACCACACATTCAGCAATACCTCTATATTCGGCCTTGAACTCCGCACTTCCGAGGCGGACCCGCATTCTTGTCAGGTATCGCACAAAAACCTCGGCCCTATAAAGGTCCGCGGCTACCCACTCCTTAAGTTTCCCGATATCATCGTGGGGGATTGGGGTCAAATCCAACATAAGCCATATCACAAGCAGGGCGTCCGTCCGCATCCCCTCCGTAAAGACCCGGGCTCCGCTTCCATCCACAATTTCGTTCCAGATGCCGTGCAGGCGGAGACGATAACTGTACCGTGGACGTGGTGGTTGCCCTGGGCTTAGGTATGCCTCGTAGAACCGAAGCAGAACAAACAACCACTCTCGAGAATCGCGCAGCGGCCTCTCGTTACGGGCATTTCGCGCTATCCCTGACAGCTCCTCGAAGACCAGGGCCCTCAGGGTGTGCGCCGCCAGAGACGCTTCACACAAACATTCCTTACCAACCGCAACTAGCCCGAGCATCGCTATATAACATGCGTCAATCCAATAATTGCGAAGCGCGGCCCAAAAGATAGCTTCCTCCGCTCTTGGCGCCCCGGAACCTTCTTTATCCATCTGCTTCCAACCCGGGTCCCACAATGCCGCCCAAGTCCTTTCGGCCTCGTCCCATTTGCACACAACCACTTCCAATGTGAGCCAGTCCCGCCTGGGCAGCCCATCAACGATGGACCCGATGTCATGAGGCTCAATCTGAGCACGCCACGTCAGCAGTGCGTCGAGAAACCATGCTGCCCCTTCCTTGTCACCTCTCTGGACACAGCCAAAAAACAACATAAGCGTCTCTCGCATATGCATATGCAGGTGTTCGGCTCCGTTTTGGAGGACACTCCATGGTCGACCGGATTGCCGGCCCGAATTCTCCTTTGTCTGCGCCGGAATGATTTCCTTCTCCCAACGCTTCCACTCCTCGCCGAATGTCCTCAGAATCAGGCGATACGTTCCCGAAAATGGCGGGCGCAGCAAAAGACTGTGACACGGCGTATGCTCCACATCGCCCATCTGTTCAGCCGTCGTGACCAACCACACTTGAACGCGCCCAAACACAATCGGTAGGAGCGCGAAATAATCCAGAAATGCACCGGGATGAAGGCTCTCTCGCAAGCGCCTATGGAGTTCTCCCAATATCCGGATTAAGGCCAGTACAAACTCCGTATTTGTATCGAGCTTACCAACAGCGGCCTCCGCAAGCTCTCCGGCCGATATTGCCGCGATTACACCGATGCGGCTCTTCCAAAATAGCTGTACAGGAGTTGAACCCCAGTCGGTCGCGCCGCCCGGCTGGTCGTCCCTCGAAAAACCAGAAGCCCGGAAAGGTGCTTGCCTTATCATGTGACAATATAAATCTACCCACTCGAACATTCTGTCCTTGAAGGTTTGAGCTTCATTCCCTTGTATGGCCAACGCGACCTCGGCCTGCAAGTCGCCAAGGATGTCACTAGTACCTATGCGGCTGGCATGCTCCCCGGCGCTGGAGAAAACAAATGCGCGGCCGAAGAGCCACTCTACGTAACGCGGTGGCGCAAATTCCTGTTGCGTCTGATAAAGAATGAGTGGCACGCGGTCAGACGCAATTTCGTTGGGCTGGAGCGGCAGTACTAAAACTGGTCTGTTTTCTAGGGACTCAGGGGAAGTTGCGCCAATTTTGCCTTTTTGGCGTTTGAGGGCGTGCTTTCGCCAGCTTGCAACGGCAAGGAAAAGAATGCCGAGGCGAACGTCTGAAAGCCATACCCGCATCGGTTTGTAGGTTTTAGCTTTGCCGTTGACAACGTCCCGGCGATGCGATAACGCGCCTCCGTTTGTTGTTACCACTGTAGGGGCAGATGCGTCACCCTTGTTAAATAATTCTTCAAAGAGGTGCGCGGCACGGTATCTAGCAAATTCCTTCGGCCACACGACGCTAAGTGCGTACTGGAGAATAATTCTGGCCCGCTCACCCGGTCGAATGAATTTGAAAGTACGATATAGAAACGTCGCAGCGAGGGTCACGTTGAAAACGAACAGTGACCCGTCAAACACCCCCAAAAGACTAATCATGGAACGGGGTGTAATCGGGATAGCCAAATATTGGACTCCCATGATACCCACCAGCGCCAGGGAGCTAAGACCAGACGGGATGGCGCCCGAGTCTGCGAGATATATATGGAGTATTGCTTTTCCGTTGTATCGCCGCTGCAACAGAATCGCGACAAAGGAAATTACGATAGGGTAGACCAAGCCGGCAATCGTCGCTTGGATTGTCCAGACCGCTGTGAAGTATCCGAACACCGAATGAGGCGTTCCTTGCGCGGCATGATTGAGCCAGGCGAAACCGGGTAAGCCAGGACACAAATGATATGCGCGCCGCCACGCCCAAGCGTTAGCAGCCAACAGAAGTGAGAGAGCGAGATACCACAGCATCCACCGCAGTGGATAATCCGACATGGAGACCAGTCGGCGTTGCCAAAAGTTGTACCCGTGCCCTTCTGGTATCGGGTTAGTTCTTCGCCACTCGCGCTCCGCCTTGCGGACACGGCGACTTAGCGAATCGAAGACCCAATCGACCATCGTATGACCTTGTCGTTAAGGGGGGACGACGAAAGGCTCCCTGCCGTTATTTTTCGGCGATACTGCGCGGCGCCGCTATCCACCTCCCTTGTGGACAATGGATGGTAGCACGGGCAGTCTCTAACCGCTCATTTATGCTGTTTGGCCGCCTGTTGGGGAGTTTCCTGGGCTTACAGCCCCTTGTACTTCTCCCAGATGGCCGCCTCGGGAGTGGCGCCGTACCTTCAATGGATGGCAACGGCCTTCGGCCGCACTCTGACGCAACACCGGTACGGCCCGGACGGTCTCTGGCCGCAGCGCTATGTCGGCGTGGACGGCCTCTGTTGCGACGCCAAACCTCCCATGGACGGCAACCCTTGGAGGCTCGCCACGACAGCACGGCCAGCAACCCTTGGGCGGCGCGCAATACCGACACGGACGGCAACGGCCTTGGCGTCGACGTTATGCCCCCGCGGACGCCCTTGAGTGCACGCCTTACCGGCATGGACGGGCTTTGAAGTAATACCGAACCCGCTAGGGCGCCATTCCTCGAGCAGCGCGCTCTACCGGCATGGACGGGAGGCCAGTCCTCAGGCAGCGCGCCCCGTCGCCCCAGGCGGCCGGAGGCCGCCTCTCCGGTCAGGACAGGCTCCGGTTGCGTGGGCGCTAGGCGCCTGGTGACCCGCCTGGCCACTTCCAGGTCCGCCTGCCCTACCACCACTTATGACTGAAGTCGGTCGGGCTCTTCTGCGGCGGCAGGACCTTGATGCGGCGCTCCTCCAGCCAGGTGTTGACGTCGTCTTCGAACCAGATGGTCTTACCTGTGGGGAGTTTTATAAATGGTGGCAACCACT
>JAPTWT010000262.1 GCA_028064935.1 Gammaproteobacteria bacterium | reverse complement strand
CGGGGGAGAAAAAGCCCCCCCAAGGCCAGCATGAAGAGCGTGAGGAACCAATCGAGATCGCGCTTAAGCCCCGCGCGTTCCGGGGTGAGGGCGGCCGTCGGCCCGCGGCTTTGCCAAGCGGCAGCGCCCATGACACCCATCGTCAGGGTCGAGAGCATGAGGGGCGCGCCGAGCACCGCTCCCACCGCCAAGCGCTCGCCGGCCCCGGGATGCAGGGAGCCGAGCAGGGGTACGGCGGTCTCCGGCAGGGCCGTGCCCACGGCCGCGAGCAGCGATCCGGTCACGCCCTCTGACACCCCGAACGCCGCACCCACATGCTCGATCGCGTTCGTGAAAAGCTCGGCGCCGACAAGAATGACCGGCAAGGCCGCAAGCAGGAGGGCCGGTGCGATCATGGGCCGCCGTCAGTGTGGCGCGTCGAGGGCCTTCTCCATCCCGGGAGGCACGGTCTCGGCGAACGAGCCACGCGTACTGATGCCCGCGAGCCAACGCGCAAGCCGCGGGTGCTTGCTGCGCCAGTCGTGCGGATAACGAAAATCGATATATTCGAGGGCCAGCGCCAATCCGAGATCGGCGATACTAAAGCGCTCCGCCACGAGATAGGCATCGCCCCGATCGGCCTTGTCCGCCCAGGCGAGCGCGCGCGCGATCTTGTCCTCTTGGCGAACGATGAAGTCCCGCGATTTCTCGGCGGCCGGACGCCTGTCTTCCAGGAGACGGGCGACCGTGGCATCGACCACGCCGATGCCGAGCGTGTTCCACAACAAGGCCTGCAGGCGCTCGGACGGCCCAGCCGGGATCAATCGCTCGGGCGTGAGGGTATCGATATACTCGATGAGCAACGCCGAGTCGAACAAGACCCGACCATCGTCGGTCTCCAGGACCGGGACCTTGCCGAGCGGATTCAACGCTACGATGCGGTTGCCGGCATCATGCGGGCTCTCCTGGATCCACTCGAAACGGATGTTCTTTTCGCGCAGGGCGATGCGTACCTTGCGCACATAAGGCGATGTGGCATGACCATAGAGCTTCACAATGACCTCCCGAGATAAGCGGCGACCAGGCCCACAAAGACACTGCCGCCGAACCAGTTGTTGTTGAGAAAGGCCCGAAAGCAATCCACGGGCCGGCGGTGGCGCAACAGGCGCTGCTCATAGAGCGCAAACCCCAGGGCGAGCCCCAGACCGGCATCGTACACAGGGCCGAGATGCGCCATCACTCCGACCTGATACAAAAGCCCCAATGCGATGGCGTGGCTCAAGGCCACCATGGCCCGATCCCAGCGCCCGAACAATATGGCGCTCGATTTGACGCCGATCTTCAGATCATCGTCGCGGTCGGCCATGGCGTACGCGGTATCGTAGGCGACCGTCCACGCCACATTGGCGGCCAGCAACACCCAGGCCATCGGCGGGATATGACCGGTCTCGGCGGCAAACGCCATGGGGACACCCCAACCGAAGGCGAGCCCCAGGTAGACCTGCGGGAGAGACGTAAAGCGCTTGAAGAACGGATAGCTCGCAGCAAGCACCACGGCCCCGAACGCGAGCTCGATGGTGAAGGTGTTGAGCCACACCGCGAGCATGGCGGCGAGCAGACAGAGACCCGCGAACAAGACGAGTGCGGCGCGCGGGCCGACCTCCCCGGAGGCGATCGGGCGCTCGCGGGTACGCCACACGTGGGGGTCGAAATCGCGGTCCGCATAGTCGTTGATGACACAGCCCGCGGAACGCATGATAAACACGCCCGCCACGAATACCGCGACCAAGACCGGGCGCGGATGTCCCCGGCCGGCGAGCCACAGCGCCCAGAGCGTCGGCCACAGCAAGAGCAGGCTGCCGATCGGGCGGTGCAACCGCATGAGGCGCATATAGGCGCCCAGCCGCGCCCAACCGCTTGCCTGAACCGCCCTCTCGCCCCTTGCCGCCATCATCCTCCCATGCCCGCGCCATGACCGGGTCCCGAAAACGCGGGCATTGTAGCGCACTCTGTCGGCCAAGGCCCCGGGGGGTCCGCAAGCCCCGCCCTCTTTAAGCCGGTCCCCTTATATAAAGAAAGGCTACCCTACGAGACGCGAAGACGCGTCGGCGCCTCCACGCCCCCGATGCGGGTCCACGCAATCTGTGCGACAGGAAGGCGTGCCCGGTTCGGGCACGCGCCGTCTGTCCTCTTGGCGGGCCGCCACGAAATGCCCACATCGAGGGCATAACGCGCTCACGTCAGGCGGGCTCGACACCCCAGCGCCCGCACTCCTCCCCGACCGAGCCATTTCGCCATTTCGAAAGGCATTAGCGAGGATGGCGCACATTCGACCCCTACCAAAACGCGCCGTAGTGCCCCGCCCGTAACAGCGTAGCGGTTCAGGGGGGTGGTGTCCGGCCGCGCGGCCGGCAATGCCGGCCATAGGCCATGTGGCCTACCATGTGCGCCTACCATGTGCGGCCGGCCATGAGCGGCCGGCCATGAGCGGCGCTATCGCCAGCATGGCGATCATTCCGGCCGTTCCTGCTGTTCGATGTAGGGCTTGAGTACGGACAGGGGAGCGCCGCCCACCGGGAGGGGGCGATAACGGCGGCCC
>JAPTWT010000140.1 GCA_028064935.1 Gammaproteobacteria bacterium | reverse complement strand
GTCTGGAACGGGCGCTGTCAGCGTTGTGCAGACGCGGCGAGGTCGGCAAACGCGTGCATGTGCTGTTCGAGAGCCGGGGCAAACAGGAGGATACGGAGCTGGAACTGGAGTTCCGTCGCATCTGCGACAACGGGGGGAGCTGGGGCTATCGACGGGTCGATTTCCAGCAGATGCAGTTCGCGCACTTGTTCGTCGACAAACGCAGCAACTCTACTGGTCTGCAACTGGCGGATCTGGTCGCGCGACCCTTGGCCCTACGCCACTTGCGACCCGACCAGTCCAACCGGGCTTTGCAGGCGCTGGATGACAAGTTATTGAACTTCAAAGTGTTCCCATAAAGCAAAAGGGCCTCGGAACAAGTCCAAGGCCCTCAAGCCGACCGGGGAAAGCCCAATCCTTGCCACACAGTATAGGACAAATAGGCAGAACAGGCAATGAAAAATTGACACAAAAAAATGACCTTAAACTATCCGAGCAGCGGCCCGAAAGTGCCCCTTGGGCACTTGTCCTCGGCGAGGAAACTTTGACCGTGAGTGTAACGCATGACTAATCCAAACGACCACAACTCAGAGGCGGCCTTCCGCTTCGACGAAAAATACCTCTCGCAAATCCCGGCCCTGCAGGTGCTGGTCAACCTGGGCTACCAGTACCTGACGCCCGCCGAGGCGCTGGCCGCCCGGAGTGGCAAGGCCGGCAACGTGCTGCTGGAGGAAATCCTGCGCGAGCAGTTGAAGAAGCTGAACCGCATCCAGCACAAGGGTGGCAGTTATCTCTTCAGCGAGGAGAACATCCAGAGCGCCATCCAGCGGTTGAAGAACGTCAAGTACGACGGCCTGCTCAAGACCAACGAGGCGGTGTACGACCTGCTGACGCTGGGCGTGGCGCTGGAGCAGGCCATCGAGGGGGATCTGAAGAGCTTTACGCTCAACTATGTGGACTGGCGCAATCCGGTCAACAACGTCTATCACGTGGCGGCCGAGTTCGCGGTGGAGCGCACGCGCAGCGTCGAGACCTGCCGGCCGGACGTGGTGCTGTTCGTCAATGGCATTCCGTTCGTGGTAATCGAGTGCAAGTCGCCCAGGGTCGAGGTGGGCCAGGCCATTTCGCAGACCATCCGCAATCAGCGCGACGAGTACATTCCGCGCCTGTTCACCTACGTGCAGACGGTGCTGGCGGTGAACAAGAACGAGGCCCGCTACGCCACCACCGGCACGCCGGCCAAGTTCTGGTCGAAGTGGAAGGAGGACGTGGCGGACGCGGAGTTGGCGCCGCTGCTGGAGCGCCCGCTGCCGGAATCGGTGAAAGCCTCGCTGTTCGATCTGGCCTTTGCCGAGCTGGGCGTGCGCGAGGAGACGGCGCCCTATCTGGTGGGTCGGCAGGTGACCGAGCAGGACCGGACGCTCTACGCGCTGTGCCGCCCGCAGCGCCTGCTGGAGATGGCCTGGGCCTTCACCGTGTTCGACGGCGGCGTGCGCAAGATCGCGCGCTACCAGCAGGTGTTCGCCATCCGCGACATTCTGCGGCGCGTCAAGCAGAGGGACGACGCTGGCCGCCGCCGGGGCGGTATCGTCTGGCACACCCAGGGCTCGGGCAAGTCGCTGACCATGGTGATGCTGGCCCGCGCGCTGGCGCTGGACCCTGCCCTCAAGAATCCCCGCATCGTGCTGGTGACCGACCGGGTGGACCTGGACAAGCAGCTCGGCAATACTTTTGCGGCCTGCGGCCTCTCGCCCGACCGGGCCGAAAGTGGCCGCCATCTGGTGGAACTGGTGGCCGATGGCAAGGCCCACATCGTCACCACCCTGGTGCACAAGTTCGACAAGGCGCTGGCCTACAAAAAGTTCAGCGATGCCTCGCCCGACATCTTCGTGCTGGTGGACGAAACCCAGCGTACCCAGCTGGGCGGTTACTCGGCTCGCATGCGGCAGATGTTTCCCAATGCCTGCTACATCGGCTTTACCGGCACGCCGCTGCTGACCCGGGAGAAGAGCGACGTCGCCAAGTTCGGCGGCGTGATCCACACCTATGCCATCGACCAGGCGGTGGCTGACGGCGCCATCGTGCCGCTGCTCTACGAAGGGCGCATGGTGGAGCTGGAGCAGAACCAGGCGGCCATCGACATCTGGTTCGAGCGCCACACCCAGGGCCTGACCGACCAGCAGAAAACGGACCTGAAGAAGAAGTACGCCCGCGCCGAGATGCTGAACAAGGCCGAGCAGGTGATCTACATGCGCGCCTTTGACATCAGCGAGCATTACCGCCAGAACTGGCAGGGCACCGGGTTCAAGGCGCAGTTGGTGGCGCCCAACAAGGCGGCGGCGCTGCGCTACAAGGCGTTTCTGGATGAGCTGGGCGCGGTCACTAGCGAGGTGATCATCTCGCCACCCGACGAGCGCGAGGGCTTCGACGAGATCGACGCCGAGGAATCCACCGACGCGGTGGTGGCCTTCTGGCAGCGCATGATGAAGCGCTACGGCTCGGAAGACGACTACAACAAGCAGATCGTCAACGCCTTCAAGTTCGGTGACGAGCCCGAGGTCCTGATCGTGGTGGACAAGCTGCTGACCGGCTTCGACGCGCCGC
>JAPTWT010000297.1:1467-2591 GCA_028064935.1 Gammaproteobacteria bacterium | reverse complement strand
CCTTTCCCGGCTAACCGACCTTCGCGGTTGCAGCGACCTGCCGCCTGGGCAATGGAATCCAATCCGGCCAGAGCGCGATAGACCACAGGAAAATCCACGTCCACACCCGCTTCGACCAATTGCTACCGCCGGAATTCCTGCAACCCATGCTCGACGTGCTGAACCTGCTGACGCAGCATTACGGTGTGAGTGTCGTTCTATCCACTGCCACCCAACCTGCCTTGAGTACCCGCGAGTACTTTGATGCGAGCAAAAATCTGCGTGGCCTGGAGGATGTGCGCGAGCTCATGGATGATCCTGACGCCCTCTACGCTGCATTGGAGCGTGTTCGTGTGCGTTTACCTCCCAATTGGCACGCCAGTACCGACTGGCCGACGCTTGCGGGCGACATTGCCGAACACGATTCCGCGCTTGCTATCGTCAACACCCGTAAGGACGCTCACGCGTTGTGGGAGCAGATGCAGAAGTACGACCAGGGCACACTGCATTTATCTGCGCTGATGTGCGGCGCGCATCGTTCGCAGGTCATTGCTGATATCAAAAGGCGCTTACAGGCGGGTATCCCCACGCGCGTGGTGAGTACGCAGTTGGTCGAAGCGGGTGTGGACGTGGATTTTCCTGTGGTCTATCGCGCTCTGGCCGGATTGGATTCCATTGCCCAGGCGGCAGGTCGCTGCAACCGCGAAGGTCGGTTAGCCGGGAAAGGCGAAGTGGTCGTTTTTGTGCCTCCCAAGCCTGCTCCACCGGGATTGTTGCGTCGTGGTGAAGATGCCTGTCGTAGCGTCCTATATAACGTCACCGGGCAGCCGCTGGCGCGAGAACATTTCGCCAGTTATTTCCAGCACCTCTACCACGCCTGCGAACTCGACAAAAAGCGCATTTGCGACGAGTTGTGTATGGCCGGAAATACCCTGGATGGCCGCGAACTGGCCGTTAATTTCCGTAGTGCTGCTGAAAAGTTTCGCCTCATTGAAGACGAGGATAGTGCACCCATTATTGTGCGCTACCTCGGTAGTGACGGACAGGATGGCAGCATCGATAAGTGGCTGGCTACCTTGCGCAAAGAAGGCCCGCAGCGCTGGCTCATGCGCAAACTGCAGCGCTATACCGTCAATCTGCATCGC
>JAPTWT010000297.1:0-1457 GCA_028064935.1 Gammaproteobacteria bacterium | reverse complement strand
CTCGCAAGCCATGCAACTGCTCGGGCAAGGCGATATCGAAGAAATTATGCCAGGGCTCTTCGTGCAGTTGAGCGATTGGCTTTACGATGCGCAAATTGGATTGCTGCCTGAGGGTAAACCGATGCAGGCAGGCCTGCTCATCACCTGAGGCCAGCTCGTTGCCATTTGCTCCTCGGCACAGAGCGGTCTAAGATGACCATCTATAGTGGTCATATGGAGTGGGTCATGAATATTAATGCCTCCGAATTCAAAGCCAAATGTCTGAAACTGATTGACGAAGTCGCTACAACGCATGAGCCGTTGGTCATCAGCAAGCGCGGCAAACCACTGGTCAAATTGGTCCCTATCGTTGATGAAACGCCAAAAAGCATGTTTGGTTATATGAAGGGCACCGTCACGATCCATGGGGATATCGTCGCTCCGCTGGACGAGGTGTGGTCAGCGGAAAGTGGCGATGAAGATGATCTCTACGCCGGCTTGCGAGCTGGCGATGGCAAAAAATGAGCGACGCTTTACTACTCGATACGCACGTTTGGGTCTGGTACGCAGAAGGCAGCACGAGGCAATTACCAGTTGCCGTACTGGCTGCCATTGACCAGGCCAGACTGGATAACCGCCTCTACGTTTCCGCCATCAGCGTGTGGGAGATAGGAATGCTCTGCGCCAAAGAAAAAATCAGCCTTTCCGCACCGGCCGGTGAATGGATACGGCGCGCCCTCGGTATGCCGGGTTTGCGCCTGCTGCTGCTGGATGCAGAAACAGCATTGGAGAGCACCCAGCTCCCCGACAGTCCACACGGGGATCCCGCCGACCGGTTCCTTATTGCAGCGGCCCGCATCCATGGCCTGCGTCTAATTACGGCTGACCGCAAAATCAGAGAGTACGGTAAGGTCGGCCATGCTCAGATACTGGCCATCTGACATAGAGGAGAAGCACTTGAAAACCTTTTGTCTGGAACTCTCCGGCCCCTGGGCCTGCTTCACCCGCCCGGAAATGAAGGTGGAAAGGGTGAGCTACGACGTGATGACGCCGTCCGCCGCCCGTGCCTGTTTCGAGGCGATTTTGTGGAAACCGGCAATCCGCTGGCAGGTGCGTAAGATCGAAGTGCTCAAACCCATCCGCTGGATTAATCTACGCCGCAACGAGGTGGCTAGCGTAGTATCCACACGCAATGCAGAGACGGCCATGAAAAATGGCCACGGCGATCTCGCCCTTTATATTGAGGATGAGCGTCAGCAGCGTGCCGGATTGTTCTTGCGCGACGTGGCTTACCGGGTGCATGCCGATCTGCAGTTTCTCCCCGCGCACGACCCTGGTGGCAACGCGATGAAATATTACGAGATGTTCGAGCGCCGCGCCGCCAGGGGCCAATGTGTCAATCAGCCTTATCTCGGCACCCGCGAGTTCGCAGCGCATTTCCGGCTCGTTAACGATACGGCCACCGAACCCCAGCCTGT
>JAPTWT010000317.1 GCA_028064935.1 Gammaproteobacteria bacterium | reverse complement strand
AATCCGCTGGCTGCACGACGCGCCCGAAGGCCGGAGTTCGCTCTTTCTTGAATCCACGCTTCACGACGTGCAGAGTCCCACGACCTCGCACTGACGATCGCTTCGCGCTCGCTTTTTTTGGGGGGGGGTATATCCGCGGTATAGGCAGTTAGAGAGTCATTCCCTGGCCTCGGCCTCGGTCGTGTTTCTGTTCGATAATCGAGCTGTTTCGCTCTCTTTCCTGAGGTTCGCACCGACGTTTCTCCTCTGCGCGAGCGCGTTGTAAGGATAGGGCTTCCCGGTTTTCTTGTCTGATTGCCTGGATCGTACCGCGCATGGCCGCATCCCGCGCAGATTCCTGCTGAACGTATTTGCCCCAACTCTCTGCCAGCTTTTCTTTGTCATCGGTGATGATTTCCAGATGGTGCTTTTCTCGGCTCAGAGCGACGTATCCGAGATTGGCACCGGCCTTGGTTTTTTCGGCAATGACGATGGCACGATCCACCGTCGCCCCCTGCGAGGCATGCACGGTTCGGCAGTACCCGTAACCCATCACTTCGCTAGTTCTCAGTTCCACCGTTCTGCCGTCGCTCATGTTGGCGAACGCTTTTCCATCCTTTATTGCAATGACGGCATCATCGCCGTTGCGTAGATCGATATCTCGAGTCTTGTCATTCTTTCGGAACAGGACCTTGTCCCCCTGGCGCAATTCCATTTGACGCACATTGTATAGTTGCAGATTCGCGGACGGCGTGAGATTCACCGGCGTTTTTCCCTCTTCGTGCAAGGGGACGACTTGCAGCTTTCCCTTTTCGGTTCCCACAATCTTCCAGCGCGTACCGCGCTCGCCGACACCTTGCTCCTCTCGGCCAAGCTCCACCACCTGCCCTGGCTGGTAGAAGGCTGCCTGCCCCTGGTGGGTTGCACTCAGGCTGACCTTGTCGAGTGCGGTGATCCTGATGGATTCTCGGCCCAGCTCGCCACGATCGATGAGGCCCTTGCGTATCTCATCGTTGGCGATCTGTCTGGTGCCATTACTGGCCGCGAGGACCAGGGTTTGCCCTCGGTCCTCGGGAGACAGCCGGAGGTAGGATTCGGCAGCGGCTCTCGCCAGTAGCTCCTGTTTGATGGCTTTGTCGAGCTGCTTTTGACCCTGTACGGTGTCGGGTAGGGGAATCTCCCGCGTGTAGTGGCCGGCAAGTCGCAATCCTTGCTCTGCATCCCCGCTGGCGAAGGCTTCGGCAATGGCCAATAGCGCCTTATTTTTCTGGCGGTTGATCTTGGAGATACTGGCCTGACGGAAGTCGTTTCGCTGTAACAGTTGTTCGAAGGGATTGCCGGCCTGCACGGCCTGTAATTGCTTGGGGTCGCCCACCGCCAGTGTCCGTGCCCCATCCTGTTCTGCGCGCCGATAGAATCGTAGCAGGTCCCGGCGGGATACCATTCCCGCTTCATCCAGGATGTAGAGGGTCTTGCCGGGCGCCTCTGTCGGCTTGCTGCGTAGGAACGCTTCCAGGGTCTGCGTAGTACAGCCAGCGGATTGCAGCTCTGCCGCTGCTTTGGCCGAGGGGGCGAGGCCAATGACGTCGTATCCAGCCTGGCGGTATTGTTCCACGATGACGGCCATACTCGTGGTTTTCCCAGCGCCCGCTGCACCCACGATTCCCTGATGTTGCTCCCCGCCGGTGAGGGCCATCCGTATGGCCTCGACCTGCCCATCGGAATAGTTCCAGCCCTGCGTGCTCTGCCTTTGTTCCAGTAGCGCTGATACGGCTTCCGGGGATTGCAGGGCTTTGGCCTGGCCCTGGGTAGCAATGGCCTGGATTGCCAGTTCTTCCTCGACAGCCCGCGTGGTGGTGTGCATCTTGCGCATCTTGCTGGTTCCATCCCGGTCTATTTCGCCACCATCCAGCAGTTCTGGAGTCGCCTGCAGGGCAGATTCGATGGCCTCGATGGAAATACCTTCTGCCATGCCCTGGCGCAGCGCCTCGGCCCGGACGGCCGACGCGGAAAATACCGTATCGTGTTCACTGCAATGATCCAGCGCCATTTGCACAGCTATCGCTGCACGGTCTGGGTGAGGCGTTTCATGCTGTTTGGCTCGCTCCATGCTCTTCACTAACAGCTCATGGATGGGGACCTTGGCCTCCCGCAGCCGTTGCCGCCACTCCCAACGTTGCTCCGACTGGCTCAGTTGTCGTTTCTCGGCGCGGGTGGCGGACCAGGCCGCGTCCCGTTGCGCGACGCTGGCGCCCTCGATGCCGCCCTTGTCGGCCAGGTCCGCCTGGATTTGCCCCCGCCGGCGACTGAATGCCTCGATCTGGTCTCGGGTAATGCCCGTCACCTCAAAACCGGTGGCACTTTGCTCCAGTTCATAGCCGTGCTCCACGGCCAATCGGGCCATGGTGGCCAGATAAATGGCATCGGCTTCTTTCTGGAGTTCACAATCGACGCCCTGGTCGTTGTTGATGCTGGTCCACTGCCCATCGGACCGTCGCATGGCGTTGAGCACCGTCACATGGCTATGCAGGTCCATATCCACCAGCCCATCGACTGGACGGGCATCCTCATGCCGGTGCACGGCGGCGATGATGTCCCCGTTGTACTCCGACACCCTGCCTC
>JAPTWT010000221.1 GCA_028064935.1 Gammaproteobacteria bacterium | reverse complement strand
GGAATCCTGTCAAGGGCTACCCCTCCCTCATGGTGGCACTGCTCTTTCTAGGCGGCGTGCAGTTGATGGCCCTCGGTGTGATCGGCGAATACCTGGGGCGTGTTTACGATGAGAGCAAGGGGCGGCCCGTGTATATTGTGCGCGAGCTTGACAAATGATGCGTTGCCGTAAGGCCCTAAGGTATTCCGATATTACCAGGCGGACGTATAGGATTGCGGTAGAGGACGCGCCACGGTAACGCGCATAATATATGAATAATAAAGATTTCTCGCATCAGGCCGTTCAGTGCACTCAAAAGTCGTCTCGACTGTTTCTTATGGGTACCGTTCTGGCCCTGGCGGTTGCGCTCGCAGGGGCAGCGCTCGCGCTCAACGCGAGCTTCAACTTGATGCCGTTGTTTAGCGACGAGGTTATGCTGGCTGCGCTAACAAATGGCGTGGCGCACCATGGCTTTGGGTTCTTGACCACATGGTCCTTTACCTCCGATAACTATACTTTAGACGCGTGGCCTATCTTGGCCCCAATATACCTATCATTCGGGATCGGAGCGACTGTTGTCGTAGTATCCGGATGGCTTTTTTACGTCTTTAATGCTGTTGCGCTCGGTGCCATTGTGGCGCGCATGGTTAATTGGCGGTGGGCCACGGGGGCCGTCGCCGTAGCCCTTTCGTTCGGCGGCCCTGCAGTAACTAATGTAGGTTTTCTGGCCTTTACAGTAAGCCATGATAGCACTTGGCTCCTTGTTTTATTGGGGTGGGCATTATTCCTCTGGCGCATGCCGACGACCCTGTGGCGGACCATGCTCGTTGGCATCATCTTTTGCGGAACTATTTCCGATCCCTGGTTTGATGCCGCTTGCACGCTCCCGCTCGTCATAACTCTCTGGTTTAGCCATTACTGGCAGGATGGTAGCCGCGAGTCGAATCGCAGGCTACTAAAGACCGTTCTCTACACTTACTTGATCGCGAGGCTGGTGTATTGGCTTGTAGGCGAGGTAATTCTCGGCTGCTTTACCGCCCGGAATACAGGATTGTCTTTTCAGCATATCGGAGAGCACGCGACTTGGCTGGCGCGAGATCTAGCAGCGCTTATTGGCGCTCCTCATGATCCATTTGCCGTCATGATAGCCATGTTTCTGTGGATTGTCGTTCTATTGCTGGTGTTGAGAAAGGGCTTTCATACTAATGCATTGGGACCGCGCCACGCGACATTTTTATCGCTCTCCATGCTCTCGGGAGGCGGCCTGGTTCTGGCCGGCCTCTTGAGTGCCTATACGACAAGCATAATGAGCGGCCGCTACTTTATTAATATCCCCTACATTGCGATGGCTGCCGGCATCTTGGGACTTGCTACTGCATATCAGCGACGGTGGCGGCTGCAGTCTCTGGCGCTTGCGGCGGGGCTCGTGGTTTTTGTTGGGCTTGGTTTCAGAAGCCTCGTCAGCCTCCCGTTGTCCTTTTTGCCCATTGGTGCTGGCGACCATCGTCTCTACTGTGCTCTAGAAAACCGCCACCTGGGGGTGGGTCTTGGGCCTTACTTCGGGGGCGTCAACGCGAATGCCAGTCGCAGCTGGGATGATGGGCGGCAGCCCGTACTCCCCGTAACCATCAACCACCACGGCGAGATTGCGCCCTCCTACGTTCAGGCATCGCGATCCTGGTTCCGGCCATCGAGGGGGAGGCCGGATGGCTTCCTGATCATGCCGCGCGGTCCTCGCGGGAAGTGGCGCAAGGCGGCCCTGCGGACCTTTGGTAAGCCGCGCACCGTACTTCATGAGGGCCCCTTCTCCGTATGGGTATGGCGGCAAGATCTGCTCCAATCGATCTATGAAGACCGCGTTGTCAATCACGAGGCCTGGGAGCGGTTTAACATCGCACGTAATCGCGCCGCTATCCGGAAGGCTTGCGATACCCTAGGCGTCTCGGATCGGAGTCTGCAGCATCTCTACTCGTGGCTGCTCTTGCGTCATCTCGCGGATTAACGGTCGGCGCTAGGGCATCCGCTTACATGGGTCGGCGATCTGGGCGTCGCTGACGGAGGTTTCAGGCCCCGGCTTAGGGCGCCCCGTTCCCTGATCGATACCGCGCCCTTTCTCGCATGATCAAGCTCTAGCCGTTTTGGCCCCGACTTTCCTTTGCAGACCCCGCTGATTTGGCGTCGGCACGCTAGCGTTGAGTGATCCTGTCGATAGTCATGAAGCAGCTTATTTGCGCACATAGCCCATAATCCCCGGCTACGCAGCGACACGCAGATCGCGGGTGCAACACGAAGGAGATGGTTGGGAGTCGCTAAGGGTGCACAAGCTTGGCGCGCATGAAAATATCCTGTGCTATGGCGGCTAATGAGGGGCGAGTCGCGATCCGGTACATAGCAGCTTCTATCGAACAGCGTGCGATAAGGTCCCCCTGATCCCTCGCAGGTGGGATGCTCTACGCCTCTAAGTAGGTTGCAATAGACCTTTATCACAGAGGAGACATCCATGCCGAGCAAAAAGTCATCGACGGAAACCGAAAAGAAGTCGGCCTCGAAAACGACAACGAGATCGAAGCCGGCGGCCCGCGCGCACACTGCGCAATCCGCAGCCCCGAGTCGCCAGCGTGCGCAGACCAAAAATGCCAAGGGC
>JAPTWT010000154.1 GCA_028064935.1 Gammaproteobacteria bacterium | reverse complement strand
GGCCGCGCGCCACAGATCGACGCGCAAACCGTTTTTTAAGGCGTACGCAATTTCACCTTCTCCCACAAGCCAAGAACGCCATCGGGAGACACGAAAACAATCACCAGAAAAATGAGTCCGATGAGCGTATTGTAGCGTTCGGCGCCGACGATATCGATGGCAAACGTCTGGATCAGAACGACGACGACCGCACCCACGAATGGACCGATTGGGTGACGAATGCCGCCGATGACGGCAATAACCAAAACATTGATCGCGGCGCTGACGTTGATCGTCCCTGGCGAAATACGACCATTGAACCAGACTAGCAAAACGCCGGCCAATCCCGCGATCAGCCCGGCATAAAAATAGGCCAACACCTTATGCCGCGTCACGTCATAGCCGAGGGCGCGCATGCGTCGAGCGTTGTCACGCACCGCCTGCAAGGTGAGCCCGTAGGCCGAACGTGAGGCGTAGAGCACTGCGGCATAAGAGAGCGCGGCACAGCCGAGACAAAGATAATAGAATGGCATCGGGTCACGCCAATTGATGTCCCAGAATTTCGGCGCGTCGATCCCCGCGAATCCAGAATGTCCATTGAATAAAGCGTAGTTTTGCTGCGTGAAATAGAAAAAACCGGTCGCGATTGCGAGGGTGATCATGATGGTATAGATGCCCTCGGTGCGGTTGGAGATCATCCCGATAAGGGCTGAAACCAGCGCGGCGAACAGCACAGCAAACGGCACCAAAATCCAGAATGGCCATCCGAAACCATGCACTCCGGTATGGTTCAATCCGAAGATCGCGACCGTGTAGCCAGCGATACCCGCGATCGAGATGGGCGCCATGCTGACCATGCCGCCATAGCCGGCGAGCATCATCAAGGACAGTGCCACCATTCCCCAGATCAACGAATAGGCCGCGATTTGGATGAGAAAAAACTCGGACGCGATCGCCGGATAGATGAGAAGGAGAGCGCCGAGCACGATATGGCCGACACCGACTCGCTCGAGAAGGGCCACGTCCCCGCGCGGCCGAACAGCGTCTAGCAGCCCGCTCATCGCGCGCGCCCCAGGATTCCTTGCGGCCGGAAGGCCAGCACCGCCACCATGATAACAAAAGTGAGAACCACACCGTATGTCGGAAAATAGACCAGGCCGATCTGCTCGGCGAGGCCGATGAGCAACGCACCGATGGCGGCACCGGTAATCGAACCCATGCCGCCGACGATCACCACCACGAGCGAGGCCAAGAGATAGCGCACATCCTCGCCCGGCGCGACCGACAGCACCGAGCCACCGATCGTACCCGCGAAACCGGCGAGTCCAGCACCAACCGCGAACACTATCGCGAAGACGGCATGTACATTGACGCCGGATGCCGAGAGCATGGCCCGGTCGTCGACACCCGCGCGGATCATCATGCCGACCCGGGTGCGATTGAGCATGAACCATAATCCGATGCCGATAACGATCGCTGCCGCGAGAACGACGAGACGAAAAAGCGTATAGCGCAGGAATACTGGCACGCCGTTTGAACGCACCGCGGTGATAATCGGCAAGGTTACGGCGCCGTCAAGCCAGTTCGGTATCGGGATCTGATATGTCGCGCCGGTCCATATCGCGAGCATGAGGTCGGCGGCCACGATTGAGATACCAAGCGTCACCAGTGTTTGGCGGAGATCATCGCCCTCGAGGCGGCGGAAAACAAAAACCTGCATGCCAACGCCGATTATCGCCAAAACGGCAAACCCGGCAGCAACGCCGAGCAACCAGTACCCGGTACGGGTCGTGACCTCGTAGCCAATATAGGCGCCGAGGAGGTAGAGCGATCCATGCGCGAGATTGACGTTGCGCATCAGCCCGAAGACGAGGGTGAATCCGCTCGCTACCAAGAAATAGAGGCCCGAGAGAGTAAGCCCGTTCAATATCGCACTGACGAAGGCTTTCTTTGAGATGAGCACGCCCGCAAGCCATGTTGGCCACACAGAGAAAATCAGCCACGCAAGCGCGGCCACGAGCACGAGCATAACCAGAATCCATACCTGTCGCGAACCCATGGCACTGCCGCCGAAAGGCGCCGTGGCGCGCGCTTCGCCTGATGCGCTCATGCGACCAGCCGACGACGCTGCTCGTTCATGCGCGGCATTTTGTGAAAATTACCATCTTTCATGATCGCGAGAATTCGGCTTCTATCCTGCAGAATGCGCACATCGGCGAGCGGGTCGCCGTCGATGAGGAGAATATCGGCAAGATAGCCTTCTTTGATCAACCCAAGCTCATCGGCCATACCCATGATCTCGCCGCCATATTTCGTCGCCGCCTGAATCGCCTCCATTGGCGAGAAGCCAAGCATTTCAACGAAAGTCTGAATATCCTTGGCGTTGGTTCCCTGTGGCGTCCAGGCAAAGCCGTAATCACCGCCGATGCAGATCCGAATGCCACGGTGATGCATTTTTTTCATGCTCTCGACGCATGCTTCGAGCTCGCGCTCATAGGCAATGGTGATCGGCGAACCCGGCTTAATGCCCCAGGCCGCCGCGTGCCGCGCAGTATTAATCAGCCATGCGATTCCTGGCGCAACGAAATGCCGATCTTTCGCCGCCTCGAGCATGTCGAGCGCTTCTTCATCAACAAATGAAGCGTG
>JAPTWT010000308.1 GCA_028064935.1 Gammaproteobacteria bacterium | reverse complement strand
CAAGACCATCGCCGCCACCTTGGCGTAAGCGGTCGCTGCGTGGCGTAGTTCAGCGGCGTCCGCGGATGCGGTATAAATCCGAGCGCAGGGGGTTTTCGGCGAAGTGCTCTTTCCACAATCGGGGAGTGAGTTGGGCCACGTCTTTGGCGGGGTGCGTGCCAACCCGCTGGAGCACGTCTACGAGATAATCGTAGGGGTCGACGCCCTGGAGCCGGCAGGTACTGATGAGGCTCTGGATGATGCCGAGATGCTCGGCTCCGAGCTCTGTCCAGCAGAACATCCAATTTCGCCTTCCTACCGCTATGGGTCGAATCTGTCTTTCGACCCCGTTCGTGTCTATGGGCACGTCGGGATCTTCCAGGAAGACCTGGAGGGCCCCCTTGCGGCTGCGGACATAGAGGAGAGCTTTGGTGAAGGGATTGCTGGGTAACAGCCCTCTATCGAGCAACTGTTGGTCTACCCAATCGAAGAACTGCGCTACTTGAGGTCGGGTGTGACGGTAGCGATACTCTCGCTTTGCCTCGCCCGTAAGACCTTGCTCCCGAATCTCTTCTTCGATGCGGTAGAAGGCGCGGATCTGCTCGAGGGCATCCGCCACCCGCTCGGGTTCGTGGGCTTCAGCTTGGACGAACTCTCTTCTGCTGTGGCTCCAGCATTGGGCGTGGATCAGGCCTTCGGTTTCCTTGTGAAAGCGGGTGTAGGCGGCGTAGCCGTCGCTGAGGAGTACGGTGCCTGGCTCCAGGGGACCCAAGAACTTGCGGATATGGAGGGTTCCTCGGGTTTCGGCATAGGGAAAGCAGATCTCTTGGCGCTCCCCCAAGACCGGCCAGAAGTAGCCTTGGTGCATTTTGCCTTTGCCAGAGCGTCCGGCCTTGATGGGGGTTTCGTCCATGGTCAGGACGCGGGACTGCCGGATGCTCTCGAATTGGGCTTGGTAAATGGGGGACAAGAGCAGGATGGACCGCTGCACGAGTTCGGTAAGCCAGGAGCGACTGACCCGCAGCCCCTGCGCCACCATTCTCTGGTGTTGGCGGTAGAGGGGCATGTGGTACAAGAACTTGTCGAGCAGGACGCCGGCGAGCAGGCTGACGTCAGCCCGGCTGCCTTCTAGCACGCCCACGGGTGCTGGGGCGGCGTGGAGGGTTTCCGTTTCCCGGAGCTTGATCACTGGTCGTTCGTACTTGAGGAGCACAAAGCTCCCGGGGCGTTGGGCCAATCGATAGGTGACCTTGGTATCGATGATTTCATAGGCGCTGGGATCGAGACCTTCTGCCTCGGGTGCGGGAAGCAGGATGGTTTCGGTGGGAATCTTGCTTTCGTCGAAGAAAGGTAGGCTCTCGGCGCGGTCTTCCGGGCGCTTCGGTGCCACACGGGTATGGGCGGCGACGCTGCGCACTGGGGCAGAGGGCGCCGGATCCGCGGTAAAGTCCTCTCCCAGGCTCAGCTGTCCTACGGGAGGGGGAGGAACGCGGCGTTCGCTTTTTTGGCCGAAGAGCTGGCGGCGGAACCAATCGAGTTGCTGCTGCAGGCCTTGGAGTTCTTCCCGGATGGCGGCATTGAGCGCCCGTTGCAATTGCCAGGCAGCGAGGGCTTCGGGGTAGGTTTTAGGTACCGGGATTTCTGCCGTTTCCATTGCAGAATCATAGCATTACCTTACCATTTCTGCAAGTTTTTCGGGGGCTTGGCGATGATATCGACGCCGCTGTCGCCCTACCTCGATGCCCTCCAGCAGGAGCTTCAATCGGGTCCAGTCCAACTCTGCAGCCGGTGGCTTACGCCAGTCCCAGAAGCGTCCGCGCTCCAGCCGTTTCCCCCAGAGGCTGTAGCCGGTCCGATCCCAGTACAGCACCCGGATCTGGGTAGCGCGGCGGTTCACAAAGACAAAGCAATGCCCCGACAGCGGGTCCCGGCCCAAGGTATTCCGCACCAAAGCCGAGAGTCCGTCGAAAGACTTGCGCATGTCCACCGGCGCCTGGCAAAGAAACACCCTGATTCGGCCCTCGGGAAAAAACATCTCAGCCCCGGCGAATAGATAGAGTGCAGCCCGCGCCCAGGTCCAGGCGAATCTCCAAGGGGAGATGCGCCCCGGCGGCGACCTGCCGGTCCAATTCGAGCTCTACGAAAGCGGGGCCTTGGCCAGCGCCCACCTCGAACACTGAACTCTCAGCTGGCACCAGCCGGCGGCGCCAGTAATAAAACTGGGAAAGAACGACTCCTCGCTCTTCACAAAAGCGTGGGATCGATAATCCGCTGTTCTTCTGTTCGTCCACCACCGCCTGCCAGTATGCCGCCCTATCACCATTGTTGCTATTTGCTGTATCCATGATCGTACCCTCCAAAAAACAACAGAGGCGACAGCTTGGACAACGATCATGGACAAGAAAAGAACGCCGCTGAGCGAGCGCTTACCAGCGGGTTGCCGTCATACCTATCACACATTCTGTCGAAGGATCTCCGTCTTTAGTGGATCAACGAGCGTCAATCGCTGTTGAGTATTTATCGGGGTTTTTCGAGATGTTGTCAATTCTGGTGTAGGCCCAACTTCCGCGAAAGGAGTGAGCGATTTGGAGTTCAGTGGCTATGATGGGTGATTTTGGTGTCTGGATGCTCTGGTTTTCGAGATTGG
>JAPTWT010000223.1 GCA_028064935.1 Gammaproteobacteria bacterium | reverse complement strand
ATCCCATGGGATGAGTCATGGGTATATTTATGATTCAAATCGAACGGATGTTGATGCCGCCTCGTCACTTGTAAAAAAAATGCGACTTTGTCTGTTGTTCGTCGATTTTTGGTTTCCGCACGTATCAGCATTCGCGAGGGGAGGCCGTCTTGGTCTCAAAAACATGTAAAATCCCCGAACCGATCGTGACCTGGATGCAGGAGAAACGGATGATGCCGAAGCGGACATTGCCGCGGGATGAGGTGGAGCCGTTCCGATGCCGCCTTGGCCCAACCCGGACAGTGAATTTCATGATGACTAGCGATTTCAGCAAGTTATACGCCAGCAGGCTGGCATTGCCACTGTCCGGCGTCAGGATCCATAGGGCAATAGAGTCGAATTGGACAAGGGTGGATTTCCGGCTCAACTGCACTCCGTCGTCGTCACGATGAGCCAGAAATCCTGGCCCCCGAAATCCCCCGCTGAGGCGGTTGTTTCGCATCCGCCAGGCGAGCCGGCGGCTCTCCTTGGCGGGTTAGAAGATGTGCATCGTATTCGACGGCGAGATGATGCGGCAGGTCATATTCGCCAGCCGTAACCCGCACCGCCATCGGGCGCACGCACCTACGATCTCTCGGACTAAGCGGGTCCGTAATATAGCGCAAATGCATGCGCCGGCGCGTCATGTTGTCAAGCCGCACAAGGGATGGTTTCGGCCAGCGCTCTGGTTCCACACCGTAGAAAATATCTTGGCGTGCAACGGTCGGCTCCTCTCATGCCAACCTCCCATGAATCTCTCAAGCGTCGGTTCGGGAACCCAAAAGACACCCGCGGCATTGCGTAGAGATAACATGACGTTTGTCTTGTCTTCCATCTCGATGGACGTGAAGACAATTTTCTTGCCTACATGGATGTCCCGGCTCAACGCAGGGTCAAGATCCGTTCAGCGAGCCCAATCCAGCGCGTGACACGGAAATCAAGCACTGCGCCGATGTCGTCGGCATCGCCGCGCCCTACGTGTGGGCTTCGATAACAAAGTCAATTCCGTGAAATTTCTCTGAAGGGTCTCCGAAGAAAATTGAGCACTGAACCGTCGCCGCTGAATTCGCCAGGACTGCCGGTGAGTTTCGTATGATCATCGCCCGATCGTTTCCCATGCGGGCAGGTTGACTCGAAGGACGTTGTTACGGATACAAAAACGTGCGCGGTTAACTGGTATTTCGGCAAGTCAGACGTCGCCTGCAGATCCCGGAATCTCGCCGCGCCAAGTCATGGCTATTCAATACACTGGAGTCTGAAATGCTGAAACGCGTATTGTCCGGAATTGCATTCTCGATCGTGCTCGCCGGAGGAAGCCTTGCGGATGCCAACAGCGTCAGCGCTGGAAAGGCGTTGTATGTGTCCCATTGCAGCGGATGCCACCGTGCCAATGGCGCCGGCGGCTTGCATTTCGGCAAGGCCGTCTCGGCCGATCTGCAAGCGCCGGGGCTTGAAAATACGTATCATCACAGCACGAAACTTCTGGTCCGCGCCATCCTCGATGCCCGCGACGAGGATGGCGACCGCCTCGACCGGCCAATGCCTGCCTGGAAGGGCCGATTGTCGCGCGCGCAGGCACTCGACATCATTGCCTTTCTCAAGACCCTTCACGCCTGAGGCCGGCTGGTCGGCCGGGCGCGGTCGCGGGCTATACCGGCCGGGAGGCGCTCGCCTGCACCAATGGGCGAAGACCAGCCATCTGGCCTGACGCCTCCGGGCGTCCGCGCCGCGTCCGCCGCCGATGAGACGCTGACCTCGCATCTCATTGACGGCGGCCGCTCCACGCAACTCCTTGCCGCACATCATACGCGACGGAACGCCCCGCCTCGGCACTCGGACAGGTCCATTCAGAAATTGTGTAAATCGATCCGGTAACCCGATCCGCCGGCTCGCATTCGACTGACTAAATCGCAATCGAATATTTCAAAATGATGTCACCTTGTTCGCGTTGACTTAAAAACATAACGTGACAGACTGTAACTCGAAGGCTACCTCCCCACCGAGATTCGAACGCAGCCTGCCTCTGATGCCTGAGGTGCTGCCGCCATTGCGTCAAACTGGGAGAAGGTCTGATCATGAAATATGTTCGTTCCGAATCAGCAAGGTCGACATTGCGCACCCTGCTGCTTGCTGGCGCGAGTCTGGCTGTCATCCTGCCACGGGCCTCCGCGCAGACCGTCAGCGCCGGACAGGTCTCGGCGACCGCGACATCGGATTACTACACTCATCTCGGAAAATCGAGCGTCAAGCTCACCAAGAAAAAGATCTTCAAGTCCTCGCAGTCCGAGGCCGTGGTCAGCCGCCAGGACATCCAAGCGCTCGGTCCCTCGACCAGTTCGGCCGGTGTGTTGTCGGCGGCGCCGGGCGTGCAGATCCGCGGCTATGGCGGCAATTCCGACACCGCCCGCTATCAGATTCAGCTGCGCGGCTCCAAGGTCGGCTGGTCATCGACAAATGGCGACGCCGAACGCAACGGACTTACCGTGCTGTTCGACGGCATTCCGATGAACAACACGATTTCCCATAATGGCCAGTGGGATTCAAACGAAATCCCGATTACCCAGCTATTCAGCGGCATCAATATCATCTACGGGCCGGGCAATCCCGGCTC
>JAPTWT010000328.1 GCA_028064935.1 Gammaproteobacteria bacterium | reverse complement strand
CAATGTACTGCTGTCCCGTCTTCATGGAATTGGCAAGGACAAATACAAAGGGAACGTAAGTAATGACGAGAAGAAGTACGGAACAGACCACACTCAAAATGGATTTCCATTTCATGTATCACGCCTCCCGAACATGGTGAAGAGCGGGGCTGACCTTCGTCAATGAGTCAGGCCACCGCTCTTCTGCGCAGTGAACTGGGGAACATGGGATAAAGTCCTCAGTATTTACTGAGGTTGACCTTGTTCGCTTGGGCCCACTGCTGGGCGGCCTGATTCAACAAAGTCTGCCATTGCTGGGCAAATGCGCTGTACGTCATGCTGCCGCCCACATAGGCCTGGACCAAGCGAAGACCTTCATTTTGGGCCTGAGCGGTCAGCGTGCCGCCGGTAATACCACCGACTGATGGGGGCGGGAATTTTTTCGGCAGCAATGACGATAACCCGGGGACAGAGCCAGGAGGCATTTTCGTCCCCTTGATCACAGGGATGTACGCGTTATTTGAAGAGTCGGCGATCCACGAGGCTTCATTCTGTGGAGCGTAAAGCCACTGCAGAAAATTGATGACCCACCCTGTCTTTGCAGGCGTCATGGACGCGTCCGCCGCTTGTGATGTCACACCCCAGTTCCCGGATCCGTTGGGTCCCCCCACGGTTCCGGTTACATTCAGGTTGACTGAGTACGGGGTTGTCGCCTTGGTGATCGTCGGAAAGGGAAAGAATCCAAACTTGCCCCGAAATCCGAGCTGGTTCAAATCGGGAATGTCCCAAGAACCCATCCAAGCCATGGCAAATTTGTTCTGTACAAAGGGCTGGAGTTCCGAAAGGGGAGGACCGCTCTGTGTTGGAGCCGAACAGGCATCGTACGACGACTGGCCCGGCGCCATATACGGACGCAACTGGCCGAGCAGCTTCCAGCCTTCCGCATAGGCGGGATTCTTCATGGAAATGATACCGCGTTGGATGCCCACCGCCACGTCCAGTCCCGTGAGGTTGTGTTGGTGGTTCACATTGAACTTGGCAATCTGCGAATGCAGCAAGGCGCTCTGAAATCTTGTCTCATACCACCCTGGATCGCAACCACCCCCTGTACCGAACATGAATGGAGTGATCCCGGCCTTTTTTAGCTTGGCCATATCGGCCAACCATTCTGCGTACGTGGTCGGAACGGACTTAATCCCTGCCTTCGCAAAATCTGCCTTGTTATAAAGTATTTCTGTAGTGACGGTGGACCCCAGCAGAATGTCAATGTTGCCGTTTGGCGCCTCCATGTAAGGCAGGGTGGAAGATTTCCACGTTGCCAGCCAAGTCTTGTATCCCTTTGCATAGGGGCTCTTCCGGAGCAAATAGGGTTTTAGATTTTGCAGAATTCCCTGTGGCAATTCGCTGAAATCACCGGTCCACTGAAGCACGACGTCCGTCGCCGCGTGAGCGGACGCCCTCGCCACCAGTTGCGCGTTCACCTGCGGTATTGTACCCGGCGCGGGTTGCCAGTCGACCGTGATATTTGGATGCATCCTTTCGTATCGAAGGGTCAGCGCTTTCAGCACCCGGTTTTGAGGAGAGTTCAGTGTGCCTGTGTTGCCAGGAAGTTGAATGGTGATGGTGTACCTCGGCAGCGTTCTGGCGCTTGCTGCACCTGGCGTGACCGCAATTGCAAGCGAGCTGACGCCCAAAGAACACGCCGCTAAGCCAGTCCCGATTCTGCGAGCCGTTTTTCCCATGCTCAGAAGCCCCCGATCAGTATGTGTTGTGAATCTCTTCCTCAGGTCAACGTACATTAGCGAATGAAAGATTCACTCAACCAAGTCAATTCGACATCACAATCGCCCCCCCCTACACATATATCAAACACCCTCGACTCCGTCAAGACATTTTGTATACAATATGTTTGTTTGTTGCTGGTCACCGCTGGACAAAATAAAGAGGGCGGGTGACATGCCAAGGAGTCAGGACGCCACTCTTCTATGCGGTGGAAACTAGTATTTGCTGAGGTTGACCTTATTCGCCTGGGCCCACTGCTGGGCGGCCTGATTCAATAAAGTCTGCCATTGCTGGGCAAATGCGCTGTACGTCATGCTGCCGCCCACATAGGCTTGGATCAAGCGCAGACCTTGGTTTTGGGCCTGAGCAGTCAGCGCAGCGTTGGTGATGGCATCGACCGTCGCCGGCGGGAATTTTTTCGGCAGCAATGCCGACAACCCGGGGACGGAGCCGACAGGCAGTTTTGCCCCGTTGATCAAAGGGACGTACGCGTTATTTGAGGAGTCGGCGATCCACGAAGCTTCATTCTGCGGAGCATACAGCCATTGCAGAAAATTGATGACCCACTTTGTCTTCGCGGGTGTCATGGACGCATCGGCCGCTTGTGATGTCACGGACCATTCCCCCGCTCCGTTCGGCCCCCCCACGGTTCCAGTTACGTTTACATTGGATGAATAAGGGGTTGTTTCCTTCGTGATCGTCGGAAAGGGGAAAAATCCGAACTTGCCTCGAAATCCGAGCTGGTTCAAATCCGGAATATCCCAAGAACCCATCCAGGCCATGGCAAATTTGTTCTGTACAAAGGGTTGAAGTTCCGAAAGGGGGGGGGCTGCTTTGCGTTGGCCCTGAACAGGCGTCGTACGATGACTGGCCAGGCGCCATATATGGTCGCAACTGGCCGAGCAGCTTCCAGCCTTCCGCGTATGCGGGATTCTTCATGGAAATGACCCCACGCTTGACGCCCACCGCCACGTCCAATCCGGTGAGGATTTGTTGGTGATTCACGTCAAACTTGGAAATCTGGGAATGCAGCAAGGCGCTCTGAAATTTCCGCTCATACCAGGATGGATTGCACGGACCACCCGTGCCGAACATGAGTGGGGTGATCCCCACCCTCTTCAGCTTTGCCATGTCGGCGACCCATTGCGCGTAGGTTACCGGAACGGTCTTAATTCCCGCCTTCGCAAAATCCGCCTTGTTGTAAAGTATTTCTGTGGCCACGGTGGATCCCAGCAGAATGTCAATGTTGCCGTTTGGCGCCTTCATGTAAGGAAGGGTGGAGGATTTCCAAGTTGCCAGCCAAGTCTTGAATCCCTTTGCATAGGGGCTCTTCTGGAGCAAATAGGGCTTCAGATTTTGCAGGATTCCCTGTGGCAAGGAGCCTGAGTTTACAGGACCGTACTGCTCAAACACGACATCCATTGCCGAGTGCGCTGACGCCCTCGCGACCAGTTGTGCGTTCATCTGCGTTATACCCGGATTTCCGGCGATGGGTTGCCAGTCGACCGTGATATTTGGATGCATCTTTTCGTATCGCAGCGTCAACGCTTTCAGCACCCGGTTTTGCGGCGAGTTCAGTGTGCCGGTGTTGCCGGGAAGTTGAATGGTGATCGTGTATCTCGGCAGCGTTTTGGCGTTTGGCAGCGCATTGGCGCTTTTTTGGGTGACAGCAATGGCAATTCCAACTGAGATGACGCCCAGAAAACCCACTGCTGTCCAAGTCGCCATACTGCGAGTCGTTTTTGTCATGCCGAGAATCCCCCGTTCCGTATGTGTGGTCAAGCCGGACAAGCGCCCTCGCCTCATCCCTTCCTTTCAAAGACAAAGGATCAGCCTTGACCCGTTCCTGGATGCGGCTTTGAACCGTTTCTCCACAGTCGCTGGAAAACTTCCACAGTGGGAAGACGCAGACGCTGGGACATCCGAAGTGTATCCACCGTCACGGCAATCAGAATGATGAGCCCGATCACCAATGGCTGCCAATAACTGCTCACGTTGATGATGTTCAATCCGTCCATGATGGTGCCGATGAGGACAGACCCGATCAGGGCCCCGACAATCGATCCCACGCCACCGAACAGACTGACACCGCCAACCACGGCGCCCGCGATACGAAAAGAACAACGATGTACCAGAGCCCGCCGTCGGGAATCCGGACATGAGGCGGGACGCATCGATGAGCCCGCACAAGCCCGACATCAATCCGCTGACGACGTATACCAGCAGGTCCACTTTCGCCGTGTTGACCCCCGCCAGCCGCGCGGCATCCCGATTCCCCCCGGTGGCGTATATGTGCACGCCCAACGAGGTGCGGGTCAAAAACAGCCATGCCAGCAATGCGAGAACACCGAGAATGAGCACCGGAATGGGTATGGGTCCGAGAAATCCTCCGCCGATCTGGGCAAAACCCTGCTTCACGATGGCTATGGGATTCGCCTGTGTGAGGATCATCGGAATACTGGCGGTCACGCTCATCGTCGCAAACGTCGTGATGAATGGCGGGACCTTTACATAATGAATGATCACGCCATTGACCAGACCAAGAGCGAGCGTGGACAGAATCGCGACCGCCACGGCTTCCCAGAGCGTGCCATTACTCTGTAGAACCATGGCCGCAAGAACACCGGACAGCGCGATCCCGGATCCCACTGACAGATCAATGCCCCCGGTGAGTAATACGAACGTTTGCCCCAATGACAGAAGGGCAATCACGGTCACATTCAGCAACATGGTAAAGAGGTTGCCTGCGGTCATAAACTGATTGGACAGCAGGGAAAATACGAGCCCCACGAAAATGAGCACGACCAAAATTCCCAGTTCATTCGGTAGCCGTCGCATGCATAAAGTCCTCCCCGCCAACCGCCAGTGTCCTCAAATGCGCCGCCGTCACGTCCTCACTGTTGTCAAAAACGTGTGTGCAGCGCCCGTCCGCGAATATGCCGATGCGATCACTGATCGCAATGACCTCCTCTTCCTCGGTCGACGCCACAATGACCGCGGTCGACTGTTCGCGCGCCCAAGAACGGATGATTGAGTAAATCTCGCCTTTCACCCCTAGGTCGATTCCCTTTGTCGGTTCATCGAGAAGCAACAACATGGGCTTTTGCAGCGCGGCGCGAGCAAACAGTATCTTCTGCTGATTCCCGCCGCTGAGATACCTCATCGCTCGTTCGACGTCCCCGCGGATCTGCAGCGCGGAAAATTGCTGCCTCGCGAGATTCTCAATAACCGAATGGGCCACAAACCCAAGTCGACTCTCACGGGCATAGATGGGAAGGGCGGCATTCTGGATCGAATTCATATGGGGGACAAATCCATCGATCCGTCGATCTTCTGTCAGATAGGTAATGCCGCGCTTTAACGCATCTTGGGGACCCCTGGGATGATACGGATGTCCGAGCAACTGCAGTCCGCCTCCCCGGATGCGGTCAAGACCCATCAGTGCGCGCAGAAATTCTGTTCGCCCTGCTCCCACGAGCCCGTAGAGGCCCAGTACCTCACCTGCATAGACATCCAGGGTTACCCCGCGCAATCGGGAACTCACGAGATTTCGAACACTAATGACGGGGGATCGCTCGCCGACATCCCGTATTCGCTCCCGGGGGACGCGCGTCCCGGGTGCAGTGGGGACGGATTCCTTATTGCCCACGACGGACCGGATAACCTGGTCACGGCCAAAACTCGCGGTGTCGCCGGAGAGAACGACGCGCCCCTCGGCGAGTACGGTCACTCGATCCGCAACGGCGAACACTTCATCCAGTTTGTGCGTCACGAGCACCACGCCTGTCTCGCTGCGGCGCACGATATTCCGGATGGTCGTCAGCAACATGTCGACTTGCTGAAATTCGAGCGACGTTGTCGGCTCATCCAGAAAGAGAAACGTACTATGCTTTTGCAGAGCGGCCACGATCTCAAGCAACTGCTTCTCGGCATGCGAAAGCGTCGCAACTCTAGCCCCGGGATCCAACGCCAGTCCGTACTGGACGAGAATCTCCTTCGCCTCACGATGGATTCTTGGCCTGCGCGCCAACCCTCCCCTGCCTGCCGGAGTCCCGAGGAACAGGTTCTCTGCGACGCTCAACTGATTGATGACGCGAAGCTCTTGATAGACGCATGCGATTCCCTCAGCCTGCGCCTCTCCGGGAGATCGAAATCGAACACTTCTTCCGGAAATCTGAATGTCGCCTTCATCCGGCGATTCCACACCGGAGAGAATCTTCAGCAAGGTCGACTTGCCAGCACCGTTGTGACCGACCAGCGCATGAATCTCTCCCGTACGGAGGGATGCCGTCACGTTGCGCAGCACCTTGTTCCCGTTATAGGACTTCCCCAACTCACGTAATTCGAGAATCCGCACTTGAAGTCACCCCGAACGATAACGGAGGAATGTGGCCATCTGTCCCGCATTCCCCCGGCATCCCGATTCGAATCAGCCGAAACTTCTCGACAGTGCGACGTGAATATTGGCCTTCGTAACCCCAGGAACGGGGGCAAGGACCTGCGGCGGGACGTGCTCACCATGCAAATACTTCCATATATTGCCCACTTCGATCTTCGCCTCCTCGACGGGCATTTGTTGCGCGCCGGCCTTGAAGATCGAGTTTTCCTGAACGTACAAGATGTTTTGCCGTGAGCTTGAGAATCCGAACAGCGCCACTTTGCCCGTCTTTCCCTGGCTGCGAATCGCCTGGACAATCCCCTGTGAATCGGGGCCATTGTCGCTGAAAATGACATTCATGGTGGGATGGCCAGTGATCATTTCTGAAGCCACACTCAGGCCCTCGGGGGGCGAAGCCTTCCCGTCCAGTGTGGTGACGACTTTTATGCCCGGATACTTGTGGATCACGCTGAGGAATCCCGCATCCCGGAGCCGACAGGACTGCGCCTCAGGAAAGTTGACAATACCCACCGTGGCTCGCGGCTTCTTGCCGAGGTACTGAACCAGTTCCTCCCCGATGATCTTCCCGCCCAAGAAGTTGTTTGACTGGACCACTTCGACCTCATGCGCCTTGTCCAGTGCCATGATCTTCGGATCCGCATTCGAGTCGATAAAGAACACAGGGATGTGAGCCTTGTTAAGCGCTTCCACGGCCGTTACAATCGGCACCGAGTTCTGTGGCGCGATGGCCACCGCGCTCACATGTTGTTGGATGAACGTCTGAATCTGAGACAACTGCGTTACCTGATCTCCATTGGCAGAAGCAACGTGCACCTGCAGCCCCATTTTGGCGCCGTTCTGTTGAAAACTCTTTGCCATGGCTGCAAAATAGGGGTTGGTCAAGGTGTACATGGACACCCCAAGCACGAACTTTTTAGCCGGAGCACGCTTGACAGTGACGTGCGCCGTGTGCGCCGATGCAATCGCCTGGGATGATCCCAACGCGAGCATGCCCACGACCCCGGACAGCATGAGCGACTTGGCAAACAGGCGTGTTGCGCCACGCTGGCGCTGGCATCCGTTCTCTCTTCGCCCGAACATTCGATCAAAACCCCCTTCTTACCGTCTGCCCTGAAAACACGGGCACATCTGTACCCTGCATCCCGACCAGAATAGAAATCGCTATCATCCTCTCCTTGGAACGACATTTGGCAGGCAGTCTTGTTGCGGTTTAGGGACGAGGCTAATTTATCAGACACACTTGACCCTGTCAAGACATTTTGTATACAATGTGTTCGTGGGTTGCGAGCGCTCCGCTGGACCCACCAGGTCCACACCTCGAAGGGAGTTAGAAGATCTTATGCAGATTACCCTCATCGGGGCTGGCGGGAAGATGGGAACCCGCCTCGCCGACAATCTGGAGAAGCACGGCCAACAGACATTCTATGTTGAGACTGCGCCAGACGCGGTCGAGAGAATGCAGGCGCGCGGTCGACCGGTCCATCCGGCCGACCAGGTTGTCGCGCGATCCGAAGTCGTGATCCTGGCCGTGCCGGATCGCGTCATCGGCCAGGTGTCGCGAGACATTGTACCTCTCATGAAAGCCGGTTCCATGTTGGTGCTGCTTGACCCGGCCGCCGCCTATATCGGAAGTGTGACCCTTCGCGACGACCTTGCCTTGTTTGTCACCCATCCCTGCCACCCGTCCGTCTTTAACTACGACGCCACGCCCGTGGAACGCCGCGACTTCTTCGGCGGCCTTGTCTCGCCGCAGGCGATCGTTTGCGCACTGGTCCAAGGAGACGAGACACAGTATACGGACGGAGAGAATCTGGCGCGGATTCTCTACGCCCCGGTCACTCGGGCGCATCGGCTCACGCTCCACCAAATGGCTATCTTAGAACCCGCCATGGCGGAAACCATCGGCGCTGCCCTGGTCGCCACGGCAAAAGACGCGGTGGACGAGGCGGTCAGGTTCGGCGTGCCGCGAGACGCGGCTCTCGACTTCATGTTCGGCCACCTCAACATCGAGCTCGGCATTGTGTTTGGCGAGGCAGGCAACCCGTTTTCGGACGCGGCCAAGATCGCCATTGACTACGGAAGGCAGCGCGTGATCCGCAACAATTGGTCCTCGCTGTTTGAAGAAGACAGCATCCGCGACCAAATTCACGCTATGCTCGGACACCCGAGACCACAGGAAACGTATTCTAAGTAAATCGACCGGCGCCCGAGTCATTCGCGAGGAGGAGACCCATTGGACACACTTGTGGTTACCGGCGCGGCGTCCGGGATAGGCCGGGCCTGCGTACTGCAGGCAGGCCAGTACTTTGAACACGTCACGCTGGTGGATCGAGATCGCGAGGGACTGCAGCGCACGCGCGAGTGCATGTCCACGGAGAAAGCCGTCAAAGTGGTGGCGGCGGACGTAACGGACGAGTCCAACGTGTCACTTCTGTTCACCGATCTCCAAAGCGAGGGCCTGTCCGTGCGGGGGCTGATTAACAGCGCGGGTGTGGAGATGATGGCGGGCATTGAGGTGATGAGCCTGCAACAATGGCGTCGGCAATGGGACATAAACGTTACATCAATGTTCCTGACGTGCAAATATGCCGTCCCATCCCTGAAGAGCTCGCGGGGTTCGATCGTAAATGTCGCCTCCGTCCTGGGATTGATCGTCGCGCCTGATCATATCGCGTACTGCGCCTCCAAGGGCGGGGTCCGGCAATTCACGAAGGCGTTGGGATTTGACCTTGCACCGTTCGGAGTTCGCGTGAATTGCGTGCTCCCAGGGCCGATTGATACGCCGATGTACCGCAAGACCATGGGCGCCTACCCGGACCCGGAGGCCGCGCATGTGGAACACACACGTAAGATTCCACTGGCTCGCCTGGGCACTCCAGAGGATGTGGCGAACGTCATTCACTTCTTGTTGGGACCTGCCGCAGCTTTCGTCACGTGCGCCGAGATTGTTGTCGATGGAGGCTTTACCGCAAGCCGAGTCGATCTATGAACCATTTCACCGGAGAGAAGATTGAACTAAATGTTGAAATTGGGTATCAGCACGTACGCCTTGCCGTGGAGTTTCGGGATTCCCGGAGTGACGGACGCCCCTGCGGTTCTGAGTCCGCTCGATCTCCTGGATCTCGCGCGGCGATACCACCTTCGGATCGTCCAGTTCGGGGACAACGTCCCCTATGCCTTGCTCGCACAGAACGCTTCGCTCATCCGTGACAGAGCGGTTGACGCAGGTGTCCAATTGGAATTGGCAACTACGGGAACCCGTGCGGAACAGGTGCAACCTTATATCGAACTGTGTGGTGCAATCGGCGCGAAACGCATTCGGACACTCGTCACGACGACTGAATTCGACGAGGCTGTGCGTCAGCTGCAGGACGTAACGCCCTTGCTCGCGGCCAGCCAGGTTCACCTTATGATTGAAAATCACGGCCTTCACCCGATGATCTGGCTCGTAGACCTGGTCAGGTCCCTGGGCAGTTCCATGGTCAGTCTTTGCGTCGATACGGCCAACTCTCTTGAGGTTCCTGAGACGTTTCATGACATCGCGAGCGTATCAAAACCATATTGTACCAGTGTACATCTGAAGGACTACAATATTCGACGGTCATCGGATAAAATGAGTGTGATTGTCACGGGAGCGCCCCTTGGAGACGGAATGTTGGACATCATGAGCGTCATCCGGTTCTTCGGAGACGCAGACGTCTCGTTTATTCTTGAACAATGGGTTCCTTGGGCGCTCACACTGGAACGCACGCGGGAGAATGAACGGCAACGGCTCGTACAGTCGATCACGTTCCTCAGCCAACACTGTAACGCCTGGTTTGGAACGTTGATATAGAAGCGTGTGAACTGCCAGACCACAGGAGGGAACCATGATGAGCTCACAGGCAATGACTCCCCTGAAGGACAAGGCGTACGAATTGATCAAGCAGTTGATTCTAAACGGCGAACTGCAGCCCGGGGCGATGCTCACCGAGAGGATTCTCGTCGAGCTTCTTGGAATGAGCCGGACTCCGATCCGCGCCGCGATGGAACGGTTGCAGGCGGAAGATTTGCTCCTCTATACTCCGGACAAGGGAATGACGGTGGCCGACTTGTCCATGGAACGCTCTGTGGAAATCTACGATCTCCGTCTTGCCGTCGAGACCTACGTCATTCAAAAGCTGAGTTGCCGCACGTGGACCGCAGAGATGCAGGAAGTATTCAGGCACAATCTCAACCAACAACAGGAAGCAGTCCTGGCGTCCGACTTCGCCGTCTTCACCCAGCTTGATCTTGCGTTCCATCTTAAGCTGACCGAAGTGTACGGAAATAGAGAAATCACCCAGATTATGATGAAAATAAATGACTCCATGTATCGGATCGCGTTGTCCGTCTTGAGGAAGAGTCTGAACAGGATTCGGGTGTCCTACGCAGATCACCTGGCCATTTTTGAGGGTATTGTGAGCGGAGACGAAGCCGCAGCCATAAAGGCAACGCAAACGCACCTGGATATCGGACGCCATATTCTCATCGGGTGAATGGAGGCGCGTGCATGTCCTACGCGATCGGTATCGACTATGGAACGGAGAGTGGACGCGTCCTGGTCCTGAATTTGGATACGGGCGACGAAATGGCGTCCGTCACGGTTGCGTACGCGCACGGCGTCATTGACCATTCCTTCCCGCCGGACGGCACCCTGCTCCCCACTGACTACGCGCTGCAGGATCCTGATGACTACCTTGCTGTACTCATCCAGGGGGTCCCGGAGGCATTGCGCCAGTCCGGCGTCATGGCGGCTGACGTGATCGGAATCGGCATCGACTTCACCTCGTGCACAGTGATGCCGACCACGGACGCTGGCACCCCACTGTGTAAAGTGGATGCCTGGACCGCGAGACCTCACGCGTGGCCCAAACTTTGGAAACACCACGCCGCCCAACCATGGGCTGACCGCATAAATGCAGAAGCCAACCGCACGCACGCGGAGTTCCTCTCACACTACGGTGGACGCATTTCATCGGAATGGTACTTCCCCAAACTCCTCGAGATCTTTGCCGAAGACCGCGCGGTATACGACCAGGCGGCGGCATTTGTAGAAGCGGGAGACTGGGTGGTGTGGCAATTGACCGGAAACCTGGCGCGCAACGCCTGTGCCGCCGGCTACAAGGCGTTGCGCGGCGAGACCGCACTACTGCCCAAGCCTGAGTTGTTCACGGCGATTCACCCGGAGTTCACGGATCCAGAGCGCCTGTTGGGCGGGGAATTCCATCCCGCCGGCAAGCGCGCAGGGTATTTGACGCCCGGGTGGGCGGAACAACTGGGATTGCCAGCGCATACGGCTGTCGCCGTCGGCAACGTCGACGCCCACGCGTCAGTCCCTGGAGCAGGGATTGGCGAGCCTGACCAGTTTGTCATGGTGCTGGGCACCTCCATCTGCCACTTGGCCATGACGCGCGAACTCGTGCTGGTTCCGGGAATTACCGGAGTTGTGAAGGACGGCATCCTGCCAGGATACTTCGGCTACGAGTCCGGGCAGGCGGCCGTCGGAGACATGCTGGCTTGGTTTGTCAATGAGTCTGTTCCGGGCCACTATCAAGATCAGGCGACCGCAAATGGTCGTTCTCTCTATGAGGAGTTGGAGGCGCAAGCGACGCATCTGCTGCCTGGTCAGTCCGGTCTGGTCGCGCTCGACTGGTGGAACGGCAATCGCAGCATCCTCGGAGACGCGGACCTTGGCGGCGTGGTCGTCGGTCTCACGCTCGCGACAAAGGCGCCGGATATCTATCGAGCGTTGTTGGAATCGATCGCCTTCGGCACAAGGCGGATCCTCGACAACTTCGCTGAACGCGGAGTGACATTCACACGGCTCGTCGGTTGCGGCGGCCTGCCGCACAAGAGTCCACTGCTCATGCAACTGTACGCCGATATCTGCGGTCTGCCCGTTGCCGTTCCCGCGTCCAAAGAGATAGCGGCGCGCGGCGCGGCCCTCTTTGGAGCGGTCGCGGCAGGCAGTCCAAACGGCGGATTCTCATCCATCGGAGAAGCGGTGAAGAAATTGGCGCCGCCCATCGGCGCACTCTACCTGCCAGACGCAAATCGGGTCAAGGCGTACGAGTCCATATACCGCGTCTATCGCACACTCTACGGATACTTTGGTCAGAGTC
>JAPTWT010000040.1 GCA_028064935.1 Gammaproteobacteria bacterium | reverse complement strand
GGAATTCGAGTACCATCCCGGTTCAGTTGCCAGCACAACCTCCTCGACTACCAGCTCCTCAACCTCAAAGCCGTCCAGCGAAACGAGATGGTCAAGCATCGTTCAAGCTCCAGTGTAGGTCCACCAGGGTGTAGGTCTGCCTTATATTTCGGGCTTGTCCGCCGCGCAGGCGTAGTGCGCGGACAAAAAAAGACTCGCCGAGGCGAGTCTGAAAAAAGAAAGAGGAAGCGTAAGGTGAACGCAGGCTATGGCGCTGGGTGATTAAACCAGGCCGATGCGCTCAAGGAATGGGCGCACGCCGACAAATATGCCAATACCGCTCAAGATGCAGCCGCAAGAAACAATAATCATGGCAATCTCCTCGAGAAGAGAACACGGATAAGGTGAATTCACGCCTCGTATAGGCATGGCCAAAAATTCGCGCGGCTTGGGGCGCTGGTAGAGGGCGCTAATGGCTGTCTTGGCGGCCGTAGCTCAGCTATACTTCGGCACGATGCTTATGGTCGTTGCGAATGGGGGGGTCCGTGGCAAGTCAATCCAAAAAGGGTAGCGGCAGAAAAACACAATTCATCGTGCGGGGACCATTCGAGGTTCCGACACAGCAGCACAATAACGGAAGCAGGACGGTCGAGAATGACAGGAGATTCAGGGAGACATTTTGGGAAGATATTGCCAAAGACGTGGCGGAGAAGAACGGTTGCTACGTCTTCGCACTAAGAACAGGCAAAGGAAAAATGCGCCCCTGGTACGTGGGAATGACAACCGCGCAGACATTTGAGACGGAGTGTTTCTCTGGCGACAAACCAAGCAAATACACGAAAGCAATAGGCCGGTACGACGCGTGCACCCCACTTCTGTTCCTGCTGGAATGCTCTAAACGTAATGCGACAAAGAAAATAAAGGAGCTCGAGGAGTTTCTTATTGGACAAGCCGTAGCGGCGAACCCGGAAATCATTCAAACGAAGGGAATTCGAGTACCATCCTGGGTTATTCCGGGCGTCACAGAGTCAAACGGAAAGGGTAGTGTCTCAAAAGCCGTGCAAGGTTTTCGAAAGACTTTTGGGGTGAAACCACCCAGGAAAAAAGCGCAGGCCAAGAAGAGAGGGAACCGCAAGCCGGTTCCGAAGAAGGCTATAGTTAAGCGAAAGACCGCGTAGAGGTTGGCTGGAGGTGTGGCGGCACGTTCGGCCACCGATAAATGCCGGGGCATGTAATCACCCCCCCCGTTACTATATTCGTGCCTCCACAATAGAGATGCGGCCCGTCCGGCCTGGCACGATGTCCCCATGCTTCAGCCACCCCCATCAGCCCATAATTATCCGGCGCCAATAATCCGCGCCCCCAATCCACGCCCTCGAGGTCTGAAAGCAGGCCGGAATCAGCTGGCCGGAATCACCTGGGCGGAATCAGCCCGCCGGAATCAGCAGGCCGGAATCAAGCGGCACGAAATCAGTACCCGGCCGGCAATGCCGGCCATGTGGCCGGCCCGCTCTGCTCGCCGCGCGCTGGGGCCGCCCGGAGACCACGTGGCCCTCGATGCGCGGGCATAACCCATGGTAGTGCCCGCACCGCCGCGCCAGACCCGTGAAATCGCGGCCGCGCCTATCCCCTGCGTGTCTATCGCCAGGAGATATTGCAATGGCCATTTATGCAGAGTCGTTCGTGCCCGCAGGGGCTGTCTTGCCGGCTGGCGTGTACCATTCCGACGTCTACATGCCCGAGGAAATTCGCGCATTAGTGCCGGCCACGCTGAGCTTGCGCTACACGCGCCACGCCGAGGAGGCCGCGGCCGATGAGACCGCGTACACAACCAGGTACGGGGCCCTGGTCCTCCCTAAGAGGCTGGAGCTCGCCCAGACCCGGCTTGTCGAGGTGGACGCATTCCGCGACCGCCTCTGCCAGCTACACGCCGGTAAGATGCTGGTGCGCCAAACCTACGACGCGCGACGTGGCGGGGTTGATTTAGTGCTGGCCATACAGATATGCCATGGCCTATATCATGGTCTTGACATCATAGGCCTCGTCCGGACCGTATGGTTGAATAAGTGTTCCGACAATCACCGCACGCTTCGTCGGTGTGCCTACGTCCAGCCGTTTTTCTAAAACGAAAGCCCCTCGCCTTTGCGAGGGGCTTCTCCATGCCCAGTATCTGGCCAAACTATTCGCCGCACTCACGCCCAATTTGCGCCATTTCGCGCCGCAGCTTTCGTCTAAACTCGGCGCGCTCGGCCCCCGTCGACTTTCCGTGGGGTCCGCCTTTGCGCATAATCGGAGCTATCGCATGGCGATTTCGTGGCCGTAACGGCTTGTGCCTGATATTCAACATGCTGTACCTCGACAATGTTTTCTCGCCACGCCTAGGCATTGCGCAGAATTAAAGCCACGGTTCCGGCAACGCGCAGTCGGCCCGCACCCAATCCTCGAGCATCTTTTGCGTCTCCTGCCGGCACAGATTCAATACCGGCACATTCTCGGCGCAGGCGATACGAATCGCCATGCCCGTGCCGCCCGTGGCACGCGTGCAATGCTCGCCTGATACGACACCGTCCGGCGTCCAGCACACGAGGAATCTCGACGGCTTGTCGAGGTTTCGCCCAAGGACCTGGTAGACGTTACGCCCGTGCAGTTTTTG
>JAPTWT010000185.1 GCA_028064935.1 Gammaproteobacteria bacterium | reverse complement strand
ATGGGTAACCGGCGGCACATTACCTACGCAAGTGGACCGCATTTAAAGCAGGTGATTTCCAATCGGAGCCCCCTATGGTGACGCGCAATATTTTTCTTCCCAATGAAGGTACGATGGAGGCTCTTGCCCGTGCAGTCGCCGCACGGTCACGCGCTGGCGACACGATATTGCTTGAAGGCCCTCTGGGCGTGGGCAAGTCGACTTTTGCGCGCGCGTACATCCGCGCGAGGGCCGATGATCCCGAGCTGATCGTACCGAGCCCGAGTTTCACGCTCGTCCAAACGTATGGCCTTGTGCCGCCGGTTACCCATGCCGACCTGTGGAGGATTCAGAATGCGGCGGACGCACTGGAGCTGGGCTTGGACGAAGCTGCAGCCGGCGGCATTCTCCTGATCGAGTGGCCCGATCGACTGAACGATCACCTTCCGGATGGTTATCTAAAAATCAGCCTTCTGTGGGATGGTGAAAAAGGGCGGCGTGCCCACCTTGAAGGACCCGCAAGGCTGGTTGAGGTGCTTCCCGAATGAATCCAAGCGTTATCGCCCTACCGGTAGACCGCCCATTCTTGCTCTCGCTGGCCCATCGATGGCTCGATCACGCGCGACAACACCGGCGTGATCCGGCGGATGGCATTCTGATCCTCCCGACTCGTCGGGCGGCGCGCGCAGCGGCAGCAGCGTTTCTTCAAGCACATGGCAAGCCGTTGGTGCTGCCACGAATCATCGCCATCGGGTCCCTTGATGAAACCGGCCTCGTGCTCACCAACGCGCTTGAATTGCCGACTGCAATCAAAACCCATGCACGACGTATAGTCCTTGCTCGGCTAATCCTTGCAGCCAGAGTTGATGACCGTCCCTTCCCCTGTCTCGCGGAAGCCCTGCTCCTCGCGGACGAGCTGGCCTTGTTGATCGACGAAGCAGAGCAAGCCGAAATCGATCTTGCGGCGAACCTGCAGCAGATCGTCGCCCCCGAAATCGCGACCCATTGGCAGCGAACCCTTGATTTCCTTGAAATCGTCACCCATGCGTGGCCAAAGATTTTGGCTGAACGCGGCCTCGTCGATGGATCAAAGCGGCACCGCATGTTACTCGATGCTGAAGCGGCACGGCTAGCAACCCTGCGACCACCATACCCGATTTGGCTGGCCGGCTTCTCCGCGGCTTCACCAGCCCTCACCCGCCTCGCCCGTACCATCGCAGCGCTTGAGCATGGCGCCGTCGTGCTCGCCGGCTACGACCCAGAGCTGGCTGAGTCAGCATGGAACACATTGATTGATACTCCAAGCCATCCGCAGGCCGGCCTGAAGCGCTTTCTTGCTGCGATCGGTGCGTCTCGCGACGACGTCGCGCACCGGGCAAACTCCATGGGAGCCGTTCCAGAGGGTCGGGTTCAGTTGCTGCGCCGAGCGTTTCTGCCAGCCGGTTTTCTTTCCGCGTGGCAGGAAGGCCTGCCATTCCGGCCCGTGAATTTGTTTCGTCTCGCCTGTGCCGACGAACAGGAGGAGGCACGCGCTATCGCTCTCCTACTTCGCGACGCTCTCGAATCCCCGGAGGAAACGGCGGCCCTGGTCACGCCAGATCGCAGCTTGGCCACCCGCGTCTCTGCCGAGATGTCACGCCTCGGAATCCGCACGGAAGACAGTGCTGGCGAACCCCTCGCCAATAGCCCTCCTGCCACATTCTTGCGTCTTGTTGCTCATGCTGCCACAGAAAAATATTCTGCCATACCGCTCCTTTCGCTGCTAAAGCATCCGCTAGCCGCCGTTGGGCGCACGCCGTCGGAATGCCGGAGCATGGCCCGTACTCTCGATCTTTTTCTACGAGAACACCAGCCACAACCAGGATTTGCTTCACTCAAAGCCATCGCAGAACATGCGGGAAATGGTGCGCTGGCGGATTTTATTGCCGATCTGGATGACCGGACGCGGGCGCTTGGAAACATTATGTCTGCCTCCGCAGTTCCACCGCTAGCGCTGCTTGAAGCACTGATCTGCGCAGGCGAGTTGCTCGCTTCGAGCGACAGCGACGCAAGTCCCGAACCGTTATGGAGCGGAGAGGCTGGCGGAGAGCTTTCCAGACATCTGGCCGAGATCTTGGACGCTTTCGATGAGTCTCTGCCCGAAGTGTCGCCAGCCGAGCTTCCAATGCTGCTGGAGGCTTTGCTGGCCGGAGCGATTCTGCGACGACCGCGAACTCGTGATGCCGAGCCGCGTGTCGCGATCTGGGGCATCATGGAAGCTCGGCTTCAATATGTTGATACACTTGTCCTCGGCAGCATGGTTGAAGGTGTGTTTCCGGCCGAACCCGATCCTGGGCCGTTCTTGTCTCGCGAAATGCGGCGCGATGCCGGACTGCCCGATGCCATGGATCGAATTGGCGAAATGGCACAAGATGTTATCAACCTAGTCGCCAGCTGCCCGCGCGTCGTGTTGTCTGCCCCTAAGAAGCGAGCCAGGTCACCGACGATCGTCTCGAGATTCCTGCTGCGGATCGAAACCATGCTGAATGGCGCGGGGGAGACATTGACTCATCATCCCGCAGAGGCGTGGGCCGCTCAACTCGACCACGAGAAGGAACGCGTTCTGCGTCCGCCTCCCGAGCCCCGTCCACCCCGCATGCGACGCCCTTTACGATACTCGATTTCAGACGT
>JAPTWT010000027.1 GCA_028064935.1 Gammaproteobacteria bacterium | reverse complement strand
GGGCGGCCCCCCCTAAGGCCTACCGGCTGACGGCCGACGGGCAGGCCCAGCCGGCCACACGTTTTGCGCGCGCCAAGCGCCAGGCGGCCTTATGGCAGGCCATCAAGGCGGCGGGCGTGATGACCGAAGGCGAGTTGAAGGCCCGCGGGCCCGGTCTTGCACCCGCACTGCGGGCGCTGCAAGCACAAGGCCTGGTGGAGGAGTGCGAGGCCGGCAATGAATTCGTCCCCGCGGCCACCGCACCGGCGGCGGTGTTGCGCCCCGATCAGCGCGCCGCGTGCGCCGCGGTGGCGGCCGCATTCGGGCGCTATGCCGCCTTTCTTTTGTTCGGGGTGACGGGCAGCGGCAAGACCGAGGTCTATCTCGAGCTCCTGGCCGAGGTCCTGGCCGCCGGCGGACAGGCGCTCGTACTGGTGCCCGAGATTGGCCTCACCCCGCAGCTCGTCGCGCGTCTCAGTGCGCGCTTGGGCCCGGTGGTCGGTATGCTGCACTCGGGCTGCGCCGCCGGCGAGCGTGCGCGCATCTGGTCGGCGGCCGCCGCGGGGCGCATGGCCGTGGTCGTGGGGACCCGCTCCGCGGTGTTCACCCCCATGCGCCACCTGGCCCTCATTATCGTGGATGAGGAGCACGATCCGTCCTTCAAGCAGCAGGAGGGTTTCCGCTACCATGCCCGCGACCTTGCCGTATGGCGCGCCAAGCATCTCGGCGTGCCGGTGGTGCTCGGTTCGGCCACCCCATCCCTCGAAAGCTACCGCCACGCCCGCCAAGGTCACTACCACCTGCTCGCCTTGCCGAATCGTGGGCCTCAGCGGACTATGCCGGCTGTGCGTCTGGTCGATCTCGGGCGCGAGTCGTCGCGCGGCGGCCTGTCCGCGCCGCTGATAGAGGCCCTGCGCACGCGACTTGCGCGCGGCGAGCAGGCGCTGTTGTTTCTGAACCGGCGCGGTTATGCGCCGGTACTGCTGTGCCCCGAATGCCGTTGGCATGCCCCCTGCGACCGCTGCGATGCGCGTCTTACGGTCCATCTGGGCCGCCAGCGCCTGCGTTGTCATCACTGCGGGCGCGAACAAGCGGTGCCGGCGGCGTGTCCGCGTTGCGGCCACCCCAAGCTTCTGCGTGTCGGCGAGGGCACCGAGCGCATCGAGGAGGCCCTGCGCCGCGTCTTGCCCGACGCCCGTATCGCGCGCGTGGACCGCGACACGACCGCAAGTCGCCGCGCCTTCGAGGCGCTACTGCGCAAGGTCCACGGGCATGAGGTCGACGTCCTGATCGGCACGCAGATGTTGGCCAAGGGCCATGATTTTCCCCATGTCACGCTAGTCGGTGTGATCCATGCCGACCAAGGGCTCCATGGCAGCGATTTTCGCGCCGATGAGCAACTGTTCTCCCAGATCGTGCAAGTGGCCGGCCGTGCCGGTCGCGATGAAAAGCCCGGCCTGGTCCTGATCCAGACCCACCACCCCACGCATCCCTTGTGGGCACCGCTCACCCGTTTGGATTATGAGGCCTTCGCCGAGATGGCCTTGCGCGATCGGCGCGCTACGCTGTTTCCACCCTACGCCCATTGCGCGCTCATGCGTGCCGAGGCGCGCGCGCCGAATCTGGCCACGCGCTTTCTGGAGACGGCAAGGCAACTCGCCGCGGACCCGTCCGATGTGACCCTCGGGTGCGTGCTCCCGGCGGTCCTCGCGCGCCGCGCCGGCTACTATCGCGCCCAACTCTTGGTGACGAGCCAAAGGCGCGGCGCCCTGCAGGCCTGGCTCAAGGTCTGGCTTGCGCGGATTCCCGAAATCCCCGACGCGCCGCGCGTGCGCTGGTCGGTGGATGTCGATCCTTACTCGCTATTCTGAGCCTCGGCATCGCCCACCTATCGGCCGGGATGGGCGCGTCTTGGTGGCACAGCCCCGGGGTATCCTGCGATTCAACGGCTCCGCCCAGGCGTTGGTCAAGCGAGTCGGCGCCATCGCGACCGAGGCCTTGTCCGTCAAGCATAGGGTCGGCGGCGGTCCCCGCGTGAAGGGGCTCAACCACGAGATTCCGGCCGCCTCCCCGGCCGCCTTACTCCCGATGGTCAGGACCCAAGTGCAAGGGGCCGGATCCTGGTACGAGGAGGCGCCGACCCAAGCATCCCCCCCACGCGACGCCGCCCTCTATGCCGGCCGTTGCCGGACGAGCAGAAAAGGCCCTGGCACCGACCGCAGGATGCCGGCATGGCGGCCTCACCTGTGGCCGCGATGACCATGCGGCGCGGGTACTGGTGCTGGCAAAGCGATGTGGTCTGGGCGGGAACCGTTCGAGGTGGGGCGGGGGATGTCTCGCTGCATAGGCCATGCGGCCTACAATGTGCGGCCGGTCATGAGTGCCGAACTCATGCCCTAGCGTAAGCTTAGAGAGGGCCGTTAATGAAATGGCGGACATGGAAACATGGATTCTTTGTGACACTGACAGGAACACGATACGCTGGAACCCGATCGCCGACTTTTTCACGTCCGTGCTGTTACCGCTAGCCCTTTAGGGTACACCGCCAGTCTTTGACAAGATGCCATTTTCCCGCTCATATTATTGATGCTGTTACATCCCCGCTAGCAATGGGGATGGCGGTCTTGGGCCACGACCGAAACACGTGGCTATATAAGTATAAAAGGAGATTC
>JAPTWT010000071.1 GCA_028064935.1 Gammaproteobacteria bacterium | reverse complement strand
CCGGAGGCATCAAAAAACAGACTATTTAACCCATAACGACAGGTTTGTAGTGCCACTCGCCGATTTTGTGTGTCGCAACTTCCGGTAGTTATTGAGGAAATTTTGTGCAGTGTCAAACATGGGTTAGCATCCGGCGTGTCCGCCACATCGTGGTGATAATTCGGGTCGGCGATAGGAAGCGGACGCGCGCGGGGATCGACCCAGTCGACGCTCATTCCCCGATCAGCATAGGCGGTAGCGGCGCGCTCGGCGAGTATGCGGGTCAGTGACGGTTGACGAATTGACCCAAGAATAATTAATATTTTCAATCGACTTTCTCCTTGATGCTTTCCAGCCCAGCTATGCACCTTCCGGGGCGAAGGTCCGGTACCTCCTGGCACAGCGTACGCTGGACCAACCATAGAAGAAGTGCCGCGATGAGAGCACCGTCGATGACCACCCCCAGCGTGATCGCCAGTCTCGGAGCCACACCTACCCAGAGGAACAAAAGTGTGGATCCGACGAAAACGGCGAATGTGCTGGGAAGCGCTGTCAACGTGATCATCCGGGTGAGATCGAGCACACGGGCCAGGATCTCATCACGGTCGGGACCACGCCCGATCCGACGTCGACGGTGCTCGGCAAGTACCAACTCGACTGTGATGATGCGCTCCTCACTGAAAGGGCATCCCAGGTCGCGCGCATTGTCCCGCGCGGCTTTCTAGCCAGCGATCCGCCTCGTCAAATTGACCGAGCTTCGACTTCAGGAGTGCCACCCGGTAACAAAAATGTGCTCCCACCGGATCGTCTTTCATTTCCTCCGAACGGGCGCTTCCGAACGTCTGCTCAAACACCTCCAATGCCACCTCGAACTCACCCTTCATCTCGAAGAGCAGTGCGATATTGGCTAGCAGGTTGAACCGAAGATAGTCATACGAGCGCCCGGGAACTCCATCGATCAAGCCGAAAGCGTTAAACGCGTATTCACGTGCCACGTCCCAGGTTGCTTCGAGGTGATTTCGGCGATACGCAAGGGCTGCGTTCAAGGCCTTGCCGTTCATCAACCAGGCATGTTCCAAGGGGGCGCCAGGAGCATCCTGCATAGAAGCGATCCGACTAATGCCACAGTCGAAAAAGGCCTCCGATCGAGCCGGATCATAAAATCGCTTCGCGTCACCAACCCAGACAGATAGTCGAGATGCGCTTTGTAGGTTTCCCGGTCACTGAAATTCCGCGCATGGTCCAGCAGCGCAAGCGCCTCGTCATACTGTCCAGTATTCACTTGAGCGATCGCCTGGAGACGATAAACCTCGGGGTCGTCCTGCGCGTTTGTTATCCGTCTGTCAAAGTTTTGCAACACTATATTCTGTGCAATTTCGACTATATCTGATCCGCTCAGACTGTCGGTGCGCGTCAGGCCAATTTGCAACTCCTTTCCGATGAGCTTTGTTGACATTCGCTTGATCATATTCTCACGTGAGAGAGACTGGGCGTCGCCCTGGCCTGCCCCGCTCTCGAATATCGTCACACGGCTTGCGATGTTTTTCGGGAGTTTTGCGACCGCACGAACGAGCGTTTTTGCGCTCAGCCGATCAACGCCTGACAGCCCGGTGATCGTTACCGCCCCTTCTCCTGCGAGTCGGCCGATATATTTCGCAACCGTTGTCGCAGAACTGTCGATGTATCGCGCCGTATAAACGCTTTCACGGCTTACACGGCGCAGCACAGCAAATGCGACGGAACTGCCATCGGTCGATTTTGTGCCAAAACCGTAGTCCGAGGCTTCTCGCTTCAGCACTAAATCGAGCTTTCTAAGCTCGCGTGTCACATCCGATTTATATTCGGGGCATTCTTCTGCAATTACAGCCAATGCAGCGCGTACAGCGGAATAGGGAGAAAGGTCGTCGGCCAAATCCACATCCATGACCGTCCCTTTCTCTGAACTGGACTTCAGGGATTTCCGGCCCGAAGCCGATGTCTGTGCCGAAATGATGGTGGTCGAATTTTCCATAAAAACCCATATAGTTACCCCAAAAGAACGAGGGGGGTGTACCCCCTCGTCACAACGGTCACCAGGCCGCCACCACCATGACGACGCGCTTGGAATCCTCGCTCATGGTTCCCTTGGCTTTCGTTACCAGGGCTTCAACCGCTTTTTTCGCATCCAGAACTTTGATCGTTTCTTTGGAGTCTTTGGGCTTCATGTCATATCTCCTATATAGAGTGAAAAAAATTGGTACTACGATTAGGTTTAGGCAATTAATATACCAAGCACGCTACAAAGAATAAGACATAGGATGGTGAACTTCTTAATAATGTAAAAATAAACAGTTAATCTGATTTCCGGCGATTCAGAAATAGATAGGGCTGACCACAACGCCCAGAAATGGGGTACTAAAATGGTGCGATGCACAGTGGTGGTGCATCGCGTTTCAGGGTTGTTGTTTGCAAAGGGTAGCCTCCATAGTCTGGAAGGGTCAGGCTGGGCCAGCTTCAACGCCATACCAGCCGGCAAGGTCTAATCTGTGGCTGTCGCTGTGACAATATCTCGCAACAGAGATGTAATGGATGCCTCCTCCTATGGTAGGACGGACACAGCGGGGAGTGCTCCTAGAAAAGGGAGTCCTCGCTTGAACCGGACGGCATCGAAGTGCCAAGGTGGACATTTCATCCACGAA
>JAPTWT010000038.1 GCA_028064935.1 Gammaproteobacteria bacterium | reverse complement strand
CCGCCAAGGGCAAGCTGGGTGAGCTGAAGATGCCGCTTTCCGAACGCGTCGAAACCGTGTTCGAGGATGGCAAGGTCACGGTGACCCCGCGTAACAAGGAAGCGGCCTCACGGATGATGTGGGGCACGACGCGCGCGAATGTTGCCAATATGGTGCAGGGTGTTTCGCAGGGCTACGCGAAGACCCTGGAGATCAATGGCACCGGTTTTCGAGCGGCCGTTCAGGGCAGTAACTTGGTCATGAATCTCGGCTTTTCGCACGACGTGGTCTATCCGGTGCCGCAGGGCATCAAGATCACCTGCGAAAAGCCGACATCGATCAAGGTCGAGGGTATCGACAAGCGTCTGGTCGGGCAGGTCTGCGCCGAGCTCCGCGCCTTCCGTCCGCCCGAACCCTACAAGGGCAAGGGTGTGAAGTTCGAGGGCGAGGCGATCCGCCGCAAGGAAGGCAAGAAGAAGTAATGAGCGCTGTACACGAAAACGAGGCGCGGCGCCGCCAGCGCCTCCGCTACCAGATCCGCCTGAAGGCGCATGGCCGCCCGCGGCTGTCGGTGTTCCGGTCGGGCAAGCACATCTACGCCCAGGTGATCGACGATGCCGCCGGCCGCACGCTGGCCGCGGCGTCCTCGCTCGATGCCGGGTTGCGTTCGGCGCTGAAGACCGGCGCCGACAAGGCGGCCGCCGCGGCGGTGGGCAAGCTCGTCGCCGAGCGCGCGAAGGAGGCCGGGGTCACCCAGGTCGTCTTCGACCGTGGCGCCTACATGTATCATGGCCGGGTGAAGGCCCTGGCCGAAGCCGCTCGCGAGAGCGGTCTGGATTTCTGAGGAGCAGGGCATGGCACGCGAACCGAGAGAAGGCCGGGGCCGCGAGCGCGAGCGGGATCGCGATGGCGACGAGCTGATCGACAAGCTCGTCACCATCAACCGCGTCGCGAAAGTGGTGAAGGGCGGCCGTCGCTTCGCCTTCGCCGCCCTCGTGGTGGTGGGCGACCAGAAGGGCCGGGTCGGCTTCGGCGCCGGCAAGGCGAAGGAAGTCCCGGAAGCCATCCGCAAGGCGACCGAGCGCGCGAAGCGCGGCATGATCCGCGTCCCGATGAAGGAAGGCCGCACGCTGCATCACGACATCGAGGGCCGTTTCGGCGCCGGTCATGTCGTCCTGCGCGCGGCGCCCCCCGGCACCGGCATCATCGCCGGCGGTCCGATGCGCGCGGTGTTCGAGACCCTCGGCATCGGCGACGTCGTGGCGAAGTCGCTCGGCAGCCGTAACCCGCACAACATGGTGAAGGCCACGGTCGCGGCGCTTTCGCAGTGCGCGAGCCCGCGCAGCGTCGCCTCGCGTCGCGGCAAGAAGGTCGCCGACCTGTTCGGCCCGAAGCGCGAGAAGGAGGCCCCGGCCGATGTCTGAGCAGGTGAAGCGGGTGCGCGTCACCCAGGTCGGATCGCCGATCGGCCGCAAGCCGGGCCAGAAGGAGACCCTGATCGGTCTCGGCCTGCACCGGATGAACGCGAGCCGTGAACTCGCCGCCACCCCGGAAACGCTCGGCCGCATCCGCAAGGTCAAGCATCTCCTGAAGGTCGAGGAGCTGTCGTAATGAAACTGAACGAACTGCGCGACAATCCGGGCGCGCGTCCCAAGTCGAAGCGGCTCGGCCGCGGCATCGGCTCGGGCAAGGGCAAGACGTCCGGCAAGGGCGTCAAGGGCCAGAAGGCGCGTGAGGGCGTGTCGCTGAACGGGTTCGAGGGCGGCCAGCTCCCGATCTACCGGCGTCTGCCGAAGCGCGGCTTCAACAACGTCAACCGCAAGGACTACGCGCCGCTCAATGTCGGCACCCTCGCGGCGCTGATCGAGTCCGGCAAGATCGACGCCGGTCAGAAGATCACCGAGGCGACGTTGCGCGCCGCCGGCGTCTATGCCGGCTCGAAGCTCGCCGGCGTGCGTCTGCTCGGCCGCGGCGAGATCTCGCAGAAGGTCGAGATCGAGGTGTCCGGCGCGTCCGCCAGCGCGATCGCGGCGATCGAGCAGGCCGGCGGCAGCGTGACCACCACGGTCGCGCGCGCGGAGCCGGCATCTGCCTGAACCACTTGCCGTGACCACCAAGGTTGCGGCACACTAGAGCCTGACGAACGGCGCTGCAGGTCGTGAGTTTTCACTGACCCGCGGCGCCGTTCCGGTTTCCGGAGATACGGCACGCTGCCGTTGGATGAGGGATATTCATGGCGTCCGCCGCTGAGCAACTCGCTTCGAGCTTCAACCTCGAAACCCTGTCGAAGGCGACCGATCTCAAGAAGCGGATCTGGTTCACCCTCGGCGCGCTGATCGTTTTCCGCCTCGGCACCTACATCCCGATTCCCGGGGTGGACCCGACGGTGATGGAGCACATGCTGGCGCAGAATGGCGGCGGCATTCTCGGGATGTTCAACATGTTCAGCGGCGGCGCGCTCGGCCGCATGACCGTGTTCGCCCTGAACATCATGCCCTACATCTCGGCCTCGATCATCATGCAGCTGCTCCAGGCGGCCGTGCCCCAGCTCGAGGCGCTGAAGAAGGAAGGCCAGACCGGGCAGCAGAAGATCAACCAGTACACCCGCTACCTGACCGTGCTGATCGCGCTCGCCCAGTCCTACGGCATCGCGATCGGACTTGAGAGCATCACCTCCACG
>JAPTWT010000184.1 GCA_028064935.1 Gammaproteobacteria bacterium | reverse complement strand
CGGCCATTCGGAGGACGGACGGTTCGTGGTGAGCAGCAGGCTCTTGGTCTCGTAGCGGCGGCTCACGATCTCGAAGAGCAGATCGGCGTACCGGTCGCCGTAGGAGAGGTAACCGACCTCATCCAATTCGGTTGATCTCAACCGAATTGGATGAGCTAGGCTACTTGACGCTGAAACCCGAACAGGCCAACGTCTTCTTCCGCTTGATGGACAGCCGCTATGGGCGGGCATCGACCATCATCACGACCAACCTGGACACACCTTCCTGGTATGAACTCTTCCCGAATAAGCCCCTGGTCGATGCCCTCCTGGACCGCCTCCAGCACCACTGCATCACCATCCGCATCCAGGGCCCGTCCTTACGCAGCCCCGCTTCCGCAGCCGCCGTTCCCCCAGACCCATTCGATGCCGGTCCCCGCTCCCCAAAGACCCGGCGTCGCTCATCCGCGCAGCCGTAGGCCGCTCAGTCCGCGCACGCTTCGTGGCCGGGTTCGTTTAAATGAGCGTTGAGGGTGTGGCGAGGGGGCGGCGAGATAGCGGCCATGGGGACTGAAGGCCAACCCCCAGGCGCCATGGTCCTCGGGCAGCGTCGCCTGTAAGGTGGCGACCCGTTCGCGGTAGATTCCGAGATGCAGGGCGCCTTTCAGCTAGGCGCCGATGCTGGCTATGGCGAGGGCCGGGACGAGAAGCGTGACCAAGACCAGGAGTCGGGGCGAACCCACATGCCGGCTGTGACCGGGAGTTGATGTTTTGCACGCCGATCGAGACGCTCGAGTCGGCAAGAGTTCTCAGGTGATTGGGTCAATTGAAGCGTGAAGGGTTCAGCGGACAACATCCAGGATCGCCACGGACGGCGGGGCCGCTTTCGGGGTCACTTTCTTCCCCTGTAGTGGCGTCCCGGAGGGCGTCATTTTTTCGCTCGCCGTGATTTCCGTGTACCCAAATTTGTACCCACTTGATGAGAAGTTATCTCATGATATCCATGTAACTCATGGATTTATTGGGATAAATATAAGGCTTCTCACGCCAAACCGCTTAATTTAAGTGTCCGGCACTCTACTAGCCATTTGGCATGTTGTAACTTCTTGATTTTACAAGGAAATTGGGGTGAGCGATGGGATTCGAACCCACGACAACCGGAATCACAATTTGGTGCTAACCCGCTAAGTGATTGATTTTCCACGATTGTCTATCATAGTCCATGATAGTCGTTTTTCGTTTCATTTCATTGGCTTATGTTAGTTTGGACCAGATTTGTCCATCTGGGCATTGTACCCGCGCGTGTACCCATCGCCCGTCCGACGTCCCGATTTGGTATCGAAACACGAATGGACCCACAAAAAGGGCTCTATTCGCCCACCATGAGCGTGTGATAGGCCGTATACAGAGGAGCTGAGCTTATCATTGTTGGTTGTAGGAGATCATCGTATGCCCCAATCCTCCCTTATCACGGATCGTGACGCACGAATTCAGGCCTTGGCCGATCGCATCGCCGACAAGTACGGGACGCTGCTGACAATCCCCATGGTAGCGGCGGAGCTGCATCGGAGTGAGAAGGCGCCGCGGTTCGCGTTCTCCTCTTGGCGTTGTCAGGACACGCCGTGGGTGCAGGCCCTTCTCGCGAGCAAGATCACGATGGGGCGGCGCATCTTCTTTCCGGCGGACGCGGTAGCTGCGATTATGCTGCAAAAGGGTGGCATCCGGCCCCACGCCTCCTCCAAGTGATCGGGGCGTGAAACGGGTCGTTGCGTTTTCTGTGGGCATGCGACGATCCCGGTACAACGTCGTCTCTTCTTCGTCGTCGCCCTCTGTGCCGGATCTGGCTCTCCCAGCCGACCTCCATCCCGTGCCCGCGCCGGGGTCTGCGGCGCGCGTACGGGACGCTAGCGCTCCTTCTTTGACTTGGGACGCCCGCCCTCCTTCTCGAGCGTAATCGATCTCCCAAAGATCGCGGCAAGCGTGCGTCGGCTCTCGGTATGCGCGATGGGATGTCCAAGTCGCCCTCGGGCTCTCGACATCGCCGGCCGCATGGCCGGTCGGAGGTGCCGTAATGGCGCAGACGCAGGCGCAAGGCTGAATCGCTGCCCAGGGCCGCAAGCTCGCCCAGCATCTGGCCGGCGGCCGTAAAGAGCACGGTATGGCCAGCCAGGAGCGCTTGATGGGCGATGTTGCACGCAAGCGTTGCCTTACCCACTGCATTGGCGCCGATCAAGACAACATTGTGCGCGCGCTTGACGAAGTCGAGTCCCAGCCATGAATCTGACCCGGGCCTACACCCCGCAATCGAACGGGCAAGGGGTCGTGTCCGTCGACCGCGTGCAGACCCCGACGCTCGCCCTGGTTGTGCGCCGGGACGCCGAGATTGATGGCTTCAAGCCCAAAGCGGTCGTTGTCTTCATCCCGAACGCAAAACCAATATGCTCCCGAGTGACCGAAGGCGGACAACCTCTTCGAGAGCCATCCCGCCGGCTTGAACGACAGATTTCCATTCGGTCAAAGTGCGCTCTCGCCCTCGACAGCCGACGAACATCTGCGTGTCAAAGGAAGCGCTGGCGATGTCGGTGCCTGTTTCCTGCACGACCATCTCCAGTATTGCTGCGCGGGCGCCGCTGTTGCCGATGGCTTCGCGGAGCTTCTGTATTGCTCGTACGCAGGTATTGT
>JAPTWT010000234.1 GCA_028064935.1 Gammaproteobacteria bacterium | reverse complement strand
TTATTGTCCGCATCGAGGCAGATCACCGGAAAACCGAGATCCTTGAGCGAATGGTAGAGCTAAGGTGCCAACTGTCCGGTCTCGAGCCCGACCCGGACCAGTTCCGGCGCATGCCGGAGCAGGGCCGCGGTCAGCATCTCCGGCTCGCTGGCCCTCTTGCCCCGCCAGACCAACTTCCCGTTGTCGTCCACAACGTGAATGGCTGTGTCTTTGTCCGAAACGTCCAGTCCTGCGTAGTGCGCCATGATTGCCTCCCTCGGCTCCAACAAGCGGACCACCCGCTCGCATCGCGCCCCCGGTTTGACAGATCAAACCGCTGGATCGCGATCACCGCATGGGGAACGCATCATTGCCTGGTCGAACCGATGCCGGGCCTGAGCATGGATTGGGAGGGCCTCAACCGAACCAACGCCCTGGCATTCATCCTCTGGGCCTCAATTCGGCTGATGCTACGAAGGCACTGTAAGAATAGAATATCATCTTGGACCGACTCTAAGTGTGACGTCGGATAGTTGGCGATGTAAGTATTTCCCGATCCTACCGGGCAATGCGATGGTCTGATATCTTGTGTTTGTTCTTGGGCAAGCTATCATATGCCTCCCATGAACGGTAACCTTGGACCATCTCTGGAGAAATCACATGACAATAGCGAATCCCGCCGCGGTCAGCCCCGGCACCCACCAATCGGCCCCCAATCATCCGGCGGCCGCCGTGCATATCGCTGCGGCATCGCATCACGCCGTAGCAGAACACCATCACCTCGAGGCCGCACACCATCTCAACATGGGTGAGCACGAACCCGCCAGGCTGCATGCTGCCGCGGCCATGGCGCATTCCGAGAAGGCCCATTCCAAGACGGTTGAAGCGGCCAAACCACCTGCCAGATAGGTCTTGGTATAGCTTAAGACTTTTCCGAGTGGCCGGTCGTTCCTGAATTACCTGATCTGGCAATTCTCGGTATCATGTTTTTCTGAGCGGGCTTGCGGTGCTGGGACAGTCGATGCGGACAATAACAGGAACGATCGGCACAGGAACTTGGGATTGCATAGAGGGTGTCTGTCTAACACATGCATATCGCATATTCACACAGGTCGTGAATATGCGGCTGCGGATGCAACGTGACGATCAACTGGGTAGGCAGCCTCAACCGGACTCTTACTTAACAGTCTGTAATAGGCTACACTGGCGGTAGGGCTGTTCAACGCTGGTTTCTGAGTTGGGGTGGGTCGGATGTGCAACACTGTGGGGCGAACTGACTTTCTGGGGAATATGGGGATTCCCGACCGGCGGGATTTGGGATTCTTGGGAAGGCAACCGATACGGAGGTTGTCATGGCCGCGTTCAGCTCGTTGCTCGATATCCTGGCAGAGGTTCCCGATCCGCGGCGCGCGGAAGGCAAGCTCTACAAGCTGCCGCATGTCCTGCTGTTCTCGATCCTGGCGATCATCAGCGGCAGCAACTCGTATCGCGGCATCGTCACCTTCATCGACGTCCATCGCCGCCGGTTGAACCGCAGCTTCGGCCTGAAATGGCGCCGGGCGCCCTCGCACACGGCGATCCGCTACATCCTCCAGGGGCTCGATCCGGGCGCGGTGGAGGCCGCGTTCCGACGCCACGCGGCACTGCTGCAGGCGGCCAGGACCAAGCCCGGTACGGCCAGCATTGCGCTCGACGGCAAGACCCTGCGCGGCAGTTTCGACAGGTTCCATGACCGCACCGCGGCTCATGTGCTCAGCGCCTTCGCCACCGACACCAAGCTGGTGCTCGCTCATGTCGAGATCGGCGAGAAATCCAGCGAGATCCCCGCCGCCCAGGCGCTGCTCGCCGAACTGGGCATCGCCAAGGACACACTCGTCACCCTGGATGCCCTGCACTGCCAAAAAAAGCCTTCAACGTCGCCCAAGCGGGCAACATCAACCTCATCGTCGAGGTCAAGGACAATCAACCGACGCTGAAGCAGGCGATCCACCATATCGCCACATTGAGCGCCCCATACGACATACGACGTCTTCCGGACCCGCGACCGACGCCGCAATCGTGACGAAACCCGCACCGTCTCCGCCTTCAATCCCGCCTGCGCGCTCGCCGGCACCGACTGGCATCCCCATGTCACCGCCATCATTCAGGTCGAGCGCGCAATCGCCACCCGCAATCCCGAAACCGGCCTGCTCAAGCTGACACACGACACCGCCTTCTACGTCGCCAACACATCCCTCACCGCCGCCATCGCCGCCAAGGCCATCCGCGCACATTGGGGCATCGAAAATTCCTCCCACTATGTCCGAGACGTCACCTTCGCAGAGGATCGATCCCGGATCCGAACCAACCCTGGCGTCATCGCCCGATTGCGCAGCTTCGCCTTCAACATCCTGATGAACAGCAAACCCAGCGCCAGCACCCTCAGCCAGGACCGCTACCGCGCCGCGCTTGCCGACCTCTACCACATCCTCGCTCTCAATCACTATCCCAAAGCGTTGAACAGCCATGACACTGGGGGCGAGGAAGAATGAGCGCACGAGTCCAGATACTCGCTTGATGGCGGCGAGTTGGGCGTCAATCTTATCGCGCAGCTTCTCACCCTCGCGCAGCGGATTCCTGGCCACGCCGGTGCGCTTCACATGGCTCCAGACCAACTCATCCGGGTTCAGTTCCGGCGCGCAGCC
>JAPTWT010000231.1 GCA_028064935.1 Gammaproteobacteria bacterium | reverse complement strand
CCTTCACAGACGTCCTGAAGGCCCACACGATCGACATCAGCATGGACGGCAAAGGCTGCTGGCGTGACAACGTGTTCGTCGAGCGGTTGTGGCGCTCTGTCAAGTATGAGGAGGTGGTGTGCTACGAACGCGAGAGTTCGGGATCAGAACAATCGCGATGCTTTACCAAGGATGAGGGCGGGCCCCTCGGAGTCGGCTTGCAGGAGCAGGCTTCAAACCACCACAAGTTGCGTGAGTTAAGAGCTCATGTGGTGAGCGTTGCTGGAAAAGGCGGAGTTCGACTCCGTCAGGTGAGGATCGAGAAGACGAACGCGAGTGAACCGCTGATGACGTGTCGAAACGTACTATCCGAAGTCGAAACCGGGATCTTGACTTCTATCCCGCGCGCAAAGGTTGGGGTTACCTGTTTACTGCCCAACTGGCTTCCGGCATGAAGGCGGCGTGACCTTGATCCAGGCTTTGGTAAGGAACGTAGGAACCTGTCGTCCTGATGCCAAGGGAGAAGCCCAAGCGGATAGCCTCCGCAAGGGGGAGAGTACCGATGCAGGACACAGGGGCGGAGGCGTTCGTAGTAGGGCTGAAAGCTCTGTAATGGGGCTGGACCGAAGGAACGCCGTTATCCGGCCGAACCATGCGCGCAACCCGAACGGGGAGGACTCGCATGGATAAGGCAAAACCGTTTGATATTTCCCGGCGTGCAGTGTGGGAAGCGTACAAACGGGTGAAGGCACGACATGGGGCGGCGGGCATCGATGGTCAATCGATCGCCCAGTTCGATGGAGACCTGAGCAACAACCTCTTCGGTCTGGGAGTGCCAAATGGTCGCTAAGTCGCGCCTCTTGTTCTGGCCAGTCCAACGGCCGGGTACACTGTGTCTCGCTCGGCCCTCCCGATTTACGTTATGTCTTCGGCGTTGATGTTTGTGGCGTAATTTCAGTCGGTTCTCACGAGCTTCCCGGATTGTTCGTCTACAGCCCTAATAATGTCCTGAACTGCATTCACCTCAATTTCCTAGAAATACGCTTCTCCGCATTGCATGCCCACCCACGCCGGTACATTATCGAGGCTGACGAGGACATCTTTACGATCGATATGTAGCGGAGCCGTTCCACGCACCATTTCGCCCTGGCAATACATGCATTTCATGATTGAACACTCGTTTGGAGGCCTTTGGCCCGTTGCGTATCGCACGGATTAACGCCATTATTATTGCCAAATAGATCATGATAGGGGTGTCCGTTACCGGACACCCCTATCGCGATTCGCTAAAATTCATATACTATCTGAACACCAACCAACGATGAGTGATTTGTTGTACCGTACTGTATGTTTTTGGATGCATCGTATTCATTCCTATACAAGCCGAATGTGTCGGAATTTGACCAATCGTACCTATACTCCAGCTTTGTAATGAGCTCTGCGTTAACTTTGAATTGCGCGGCAATTGTCACTTCCTTACGCGTTGGCCCAACGTTAGGCGCTACTGGTAAAAAGCCGCTTTGCGCGGTAGATATGTCTGCGACACCACCATTTTTTGTGTCGTTAAAATAGTCATATCTAATGGTTACCATAGTTTTAGTAGTTATCGCATAATTTGTCATTACCTCACCACCGTAATCAGCTGCCGTCCCACCGTTAACTGCACCTTTTTGCCATCCTTCATAAAATAGGTCACCACCGATTGTTACATTGCGTATATTATAAGATGCGTCAATATCATCATGATACACATTGCCAAGTCCATTAGGGGAATTTAGTTGCCCGTACAACGCATAGTCCCATAACGTTAATTTGTTCGATACATGATACCCAAATATTGATTCAACAGATGGGCGCGATGAATAGGCTTGGATAGGCGTGTTAAGGTTTCCCACGAGCACCTTAAACCATCGCTTTTTCCCGGACCATTCCAAGCCAGCGCCTATCATGTAGGCTGGTATTGTGTAAGCTACAGTAAGGCTGCGCGTAACAGTTGGAAGATAGACAGACGACCAGCTGTCATAGCTGTTCCATGTAGGCATTAGCCCGGCGATGGCGCTCCATCGATCATAGATGGGAACCTTGGCTCTGGCGATGTAATAAGGCGCATCTGGGCTTACGTTTGGTATAAAGCTTAGCTGAATATCACTACCATTTTTAAATTTTTCATTTGCGGACAGATAGAGTGCTCCGGCCGCACTATTTGCAGAGTAGTAACCAAATGGCTTCGTGCCATTTCCATACATAAAAGAGCTTATCCCCTGCGCGCCACTATAAATATAAGTAGGTGATATGTAGCCACTTATGCCTAATCCAGAAACAGATGCGACGGCAGGCAATCGAAGGCTATACAATATACATAAAGACATAACATATATTACTGACAGTCTTCTTACTTGTATAACTTTATGGCTCATATAACCTCCCGTAAGTAATTCTACATTTATATACATTCCGGACATCATTCGTCTTTGCCAATGCTTATTGTGCTAAGAACGTGTTGTGCAAATGGTTTTCGCATTAAAGTGAAATAAATTGCGGCAGCGGAAAGGCCGCCTATAAATAGTGAGAATGTTTTGAGATCTCCCGGCACAAATCCGGTAGCGATTGCCAATAATGTGGCCGGTATTAGCGACTTAATAGCTACCCAGTTGACCCCATTTGTGTACCAATACGGAGCATCTGGCTTGCATGTAAACAACGCATCGACTTCTACAGTCCGGTGTTTTAGGCGGTAGTAGTCCACAAGAATAATGCCGTAAAGTGGTCCAATGGCAGCTCCCAGCATATCCACTGTGTAGTGAATTGCGGATGGGTCATTGAATAGGTTCCATGGCGTAAGGAATAACGATCCTAACGCGGCAATCATCCCTCCAGATCGCCAACTTATTCGGCTAGGTGAGATGTTGGAGAAATCGAAGGCAGGAGAAACAAAGTTCGCGACAATGTTAATGCCAATTGTGGCTGTTACGAATGTAAATGCCCCTAGTAGTGCGGCGGTCGTGTTATTGATGTAGCCTACAGTAGCAACAGGGTTTGTTATCAGCTTCCCGAAAACGGGCACTGTGCCGGACACTACGACGACAGTTACTAGGGAGAAAAGAAGGAAGTTGACTGGCAGCCCCCAAAAATTACCCTTTTTTACGTCCTGAAAGCTTTTGCAATAACGCGAGAAATCACTAAAATTTAGCGTTGGACCGGCAAAGTAGCTTGCCACTAGCGCCGCAGCTACGATCATTTCCCATGCCGCGTGCCAGCCGGTCAGGGGTTTGCTGGCGAGAGATAAACTGATGTGGCTAAAGCCGGCTTTACTGACAATCCAATACGCAAGACTCAGCATCACTACATACACGGCGGGCCCAGCCCAGTCGATAAAGCGCCTAATGGCCTCCATGCCATGCCAAAACACTACCGCCTGCAATAGCCAGATGGTCATGAAGCTAATCCAACCCAGGGCCGATAGCCCCAGAAATGCGTGGCTCAACAGTGGATGCGTCTGTGGGAATAGCTTCAGCAGGACGATATTTAACGCACCCGACGCGAGGTATGTTTGGATGCCATACCACACTAATGCTATGGAGCCCCTGATTACAGCTGGCACGTTGGCGCCAAACACGCCGAATGAGATTCGTGCAACCACGGCGTACGGGATACCCGCCTGTTGTCCGGGCCGCCCGAGAAGGTTAGCGAATAGCTGGACGACCAGAATGCCAGCCAGAAGGGATATCAGGACCTGCCACGCCGTCAGGCCTAGCGCGAACAAGCTGGCAGCGAAAACATAGCCGCCGACACTGTGCACGTCCGCCATCCAGAACGCCAAAATGTTGTACCAGGTCCAGTGCTGTGTTTTGCCCTTATTGTCTTTGGTTCCATCGGGCAAAAGCGGCGCTAAATCGTCGTTGTATAGCCGTGCATGACAGCGGCCCGCTCGTACGTGGCCGTCTTGGGTGTCTGGCATACATCCCCCTTAAAGTATGAATACAGTAGTATGTGCAACGGCAGTCTATATTGTGTACAATCCTGTCTGCAGGCGGACTTAGCAATAATCGGGCCTAAACCGGATCTGAAGCGGACTTGTCGTCCTGGGAATTTCGCAACGTGTGGTTATTTAAGGGTTTCTGTTTTGATATTCGGGACGATACGAGGACTTATATGCACAATGTTCAGGACGCCCAGTACGCCCCAATGTTGGGCGGAGTGTTTGGAATTGGGGCGCCGCAGCGGTCTAAGGGGTGCCGAACGTGCGGGTGATGGATACTATCAACGGAAGTCGCCGCTAGCCAATGTTCTATTTGTCTGTATACTGTACAGGACGGCATTACATACAAAACGTATCTATGGATATCTCTCAGACTCAAGAGGCCTCTTTAACCTCCAAACAAGCGCGTGGCTCCGCAATTTACAAATCCATTGTCGATGCCATCGTGTCGCATAGGCTTGCGCCAGGGTCGCGTTTACCAGAAGAAATATTGGCAAACACATTTGGCGTAAGTCGTACCATTATTCGAACTATCCTCCAACGGCTTGCCTTAGAGCGTATGGTAGTCTTGAACAGGAACCGGGGAGCCCAGGTGGCGCGTCCGTCAGTGGAAGAAGCGAGGCAGGTATTTGCTGCGCGACGCATGATTGAACTTTCTATCATCCCTGAGGTATTTCGGCTTGTTGATAAGGAGGATATTAAGGCTCTGCGCATCCTGACTCGTCGGGAACAGCAAGCAAAGCAACAGCATCAGCATAGCGACGCGATTCGACTGTCTGCGGCATTTCATGTAGACCTCGTTGCGATCGCAGGTAATCAAGTCATAACTGAATTTGCCGGGCAGCTGGCGTCTCGAAGCTCGTTGATTATCGCCGTCTACGGCTCGAATCGTAGCGTCGGCGGCGACTGCGGCGAGCATGGTGAGCTGGTTGGGTTAATTGAATCTCGGCGTCAAAAAGATGCGAAGGACTGGCTTATGCATCATCTACACCACATTGAAGAAAGCCTGTATTTTGAACAGCCAGAGATCGCGGCACCTAATTTTTCTGCAATCTTCGGGATAGACCCACAAAGGACTGGTTAGACGAATGCGCATACAGGTCATCAACCCGAATACGAACGGTAGCATGACGCAACAGATCTGCACTGTTGCAAGTGCGGCAGCCAGTTTAGGTACCCAGGTCACTGTCATGGCCCCTGAGCACGGCCCCGTTTCTATCGAATCACATTTTGATGAAGCAGTGGCGGGTGCGGCTTTATTGGAGTGCGTGGAAGCGGGGCGCGCACAAGGATACGACGCCCACGTAATCGCGTGTTTTGGCGACCCAGCCCTGTATGCGGCACGCGAGCTTGCCTACGGTCCAGTGCTCGGAATTGCTGAGGCAGCCATGCATGCCGCTGTGCTTCTTGCTACGCGTTTCTCTATCGTAACGAGCTTGCATCGAACCGCGATTCAATCCGAGGAATTGCTTCGACGATACGGTTTTGAGCGCCATTGTAGGCGCATTCGGGCCGTAAATACCCCTGTTTTGGATATTGTTAAGCAGGGTTGTCTGGCCGATGTACGCATCCGGGATGAATGCCGACGCGCCCGAGATGAGGATGACATAGGTGCCATCGTGCTCGGATGCGCGGGAATGGGGGCACTGGCCGGGCCGTTATCAGCCGAATTGGGGCTTCCGGTTATAGACGGTGTGGGCGTCGCCGTTCGTATGTGTGAGGCTCTAGTGGGTATGGGGCTACATACGAGCAAATTCGGCGATCTTGCGTCCCCACCGCACAAACATTTTAAGGGGCGCTATGAGCATTGGAGCAAGCCGTGAGCGATAACGGATGCCCTCGAGATTTTCAAGGTTATGGGGCAAGCGCCCCCTACGCGGATTGGCCAGATGGGGCACGGATTGCTGTGCAATTTGTACTAAATTACGAAGAGGGTGGCGAGTACTGCGTACTAGACGGTGACCCTCATGCGGAAACATTCCTGTCAGAGATCATACATGCGCCCGCACATACCGGGCGCCATATGAGCATGGAGTCCATCTACGAATACGGTGCCCGCGTCGGAGTCTGGCGTATTCTATCCGAGTTTCGTCGGCGCCGATTGCCACTAACCGTGTTCGCGGTGGGATTGGCATTGGAGCGTAATCCCGAGATTGCCGCAGTGTGCGTGGAACATGGTCATGAAGTCGCGGGTCATGGATGGCGCTGGCTGGATTACCAATACGTGGACGCCGATACCGAACAGGCGCATTTGAATAGGGCCATCTGCAGCATCAAGCGCCTCACTGGCCAGCGCCCCGTGGGTTGGTACACGGGCCGGGACAGCCCCAACACGCGGCGACTGGTCGTTGAGGAGGGGGGGTTTGAGTATGATGCGGACAATTATGGAGACGATCTGCCGTTTTGGACAAAGGTTGCGACAACCAGCGGCGAGATACGCTCGCATCTCATCGTGCCATACACGCTGGATGCTAATGACATGCGATTTGCCACAGCGCAGGGATTTAACACCGCGGACCATTTTTATACCTACTTGCGCGACGCATTCGATACACTTTATGCGGAAGGCGAAGAATACCCGCGCATGATGTCTGTAGGCCTGCATTGTCGACTGATTGGCCGTCCCGGGCGTTTCCGTGCACTACAGAAGTTTCTTGACCATATCGAGCGACATGACCGAGTTTGGGTGGCTCGCCGCATCGACATTGCCAGACACTGGCGCGTCCGCCATCCAAGTCTATCAATGGATAGCGCCTAGCCTATAAGAAGGATTGTATGACTGATTCTGATGAAGATTATTCAGAATATTCTATGGATGACTGGAATTTGGCAGACGCCTCTCTAGGCGCTGAGGTTATTGCACTTAGCGACGAGTTTTTTGCGCCTTGTAGCCGCATACTTGATCCGACGCCGCCCCAGTTTAAAGAGGGTCTTTACGACGAACATGGCAAATGGATGGATGGATGGGAAACGCGTCGTCGGCGCAGTGGTGGTTACGATTGGTGCGTCATACGGCTAGCCTACTGCGGGATGGTCACGGGACTCGAGATTGACACAAGCTTTTTTAGTGGGAATGCTCCGGCTGGAGCCGCGCTCGACGGAACGCGCCTGCCGCCAGGAACGAATCCGGACGATTGTACTAAATGGGAGCCACTGCTAGGTCTTATCACTCTTCGTGGGAACGCGCAACACCGGGTAAGGCTAGAGACCTCCCAACCGTGCACGCATGTCCGGATGCGCATTTATCCAGACGGCGGGATCGCACGCTTGCGTGTCTATGGCGTAGTCTGTCCGCCCGACCTCAAGGGGGTGGGCGATGTCTGCGATCTCCTCGCGTTAGCAAATGGTGGTCGTGTGCTGGCATGGAGTGACGCCCATTACGGGCACCCCAGGAATTTACTTCGCCCAGAGCGCGGCCGAGACATGAGCGACGGTTGGGAAACTCGGCGCCGGCGCGGGCCTGGTTACGACTGGTGTATTCTCTCTCTCGGGTGTCCCGGCACTATCGAACACATCGATGTGGACACATCGCATTTCAAAGGCAATTACCCGGCCTCTTGTTCTATTCATGCCGCCCGTATAGATGGGGCGCCCGATGCCAGCATCCTTCTGCCTCAAAGCCTGTTTTGGGGCATCCTCCTCCCCGAGCAGCCACTGCATCCAAATACCATGCACTCGTTTACCGATGTAACCGCCATTGGCCCGGTCACGCATCTTCGCTTTAATATCATGCCGGATGGCGGCGTGAGTCGGCTACGTGCCTATGCCCGTCTCGCCTGAGCCTCGCAGTCTTACTATTGAACCCGTGGCTCGCAAGACCTTCGCGCCTTACGGCGACCTACTGGAAGTCTCTGGGGCTGCGTCAAACTTTATCAATGCGGGTAACGTCGAACGCTTCAGAAACCTCACCCGCATCTCGGTGTTGGGCGATAGCGCGCAAGCCTGCGTGCACGTTTATCGGGCACGCGCGCCTCATGAACCCATAATCTTGCATCACATGGAACGTCACCCGCGCGGAACCCAACTCTTCATGCCGCTGCACGGACAGGCGTTTATTGTAGTCGTGGCGCTCGGATCGTTGCCAGATTACAAGGCGCTGCGCGCTTTTCATGTAGACCATGGCCGCGGCGTCAACATTGCCCGAAACACGTGGCATTACCCCCTTCTCTCGCTCGTCGATAATGGGGATTTCCTAGTGGTGGAACATGCCGATTCCCGCAATAACCTTGAGGAATACCCTTTAAGTATACCGGCACGACTCGTGTGGCCGCCATCCACTGGATATTCGAATGAACAACAGTAGGTAGTCGTCACTTAGTTTATCTGTGACTAACACATCGGGCCAAGATATCTTGGCGCAAGCCTTTTTCCAAAACTCTGCTACCGGGCGCTGCCCATACGGCTCGTGGTTCTCCATGACATAGAGGCACTGGGCGCATGAACGTCTTTGAGGCCAACTCAAGGCCAGTGAGCTAGACCCCCGGTATCGCCTGCCAAGATATGGAGGTTTCGGTCGACACGCGGGGCCATGCGACCCGAAAGAGTCCCAAATTTGAGATGAATGTCCGGTAGAATATTGGGGTATCGAGGCCGTCATAAGCGCCCCTCGTCGCGCCGCCCAAACCAGGTGCGCCGATCCGGAGCAGTGAGCAAGGCATCGACTTCCGCACGCGTGAAGAATCGAACCAGGGTACGCGTGAAACGCTGGCCGGGATAGCGAGCGCGCTGGATCCGCGCCGAGTGGGTTGGGAGCTCGAAGGCGATGTAGCGAAAGAATGAATGGCGGCGAGGCGCAGATTACGACTGCGAACGCTTGAGCGCCCCTGCTTTTTCATGGGATCGGGAAACGCCACGATCAACGGTGTATCGATTTCTTCGAAAGCCAGCGTGGACGGGAACTTGTGCAAGCGCTGCTGGGTGAACTTCAGGAACAGACGAAAGGTATCGCAATAGGAACAGATCGCGTAGAGGCTGACCTGACGCTCCTACATCAGCCGCTGCGTGAAGAAACGCTCCAGGAGCGGAGCGAAGCTGGTGAGGGCGGTCAATGACCACTGCTCCCAATGTCGTTCGAACCGCGACATCGCCGCGCGCATCAACTCCTGCAACGCGCTCAGATACCAGAACGTATCGCCCCAGTGCGCATGTTCGAGATAGGCCGACAGCGCTGGCGAGCGGTCCCCGGGTCTTCTCCGGCGGGATACCACCGCAAAAACGTCCTGGATGCGAATCGGAGGTCGTGCAGACGTGGCCCGTGACTGCCGGCGGCATCGCGCAGATCGATCTGTCGGGACATAGCATAGAACGCCCGGCGTATACCGTTTCAGCATCTGCAGGGTCTCGTGTCCCGTTATTGCCGAGCCTCCATAGGGTTTAGCCCCCTTCTAAAAAAGCTGGGAGGTCGCCTCATGGTACAGATCGTGGAAGGTCAGCCCCTCGACGTCGGCCGCTTGGCAGACCCGCTCAATGGGCCGTTCGGCGCACAACGAGGCCTGGGGGATCAAATCGGGGCGCACATATCAGGCCGAATGGCCTACGCCTCATACGCGCCCATCGAAGCGGCGGGGCAGCCTGTCCAGAACCTTTCTATTACACACATCTTTCTATCAACAAAGCATGAGGCATCGATGAATATCGATAGGTAATCGAATGGCCTGTCTTATGCGTTGCAGAGATGCCGGCGAAAGTCCCGCACGAGCGGATAGATCCAGATACTTTTGACGGGCTTTGCGTGGCGATGCAAGACGTCGAGCTTACCGCGCCCTTGAGTATCCCCAAGGTTTTGCCAGTTGGCCGCCTTGTAGCAGGTACCGGTAAAGCGCGGCTTCTCGACGAAGGTTTCGAGCAGAACCGGGCGATAGCTGTAGCGGGCGTGCCAGTCGTCGGGGAGTCGGCGGCTGACCAAGGCCAGGATCCGTGAGGCCAAGTTTGGGCAATGGATCCACGGCAGAATAAGGAAACGGGCATTGTTGACGATCAGGTGCAGATTGCGTTGCCGCTGATCGACCGTCCAGCCGATGGCCTGATCGCGGGGCTTGACCTTCCAGGCGCTGGCCCCGAAGCCCAGGGCCGCGACGATCTGGCCTTGGGCGCGTACGAAGTAGCGCAGTTGCGCCCCGGGCATGAGGGTATGCCCGAGGTAGTGGTGGCGTTCGATATAGGCGTTCCACAGCCGCGATTCGGCTCTGCCGAGGACCGGATCAATGGTGAGCGTAGCGAGATCGATGGCCGGGATGACGGCGGGTTCGCAAACCGCCTGTTCGATGTCCGGATAGGACCGGTAGGTGACGGGCTTGGGGTTGCGCGGCGGGGGCAGTGTGATCAGCCCATCGGCGTGCATGCGGTTGAGGGCCACGCGACAGCTCATATCCTTCAGAGCGCCATTGTCCCGGCGCCATCCGAGCCTCTCACAGACTTCCCGGGATAAACGAGCACGGTTCATCTGGGGGGTCGTGAGCCACTCGCGGATCAGCGCGATCTCGGCTGGTGTAAACTCTCGTCCGCAGTAGCGCATCGTTCAGCTCGAGTCGCGCGGGCTGAGGACATGTTTATGGGCACGCAGTGTCTCGACCGTCTCGTAAAGACTCGTCCAGCCGCGCCAGAGCACGGTGACGCCGGGTTCGCCATCCCCCTTGCGGCCCAAGTGGCCGCCGAGCCGGCCCAGCATGCGCACCATGTCGCGCAGCGTCGGGGCAGGACCTGCGGGGGGCAATGCCCGCGTGACGCGGATATGCAGCGCTTCGACCTCCTCCTCGGAGAACACCTCGGTGGCCGGCCGATCCGGGTGCGCGCGGGCCAGGTAGGTCACATGCATCAGGCGCACGCCGATGATGCTGAAAAGCGTCAGATAGCGCTTGAGGCGCAAGGCCTCCTCGAGCAGGCAGTCCTCGACCTTGCAGCCGGATTTGAGCACCTTATGCCAGATCTCGATACCCCAGCGCCGCCCATACCACCGCACCTTCTCGGTGGCGGACGCGAAGTCTTTGACGATGAGATTTGTGAGCAACACCCAGCTGATCGGCTCCACCCCGGCCGGCGGGGACGACTCGGTCGCCCCGATCAGGGTGACGGTCACAGGCTCGCTGGAGCCGGACGTCTGGGCCGCCCCACGGCGCGGTGGGGGCTGGATCGTGACCTCGGCTGTGCGCACCTCGATCGCCGCCGTGCGCGCCTTACGACTGCCGTTGCCAGGAACCTCAATCGTCATGCTCCCCCATGCCGGGGCGTCGCTCAACGCCTCGAGCATCCGCGTGCAGCCCGCGCTGTCTTCGGGCACGAGCTTGCGGTCGGTGCGCGCGCGGATGAGATAGTGCGCCTGCAGGTCCTGGGCGCGTGTCAAGAACTCGAAGAAGTCCGATTCGCGGTCGGCCACGGTGACGACCGGCACGCCCGCGGGCGCCCGCTCGACCGTCTCTTTGAGCGCCATAAGCCATTTCGCGCTCTCTTTTTCCTCGATCGCCGTGACCTGCAGGCGCTCGATCTTCTCCTGATAGTCTTCCTCCGGGATCTCCCTGCGCGCCCAGATGCTTTGGCTCACGATCCCGAGCGGCACGCCCGAGGTGGTGAAGGCCAGTGCGTTATGCATGATGAGGCCCCGGTCATGCGCGGCGTTGCTCTTGCCAATCGGTCCGAGGCCCCGGGTCTTGACGTGCCGGCCGTAGGAGAAGAAGACCGTGTCCTGCATCACCAGCACCGCACCCCCGCAGCCGGCCATGCGCGCGGCCGTCGCTTCCCAATGGGGTTTGAGGATCCCCGCCGCGCTCGCCTTGGCATTATTGAACAGCCGATACGCCGCTTGCGTACTGGCCCAATTGCCGCACGCTTCATTGATCGGCGAGCCGGGAGATTGGGCGAGATATTCCGCAGTTTTCACCAAGCGACGATCCAGGCGTTTATCGGAGAGGTCGGCGCGGGCAAACTCTTGTCTCACCCACTCGACCGACTCTGTGCCGGCCTCCATGATCGCCCGCACATCCGGATCCCCACAACGCCTCGACTTTTGCACGCCGTCCGCCTGTCCTTGTCGCACGCCGCGACAACCGCCACCTTACGCAATCTCGGCGCGTGTGTCCAGCACTTTCGTTAGGCGCGTCAAACAATCAGAGAAAATCGCCAAAGATGTGTGCAATAGAAAGGTCCAGAACGCCTAAGGCCGCCGTGGAGAGCGGCGCCCGCCGAGATGTTCCGGTCTTCATCTCGGGGATCATCAACAGCCCCGGACCTTGCGGTCCAGATGATCCCAGCGCATCGCCACGACCTCCTCGCGGCGCATGGCGGCTCGATCGCCCAGGCGATGATAGGGCCCGATATGGCCCCGGGCCGTGCGGCCCATAATGCCCGCGTCGCGCATGGGGGCATCCCTCCCTGGTCTTTTGGGGCGGCCTCGACGAGGCGCCGATGCTCATCATCGACCAGTCGCTTTGTCCTGCCGTCCGGGAGGTTGGGGCATTGGCCCCGGATCCGCTTGACGGGGTTTCTCCCAGGGGCTCCATGCCCAGGCGGAGCCTGCGACCGTGAAAACGTGGGAGAG
>JAPTWT010000043.1 GCA_028064935.1 Gammaproteobacteria bacterium | reverse complement strand
GGCGATGATCGGAACGGTTTTTGACGAAGTGCCGGAATTAAAACGCGACGCTCACCGTTTTTTTAGGAAAGGCAACACCATTTTTAGGGTGATGCCGGCCAGACGGGAAGGCAGGCATGCAAGCAGGTACGCCATGAGGCAACGCAAGTCTCCGGTCAGGCGAAAGGCCCTCATGGCGACGTCCCGAGCCGCGGCATTGTCGCCCAGCAGCAGGTGACATTTTGCCACGGACAGGCTGGACTTGACGAGTTTTTTCTGGATAAGGCGTTTTTTTTCCGGAAAGGATTGATGCGTCAAGAAATAACCGAGTATAAACAGGAGATTTTCATTTTGCTTCAAGGTTCCTGAAGATGACGCAGAGCCTCCATGTACCCGGTAGGACATCAACCTCGCGGGCACGTAGTAACATTCGAATGCGGATTTGCAATGCAGGAAGGACATCCACCAGTCGTATGCATAGCCCACCTCCTCGTATATTTCGTTCAGATCTATGGACCCCGCCCTGAACACTCGCCCGGAGGGCGCCGGTATTACCTGATTGAAAAGGGCGCCCACCCGGTCAGTGAGCACCCCCTCGGCCAAATGCGCTCGTCCCCATGCATTCGAGTTATGATCAGATACCGCTACATTCTCCGTACCATCCGCATCGATGATTGCATGGTCACAAAACACGAGGCCAACGTGCTCGTCCCGCTCCATGGGGAGAATGAGGGTTTCCAGAAATTGGGCATTTATCACATCATCATCATGGATGTTTGCAATGTATTTACCTTGGGCCAGCCGCATGCCGAGTTTTGCGTTTGATACCATCGGGAGGGTGATTTCATTACCGATGTAACGAATGCGTTCGTCGTTGAACTCCGTACACATCCGGGCGATTTCCGGCGAGTTGGAGTTGTCCGCAACAATCAGTTCAAAGTCACGCATGGTCTGCTCGAGAACCGAGGCGATGGTGATCCTTAAATACTCGGGCCGTTTGTACGCCATCAATACGACGGAAACCAGTGGACTCCTGCGCAAACCCTCAAGCCGAACATGAACATCTTCCATGAGAGATCCTAATGAGCTTCAGCGTGTTCAATGGCGCGCAAATGTCGAGGTTTCCAGGGCCGCTGCCGGACCAGCCAAGCCGGCGTGCGCTTCGCGCCCGGTGTCTGGAATCCCGACGGCAACCCAGGCGCGGCGAGTCACCAGTAACTCGAAGCATAAAATAAACCCGGTTGAAGCGCCACCGAATTTCGTGTGTGGCCGTGGCCCGGTGCGCTGTTTTCGCCGCCCGCGAACGTGCCAACGCCTTGACATCAGCCCCTGTCACCGCTATTCTCCTGCCCCTTATTGAAAAACCCGAAGCGGGAGTCGTGTGATGAAGACCTATTCTGCCAAGTCTCATGAAGTGCAGGGGGACTGGTTCGTGGTGGATGCCACCGATAAAGTCCTGGGCCGCCTCTCTTCAGAGTTGGCCAAGCGTCTGCGTGGCAAGCATAAGCCCGAGTACACGCCCCATGCCGATACCGGCGATTATCTGGTCGTCATCAATGCCGACAAGATCGCGGTCACCGGCAACAAGGCCAAGGATAAAATGTATTACCATCACACCGGCTACGTCGGCAATCTGAAGCGTGCCTCCTTCGAGAAGATGATGGAGACGCACCCGGAACGGATCATCGAACTCGCGGTCAAGGGCATGCTGCCCAAGAATCCCCTGGGTCGGGCGATGTTCAAGAAGCTCAAGGTCTATACCGGTTCCGAGCATCCCCATTCGGCGCAGCAGCCACAACCCATGAACGTTTAAGGCGAAGACCCCATGGAACAATATTACGGTACCGGTCGGCGTAAAAGTGCAACGGCTCGTGTGTACTTGCGTCGTGGCTCAGGCAAGATCGTCATCAACAAGCGCACCCTGGAAGACTACTTTGGCCGCGAGACTTCGCGTATGGTGGTCATGCAGCCCCTGGAACTGACCGGTCATGGCGGCCAGTTCGACATTCTGGTGAATGTCAGCGGTGGTGGAGCCAGTGGTCAGGCCGGGGCGATCCGCCACGGCATTACCCGCGCCCTCATGGTCTATGATGAAACCTTGCGCCGTCCCTTGCGCAGCGCCGGTTTCGTCACCCGTGACGCCCGCGAAGTGGAACGTAAGAAGGTCGGCAAGCATAAGGCCCGGCGTAGTCACCAGTTCTCCAAGCGTTAGTCACGCACGCTTCGGACTGGGAAACAAGCCGCCTTCGGGCGGCTTTTTCTGTTACGGCTAAGAAATGGAGGAACGTATGATTCGCGCGGGTATTGTCGGTGGTACGGGTTATACCGGGGTGGAGTTGCTCCGTTTGCTGCTGCCGCACCCGGAGGTCGAGGTGGTGGCCATCACCTCCCGTGCCGAGGCCGGGCAGCGCGTGGATGCGCATTTCCCCAATCTGCGTGGTCACTGCGATCTGTACTACACCACGCCCGATCCCGCACTGTTGGCTGAGCTTGACGTCGTCTTTTTTGCAACGCCCCATGGGGTGGCGATGGATAGCGCGCCGGAACTGCTGGCCAAAGGCGTGCGGGTCATTGATCTGGGTGCCGATTTTCGACTGCCAGATGCAGAAGTCTTTGCTCAGTGGTACGGCATGGCCCACCGCGCGCCCGAAGCACTGGCCGAAGCCTGCTATGGCTTGCCCGAATACTATCGGGC
>JAPTWT010000145.1 GCA_028064935.1 Gammaproteobacteria bacterium | reverse complement strand
ATCCGCTTGTCCACCAAGGTAGATTACTATCAATACGGGCATATGACTGAGACGCATTCTGCAGGACTTTAAAGTTGATTGATAGGTTCGCTAGTTAGCGCAATATGTTCTCACTTACACGCGCACGGTGCGGATGAGTACGGAAAGCACCAGTTGATTGGTTAGTTACTTTGTGTTTATTATTTAAAAACTTCACTAGCGACATGTCAACCCCTTACACGTCATCCTTGCGGTGACCCGTGTATCCCAAAAATCTCTCTTCCGAATCGATGGCCGATGGATTATCCTTAGAAATTAGCGATGGGGATGTGGAGCAGAGGAGGATCATGTCATGTTTCGGCTACGAGGGCATCATCTATTGTGTTTATTGGGGTACCGAGGAATGGGGTACTCGAAGGAGTACGTCGATAACATGACGAGCATGCACGATACCCTGCGCACCATGCCGGACACCGAGGTTCATATTGTGGGTGAGCCCGACGACTTGTGCCTGAGGTTTCCCGAAACGCAGCCATGTCACTGTGATCATCAAAACATTCATCATCGCGACAGCGCCATGCTCGAAAAACTCGGGATCAAGGTTGGACAAACGCTTTCCTGGCGCAACATCGAGGACAGAATTAAGGCTTCGTTTGAACCCGCGGATATCGATGACTTATGCAGGACCTGCTCGTGGCGAGCGTATGGGGTCTGCCACGAGGGAGTTACGGAAATGAAGGCTGGCAGGGGCCTTCGCCCGGTGCAGAAGTCCGCGACGTAAGGCTCGTGATACGCGTCAGCAATATTCCCTTACCACACAGAGAGCCCGAGCCAGCGGCAGAGTCTGACACGTAAACTTAAATCGAAATTCGGCAGTACCCTTCAGACTCGCGCGTATTCGCGCGTCCGATCCGTTACACCTCACTCGTCCACCCTGCGAATGGGTGTCCCAGCTAGAAAGGCTTGGATATCCTCAATTGCATCCTGGTAGTAAATCCGATAGTTGGAATCCGTCACGTACCCCAGATGGGGCGTTGCCAGCACGTTGTTCAGTGTTCTCAAAACGTGATTCTGGGGCAGTGGCTCCGACTCGAAAACGTCAAGGCCCGCTCCGGCTATCCAACCGTGCTCTAGGGCCAGAATCAGAGCATTTTCCTCGACAATCGCGCCTCGCGACGTGTTGATCAGGTAAGCGGAGGACTTCATCGCCCGAAGTTCCTTTTCCCCCAGCAAACCGCGCGTTCGCTCACTCAGCCGAAGATGAATGGACACAAAGTCGCTTTCGCAGAGAACATCGTCCATTTGATTCAGTCGGATAGCCCCGACCTCTTCCGCTCTCGATTCGGTCAGATTCTCACTCCAGGCGACAACCCGCATCCCGAAGGCATTCGCCACGCGAGCGACCTGGCCGCCAATCTTACCAAGCCCCAAAAGGCCGATGGTCTTGCCGAACAGGTCGGTTCCCACGGACTGTTGCCACGGTCCGTTATTGTGGAACGAGTCGTTTTCCACAGCGAGGTGTCTAGCCAGTCCGAGGATGAGCGCGAAGGTCAACTCCGCGGGCGGCGCCGATTGGCTGCCCGTTCCGCAAACCATGATTCCGTGCTCGCGCGCGGTCTCGACGTCAATGGCGGCGTTATGCATCCCCGTCGTGATCAGCAACTTCAGATTTCGCAGTTGTTGAAGCGTCGACGCAGGAAATGGCGTGCGCTCCCTCATGGCTACTACGATGTCGTGATCCACCAATGTTCGAACGAGCGATTCCTCCGTGGCAAAGTGCTCGTGGTAAGCGTCCACGTCAACCGCGTCGCTGATGACCGACCAATCGGCCGACGTCAACGCGGCGTGTTGATAATCGTCCAGAATGGCACAACGTAGTCTCTTCATACAATTCCCCTTCAGCTCGAGATCTTCTGCAACTCGGTGTTCAGTTCGTTCGCCGACAGTTGTCCATCAGCAATATCGACAATGGTGCCCTGGCGATTTACAAAGAACGATGTTGGAAAGGAAAGCACGCGGTACAGCTGCATCACGTCGCCCTTTTTATCGAGAGCCACGGGGAATGGAATGCCATACTTGGCGACAAACTTCTTCATGCCCGCCAGACTGTCTTGAGACGTGACGTTCACGCTGACGAAGGTGACCGTGCTCCCGTACTTTCGGTACGCCTCCACGATGCCCGGGGTCTCCGCGTTGCACGGGGGGCACCATGAAGCCCAAAAGTTGATAAATAGCGGTTTGCCACGAAGCGATTTTGTATCTAGGGTTTGCCCGCTAGGGTACTCGGTCAGGGTGAAAGGCGGCATGCGATATCCCTTCAATGGCGCGGCCACTACTTGAGGCCCGGCGAAGCCAATTCTCCCGACAACGGCGATGATTCCGAGAATTGCTACAACGATGAACGCCAACTTCATCGACTTGCTCATGAACTCTCCCCCCATGAAATCAAACACGGATGCGATTTGGGGACTTCTAGAAGCCTGTAAATCCACCGTATAGTTGAATCAGCCACACCGTGATCCGAGTCATGCTATTCGTTAATAGTAGAATGCCAAGGACAATCATGATGTAGCCGCCAATTTTGGATAGGATGGCCCCATACTTCGCAAGCTTCCGAACGGAACCAAGGGTCATGCCGAGGATGAAAAACGGGATTGCGAAGCCTACGATATAGGCCATGATGAGCGAAATGCCTAG
>JAPTWT010000334.1 GCA_028064935.1 Gammaproteobacteria bacterium | reverse complement strand
GGCCACGCGCGCCTTCCTCGACATCCGTCCTTGCAACACAAAGAGCGGCGTCACGCGCGCCCTCAACTCCTCGGCCAGGGCCTCCAGATGATCGCAACGCTCGGTAAGGACGAGGATCTTGCGGCCGGCCGTATAGGCCCGTTCGACCGCAACCGCGATCGCCGCGCTCCGCCCGCGGTCGTGCGCCAGGAGACGAAACACGTCCTGGATGCCGGTGTCCGGCGAAAGCGGGCCGCGCCCCTCCCAGACCCTCGGAATGACCTCGCAATCGGCAGGCGCCTCGGAGGATTTCCGGGCTCGGTGGCGGATCGGGCCACACTGCAGGAAGATCACGGGCTGGCGACCATCGCGCCGGATCGGGGTGGCGGTGAGGCCCAGCACATAGCGCGCGCGGGCGGCCCGTAACACCTCTTCGAAGGAGGCCGCGCTGACATGATGGCACTCGTCTACGATGACGTGGCCGTACTGTCCGACCGCGGGGTCGATGGCCTCCCGACGTCCGAGCGACTGCAACATCGCGACATCGATCATCCCGCGCAGATCGTCCTTGCCGTCACCGCGTATCCCGATCGCGCCGTCATCGATCTCGAGAAAGGCCGTCAGGCGCTCGCGCCATTGGCGCAGCAGGTCCGTGCGGTGAACGAGGATCAGGGTATTGACTGCGCGGCGCGCGATCACGGCGGCCGCGACCACGGTCTTGCCAAAAGCGGTGGCCGCGCACAGCACGCCCATGTCCTCGCCCATGACGGCGGCCGCCGCCTGTTCCTGATCGGGCCGCAGGCGGCCCGTGAAGCGGCACGACAGGGGCGCACCCGCGAAGCGCTCGTCGCGGAATTCGCAGCCTATGCCATGCTCCTGCAATAGCCCGCGCACGGCCTGAAGGCAGCCGCGCGGCAGGGCGATATGGCGCGGGAAGTTCTCGGCGCAGCCTATGAGGCGCGGCTTGTCCCACACCGACAGGCGCAGGGCCTGGGCCTTGTAGAACTCCGGGTTCGCGAACACCGCCAGGCGGATCAGTCGCTGGGCGAGCACCGGCGTAAGTTCCGCCTTCTCGAAATAGAGCCGGTCGGCCAGGCGTACCGTGAGCGTGGCCGGCAACGGCCTGGGCAAGGGGCGCCCTCGGGTCCCGCATCGCGCCCAGGGCTCCTGCCCCTCCGCGTCTTCGATGAAGGCCACATCGAGGGGGTGGGCGCCGCCCGTGGCGCGCAAGATGGCGGACTCGATGTCACACACCCGCATGCGCGTGATCCCCGCAAGATAGCCCCACTGGTCGTCATAAGGCCGCCAGGACTCATCCACGAACACCGTGGCACCGTGCGCACGCCGGTCCTTCTGCAAGGGGAGTGCGATTAGGTTGCCATAACCGCCCTTGGGCATAGTGTCCTGATTGGGGAACAGCCGATCATACGAATTCAGCTTGAGTTGGCCGGTACGGGCACAGGCCTCGCTGATCAGCGCCACCCCCAGGCGACGTGCGTCGCGTGCCGGCACCGTCCCCTCGAAGAAGATCCAGGCATGCGCGCCGGACCCGGACCGCGATACCTCCAAAGATACCGGCACGTCCATGGCCTTGCAGGCGGAGACGAAGGCGCGCGCGTCCTCGCGCCATTGCGCCTCATCGAAATCGACCGCCAGGAGACCGCAGCTCTCATCCGTAAGGAGCGGATAGATGCCGACCGTACATTGCCCGGTCAGGTGCCGATAAAAAACGGCATTCGACAGCGGCACGAGTTCCCGATGGTCACAGGCCGAGCACGCCACCTGCGGTTTCCTGCAGACCCCGGGCCGCCACTCGTTGGCACAGGCCGGCGCATAGCCCGAGCGGCCGCTCGTGGCGCTTTCCCAGCGCAGCGCATAGACGTCGCTGCGCGCATGGAAAAGCCCCCGAAAGAGCGCCACCTTCTCGCGCGCGCCGCGCGCCATGCCCCCCTCGCGGACATCCCGCGCCAGCGGACGCCACTCGATTCCATGTGCCTCCAGCAGGCCCTTAAGGCGTGCCACCTCGGCCTCGAGGGCTTCGATCGACATCGTCCGTTTCATCAGAAAGTCCTGTCCGGGCTTGGGACAACGGTACCCGTTGTGAACACCGCGCCGAAGGGGTCACAAGGGAACCGGGTTGGAACCGAAGGATGAGGCATAAGGGCACGCATCCGGTCGCCGCTTCACCGGCCAAGCCGATCACGCGCCCGAACTTGTGGGCGGGATCAGTGCGCGAGGGTGAACTCCAGGACCCCAAAACCCACAGACATCAGCGTCACAATGAGCCCGCCCAGCCGAACCATCAGGCGTAACTCCATGCCGGAAAGGTGTAGCTCAATGCCGGATAAGCGCGTATCCATTTTGGATAAGCGCGCATCGAGTTCGGAAAGGCGTAGCTCGATGCCGGATAAGCGCGCATCGAGTTCGGAAAGGCGTAGCTCCACGCCGGAAAGGCGCGTATCCATTTCCGAAAGGCGTCGCTCCACGCTGGAAAGGCGTGTATCCATTTCGGAAAGGCGTAGCTCCACGCCGGAAAGGCGTGTATCCATTTCGGAAAGGCGTCGCTCCACGCCGGAAAGGCGTGTATCCATTTCCGAAAGGCGTAGCTCCACGCCGGAAAGGCGCACATCCATGCCCGCGACATGGTTTGCGAGATCATCTATTCGTTCCCGAAGCGCCGCGATGTCGCCCTTGGTCGCGAACCCGCG
>JAPTWT010000340.1 GCA_028064935.1 Gammaproteobacteria bacterium | reverse complement strand
ATGGAAGGCAAGGTCCGGGAGGTCTTTGGCGGTGTGGTGACCTATGGCCGCGCCGGCCACGCCAACGCCTCGAAGATCCTGGGGGCGGATACCAAACCGGAGAACCGGGAAGCGGGCGGCGACGCAAAGGCCGCCGCGGCGGAGAACCGGGAGGAAGACACAGGGAGCATCAACAACGACAGCTTGCCGAGAGTTTAGATTCGGTCTCCGCCGTTTAATTGAGCTCCTTATAGAAGTCCTTGGCGATCCAGGTCCCACTCGCCCGCTTGGTGCGCGCGCCATCGGGTGGGATCTGGGAGTTTTGTTCCACCCGCTCCTGCGCGATTTTGGTGTCGAGCCAGTCGAGGAACCGGGGCTTGCGCTCGGCGCTGCCGACGTAATCGAACTCCGCTTGCTGATCGATCGACAACGCGCTATAGGCCGCGGCCTCTTCCGGCGTGGAAAGCGCGCGGCGGTGATGACCGGATTTATAATTCGCGAGCCGCTCGCGATACTCCAACACCTTCTGCTCGACCCTCTCGCGCGGGATTTTGTAGTGCTTGGCCAGATCGTCGAGCGCCCAAGCGTAGGCCTGCGCGATGACCTCGAGATTCGCGGCATCTGCCGCGAACTGGTTGCGCTCAAACCGGAGCTGCGCCCGGATCTGAGCGGATTCGGCCTTGAGGCGTGCCGCCTCGGCCAGGTTGCGCTTGCGCAACTCCGCTGCTTCCCGTTGGGCCTGTTTCGCCTTCTCCCGCTCCCATTGGTCCCGGCCCCAGCCGATCGCTTGACCTATGAGGTTGCCAAAATTGCCGGGGTTATTCGGATCGGTTGCCATCGCTGGATGCCCTCCACCAATGAAAGGAGACTCTTGTATACTATACTAGACCGGGTGGGGAGGAAAGGCAAACAAAGGGCGCTTTCTGCAGCGGCTTCCCGCTCACGAAAAATGACGCGCGGCAACGACCGTGCGCCTGGGAAACGCCGACGTGCACAGGCCGAGGAGGGCGAGCGCGGCGCCCTACGCCGCGCGTGACACGCTCACAGGTGATACATCTTTCACCAAGGCAATTTCACCGGGCGTCAGGGGTCTTGTGCCCACGCGTGATCCCTTACCCCTTGGAGCCAGGCGACGCTCCAACATCTCAGCCCACGGTAGCGCCGTGCCGGTTCCTCCTGGAAAGTCCACCATTTTGTCCAAGGCGCTCAGCGTCTTCGGCACAACGATGACAACCTCACCCCCATGGTCTCGAACGCGCCTGAACTCTTCCACGAACCGATCATCTTGCGGTTGCATTTGCACGTACATCCCAAGAGGCGGACGCCCTCTGCCGGTATCGAACTCATAGAACAATCTCCGATTACCCATCATGCGGACATCAACACGAACATGAGGATCCGTCCAGAGTGTCAGAAACGCCAAATGTTCCATTGCCAATCGCAAACCGAACACGAGTACTACCAGTTTCCTTGTTCCTTCCGCAGCAATAGCGATGGTCCCTATCGTGTCTACGCCCCCTTCCTTGTCGCGTCGACGCCAAGGTGCGTCTCCCTTTGCCATACCGTGGGCCAGTTGGCGGCGAACATGAGCATCAAATCCCGCTAAGGGGTCAGCCGCGACTTTGGCGAAGCTCGGGAACGCCTGGAATATCCGCTCGTGGTGCCGGTGCAGCCAAGCGGACGCCAACGCGTCATTCACATCATCCTGAGTTTCGAACAAGATCGTCTGTCTGCCCTCAGAAACAACGAGGGGACGACGCTTGTCTGCCGCGCGGGCTACCATGGCCGCCCGAGAGAGGACTTCCGCTAACGTGCCTACCCGCAGTTCTGTTTCCATATTTCCTCCGGTACGCTCGGGCATCCCAGTTCCCTTGCTACCGCCTGAGCCCCCTCGCAGAATTCTGCCAATATCTTACAGAATCCACAGTCACTTATCATGCGCGGCTCGAGTGACCCCAAGCAGTGCTTATGACACGGGCCCAACCGCTCTCTATGTGCCGTATCGTGCCCCAAAACACGATCGTGATCGCTCGGGTTTTCTCCATAACAGATCATGGCTAAGGCGAAGTTGGATATCAGACCGTCAGAACCCGCAGTATACGCCACTTTTATTTCCCCCCTCCTCTGCCGCCCCCGACCAAGAACGAACGAGTGGACTTCATCCTTGGGGCGCGACCCGTATTGCTGATTGCGGCTACGCCGCGGATATTTGCTCACCGCTCATCGCCATAATGGCCAGAGTCAACCATAGCAAAACTGAAAGACGGAATCATGCGGCGAGCTCGACGATGTCGGACACGGTCGTTCTTGTGCCATGGTCCGTAAAAACAGTCTGTCTCGCATTTTCGGCCTCCTCTTTAGAATGACAAGAACCTCCATACATAAACCCTCGACACATCAGCGCTTCCGGCCTCCTACCTCATCACTCCCACCCCGGCCGCCCGAAATGGTAGCCCTGCCCCCAGGGGATGCGAGGGCGGCCACCGAAGCGGCCGTCGCAGCGCTCTCGATGCCCTCGGCAATGGTGATGATATCGAGATCGGCGGCCATGCGGGCCAAGGCACCCACCATGATATTGATGCGCCTGTCCTGGCCGACGCGCGCAATGAGTGCCTGCTCGATCTTCAAAAACGTGATCGGGAGATCGGCGAGATATAGAAAGGACGAAAATCCGCTGCCGAAGTCGTCGAGTGCCAGCCGCACGCCGGCT
>JAPTWT010000031.1 GCA_028064935.1 Gammaproteobacteria bacterium | reverse complement strand
ACGTGGGCGGCGTGATGGCATAGCCTGTGTCGCGCACCTCTCGGGTGATGATCTTGCAACCGCGGCCCATGATGAGCTTGAGGTAGAACGACATTCTACCTCTTAACGCAAATATCCACACGAAAATCAGCGTATGGAATGCCATTAAAAACGAATTTCCCTACACTTCCTCCCTGTGCGGTAATTGATACGCCGCTATGTAGCTTTGCTATGTTTCTGGCGATGTACAATCCTAGACCGGCCCCATAGAGAGGCATTTTCTGGGCGTTGCTCCCTCGAAAATGTTGCTCGAAAAGTTTGTTCCGTTCCTCAGGCAAAAGGATCGGCCCTATAGACTGTACCTTTGCACGAATCTCTTGGCCAGATTCGGAAAATATAACCTCGATTGCCCCGTTTGGCGGTGAGTACTTAATGGCATTATTCAGAATAATAAAAGGAATCAGCTCGAAGGCTTGCAACACGTCGAATGTCCCAAATGATTTGCCGCGGAAGTCTATATTGACTCCTTTGGCTCTTGCGGCATGACCCAGGACGTGACGAGATTTCTCAAATTTCTTATAGAGTCCTGTCGGCACCTTTGTTTGAAGGGTAATTGCCCCTGGGTTAAGCTGAAGATCTGCATAGGCAAGCCGCGCGGTCACCATTTCAGAAGTATGAAGAACTGTTGCTGTTTGTGATTCCATCTCGGTGCCGCTTAGCCTCTTAAGCAAGTCCGCCGCCTGACTAGTTAATTGAGCGGTAAGGCTGCGGACCTCGTGCATAGTACTGTTCATGATCTCGGTGATACGGGATAGATCGCGTTGGGCAGCATCGGCTCTACTCTTTTCCGCTGCCACAGTATTCTGTAGGCGTTCTGTGCGCCTATGGAACTTATCGTAGCGCATTTACGGGACCTGTGATACCGCTAGTTTGAGAAGAGCTGGCAATACAATTTGGCCTAGCGTCTTAATTAACTGTGTTTGTTGATCCGTGAAGCCACTAGTCATCTTGATGTAGTCCCACTTAGGGAATTCTCGGGATTTGATAGCCTTTATAAAAGCCTGTTCGATGTTAAATATGTACCAACTATCTAATCCATCGTCCATTAGAGATTTTCGGAATCTGAGCCATCTCTTGCGAGGATTGCCAACCGATGTTAGGGCACGTTCCAGTTCGGTGTGCCAGAAATCGAAGGGCGCGTCTTTGTTGATAGACGAATCAGCAGATGCGAGTTTGTGATTAAGGGAAGCGTCGAAACTAGAGCCAGTATAGGCAATTAGGTATTTATCTGGGTAGCATTTGCGGATCTCTGCTATAAGATGCGCGCCCTCTTGAAGACTGCCAAATTTTGGGGCCACGCCGCGAATGTCACAAGCGATAATTGGGTAAGCCTCTAACTGCTTGACCGAACTTATGTCCGCCCCAACTTCTGTGGCGTGGTAGTCATGAGCCCTCAATTGGCCCGTGTATGGGAATGCTTCGTCGTCCACTATTGCGATAGTTATGTCCCGTTTTAGCCGATCAAGATCTGGGGTTTGGTCTATCTCCGCTAAATGCAGGGGAGTGCCTAGGCTTATATACATGTGGTTCACTCGTGTGGTTCACTCGCAAATATATGCTGGATCGATATTCCGGATAGCCTCGTCTTACAGAGGCCTGTGGTTGGGCGAGCCGCTCGCGACTGCGGCGACTCGCCAACGCCAATTACTTTAGCATATGGGATTACTATGTGCTCAGTAATGGCTTATTCCGCTTTGTGGCCGCGCCGACCGACCACTCCCCGGTAGGGGCAAGGTATAACTTTTTACGGGACCGCGAGAAGCAGAGTCGAGGACATTGTGGTGGCATCAGGAAGATCTCTTTGGGGTAACTGTTTAGGAGGCCTCTGATGCAAAAATGCCGTAGCGCGCGTGGTGGCTGCGGATCGTCCGAGACACATTGACGACCGTTCGCGTTGTCTAGCTCATGGCCGATGATGCACATCGGAAGCAAGGCAATGCCTGTTAACGAGGGAAATTGCGAGGGGTACTGAACCGGTATGGTAGCCTTGCTCTTAGTTTTACCACGGGGTGCAATGATGCTCGACGAGAAGAATATTGAAGGTAACCGGTGCGCCCGGTGCGGCGCAAATCTCGAAGTCTTTACGACCGGCGGTCTACGCTGTGATAAATCGTTGGCGTTAGGAAGCCCCTGCGGCATGTTGCTGTGCCCAAAGTGTGGCGCTCCGCAGGGAGAGTGTCCCCAAGGCGGCGGATGCCAACACTCCAAGGTGTCCGCTGGTGTTCACCTCAGTCGAGGATGATCTACAGCATCCGCCTCACATTCTGGGTATAGACCGCCTGCTGAATCTGAGCGATCTCGTGCCGCTCGATGGCGGAACGCAATCCCGCATCCTCGGGCCGTATGCGCAGGAGCTGCGTGGAGAGCACCAGGAGGGGTGCCGGGGGCGCACTATGGCGACGGGAGGTCTCGACTGGCCGGGAGGACAGTGTGAGGTGGACCACGGCCGCCAGATGCGCGGCGATCTGGGAGGCGGCTCCTTCGGGACCCATTTCATGGGCGGCCAGCGCCATGAGGCGTTCGATGGCGGTTTCCACGGACTCGGCATGGATCGTCGTGATGATCGGGCCGCCGATGCCGGCCTGCAAGACCACCGCCGCGGCCTCGAGCGGGCCGCGCACCTCACCCATGAAGAGCATGTCGGTCGACG
>JAPTWT010000086.1 GCA_028064935.1 Gammaproteobacteria bacterium | reverse complement strand
TTCGCGAGGCCACTAGAGCGCGATCGGTTTAAGTCGATCACGCTCTACCCCTATTTTGGCGAGCAAGTTGGCCGGTTTTGATGGAACAGGATGGTTCAATCAAAACCTACCTTGCTCTAACACGGGGCGCTATCTATCCTAACGCCGCCCGTCATTCGTTCGGTTCGACCCGAGATTATGCGCCATAGTCCGGCTTCGACATGTATCTTGGCGGGTATAATCGGGAAACGCGGATTCGTGAATTTACTTGATGGAAACAGAGAAGTTTACAAACCCGCTGGCGGATGGGGTGGGATTCGAACCCACGATACGCATTTCACGTATGGCGGTTTTCAAGACCGCTGCCTTAAACCGCTCGGCCACCCATCCCAATCCTCCCCCTACCTAGGGAGAAGAAGAGAAGAACGCATTGCGGAAGCATCCGGCCGTCTCATCAAATCGTGATCTATCGCTCTCGCGTCTCATACCGACACTGTGCAAGGGATTTTCCCCTATCGCATCCGCTTCCGTTCATACCGCTCGTTTTGTCGCATCACGAAGCGGCGGCGCTGGACTCAGCGTCGGCCGTCATACTCGAGCGTATTCACGCCTCCGTCGCAGATGTGGCGTCATCATTATCGATTTGCCGCGGGCCGCTATCCTGGCCTTTGGCCGCCGGATCGCGATCAACCAGCTCGATCACCGCCATCGCAGCGGCATCGCCATGGCGAATGCCGGCTTTCAAGACGCGGGTATAGCCTCCCGCGCGCGACTTGTAGCGATCCGCCAACGCAGTAAACAGCTTGGCAACAATTTTTTGGTCGCGCAATTCGGCTAATGCGAGACGGCGGGCGTGCAAGCCACCGCGTTTGCCGAGTGTTATCAGTTTCTCCGCAACCGGGCGCAGTTCCTTCGCCTTCGGCAAGGTCGTGGTAATTTGCTCATGCTTGAGCAGCGCCACCGCCATATTACGGAACATGGCGTGGCGATGGCTTGAAGTGACACCGAGCTTGCGGCCGGCGATCCCGTGGCGCATGGTCTTTCTCCCCGCAGGCTCAGAACGGCTCGTCGAGCCGTTTGGCCATATCTTCGATATTCTCCGGTGGCCAACCCGGCACCGTCATGCCCAGAGAAAGCCCCATGGTCGAGAGCACTTCTTTGATTTCATTTAGTGATTTGCGGCCAAAATTCGGCGTCCGTAGCATTTCCTGCTCGCTTTTCTGCACAAGATCACCGATATAGATGATATTGTCGTTCTTCAAGCAATTCGCGCTGCGGACGGAGAGTTCGAGTTCGTCGACCTTGCGCAGCATGTTGCGGTTGAACGGCAGATTATCTTGCGGCTCATCAGATCGAACATGCTGCGGCTCGTCGAAATTGATGAAGAGCTGCAGCTGATCCTGCAAAATACGCGCAGCCAGCGCGACCGAATCCTCTGGGGTGACGGCACCATTGGTCTCCACCGTCAAAAGCAGCCGATCATAATCCGTGACTTGACCGACACGCGTCGGCTCAACCTTGTAAGAAACCCGCCGCACCGGCGAGAAGATCGCATCCACCGGAATGAGGCCGATGGGGCTGTCTTCCTGCCGATTTTGACTGGCCGCGATATAGCCTTTGCCGAGTTCGACCGTAAATTCAATGCCGAGCTTCGCGCCGTCGTCGAGAGTGCAGATAACGAGATCGCGGTTCATGATTTCAATGTCATGCCCGGTCTGGATCTGCCCGGCCTTGACCTCGCCCGGCCCCGTCGCCGAAAGCACCATGCGTTTCGGCCCTTCGCCATGCATGCGAAGCGCAAGCTGCTTGATGTTGAGCACAATATCGGTGACATCTTCGCGCACGCCGGGAATGCTGCTGAACTCATGCAACACACCGTCGATCTGCACCGAAGTCACCGCGGCGCCCTGCAACGACGAGAGCAGAACACGACGAATCGCGTTGCCGAGCGTCATGCCGAAACCACGCTCGAGCGGCTCGGCGATGATGGTTGCAACGCAGGACGGAACCGCGCCGGACTCAACTTCCAGCTTTTCCGGCTTGATCAACGATTGCCAGTTTCTCTGGATGACCACGCTTGCCTCATCTGCAATGAATGCGCTCACGAAAGCGCGGAACTTTACCTCGCTGCCGCAGATCTCCGAGCCGAGATCCCGAGCGGAGGCGACGATCAGACGCGCCGCCGCTTACGCGGGCGGCAGCCATTATGCGGAATGGCGGTGGTGTCGCGAATGGCGGTAATCGCAAAACCGACCGCCTGCAACGCGCGAAGAGCGCTTTCGCGCCCAGAACCCGGGCCGCTGACCTCAATCTCCAAGGTTTCCATCCCGTGCTCGCGCGCCTTGCGACCCGCCTCTTCCGCAGCCACCTGCGCGGCATAGGGCGTCGATTTCCGGCTGCCCTTGAATCCCTGACTCCCCGCCGAGGACCACGCGATCGCGTTGCCTTGAGAGTCGGTGATGGTCACCATGGTATTGTTGAACGTTGCCGCGACATGAGCAACGCCAGAGATAATATTCTTGCGTTCCTTCTTGCGCGGGCGCGCGGCCTGGGCGGGCTTGGCCATGAATTTTGTCCTATCGGTCGGCTATGGATGATGGCGAGAGCGGGAGGATGGCGAGGGCGCGGAAGCGCCAAAATATCGGGGCAAGCGCTATTTCGTCACTTTCTTCTTGCCGGCGATCGCGACCGCCTTGCCTTTGCGCGTGCGG
>JAPTWT010000189.1 GCA_028064935.1 Gammaproteobacteria bacterium | reverse complement strand
TGAGATTTGCCCGCTGCGGTTCGCTAACCGGCCAGGATAAATCACCATTTCCATCCACACCCCCTTTGGGTTCTGACATAAGAAAATCTACCATTTCCTTCATTTGTGGTCTGTTTTTCAAATCATTATCAAAAAATATCCTATGTTCATAGGTTTTTGGATGAACTAATTCGTTAGTTTCTTCTAGAGACATTCTTTTCATCAGCGGCGACAGAATGTTTCCCCAACCCTGAAGATAAGCCACTCTCATTCCTCCGACGAACATATCAACCGTTGCTCGTCTTTTTTTATCCCACGCGTTTTCCGGTCCGCCAGGATTGTGGTTCCGCGCCGCTACGTACCCAACGATCGGTAGAAATAGTCCCATTTTTCTTTTCCACTCCGTTTCTAGGGTAGTCCCCATATCATTTTCGACACTCGCGCATCATTTTGGCTCCGGTCGCTATGACCGTGAGCTGTCTCACTGATGGGAGAATCAACCAATGATGGAGATTACGATGAGAACCGATGATGAAAACTTTGCTAAACTCGCGGACTGGGTCCAGTTACATCGCTTGCCGATGCAACTCACCGCCGCCGAACTCGAGCAGCACCTCGGCCTTACCGCGGAGGCGGTTCTGGACAATATCGACGAGATCGCCTTCTGGCTGAAGAAACGCACCGGCTTGGGCATGCAAGTGGTGCTCTGTCCGGCAACGCCGATCTACCCCGAAAGCGCGTACATCACCGTATACCGCGCCGGACAACGCAGGCCGTCCGTGCGAGTGCCAGAAACATCGCCGTATCCTCGCGAGACGCAGCCTTGACAGACCCCCCTTCCGGCCGCTCTCGCGGCCGGAAGGGGCTGGTCTCATGCCAGCCTCCGCCAAGCCCGCATTTTCGCTGACGCCCGATACACGGGCCCGTTGGTGATCACCGATGCCGCACGCATGCAAGCGGGGCGTCGCAACAGGAAAAGATGTCCTTCGACAGACAGTCGAGATCGCTACTCTGCCTTCCTTTCATCGTTCCGCCTTGACAATCCCGCGTCGGGCATTCCCGCGCATTCATAATCCCTCTGCCGTTCAATGCCGGTCGTTCCCCGCCGGCATTCCGACGCTCATACCCTCCTGTGTCCAACGCCATATTTCGCGCGATGCGTCGCCTGCCAAACGTCATTCGATGCCCGCTCATGTAAGAAATACGCTTCTATAATCTGCCACTTTCAATTTTTTTTCTGCTGTCCTTCGTGATGTGGGGTACTCCCCCTGTTATTTCCCTCTACGCGCTTCTTATCCTCATTCATGGCCACAATGGGTGGTCGGTATGTCCTCATGAGGAGGACATAAATTCATAAGGAGTGCTAAACATGCCGCTGAACAACGACGATTTCTCAAAGTTCGTGGAATGGGTTCGTGAACATCGCCTACCAATGCATGTCACCATACCCGACCTCGACAAGCTGCTTGGTCCCAGCACGGATACGTTCCTGAAAAATCTCTGGGCTTTGAACAGGAAGCTTCAGAAAAAGACGGGGCTGTGGATGGAAATGGTGATTTATCCTGGCCGGTTAGCGAACCGCAGCGGGCAAATCTCATTACGCGATGTCTACGCGCCCGAGGCGGGGCCATTTTGGATTCCCGATTCTCATAGGTCTTTACCTCACTCTTCCAGGCCGCCGTCGCCGCCGGAAGGAAGTGGTTGCACGACCAGCTTGCCAGGTCCCACGCCAACCCTCTCACAACCGCGAACACTTTTTTCCTTATCAACAAGAAAGGATGACAGTGCCATGAAAGCTCCCTATCCCGACTACAAACTGCCTAAATGGGCATACGATGAAGCGTATGGCAACTCCGCGAGCAAAAAATGCCATTTAAAATTTAAGCTTTTTGTCGCTTCCCCAGAGACGCTCGCCTCTAATGTCGCGTTATTGCAAGCCAACTACAGATACTCCATGCAAAAAATGGCAGAGAGAGCCAACTCCGCCAACCCTCTCTCGATGGACTATCTTGAAGGCTTGCTTTTCTACCTGACCGTATACCGCAAGGGACAAAAAAGCTTGTTCCCAAGCGCACGCGAGCCAGACGTCGGTCCCTATTGGATTCCAGATCGTTTTCGCTCTTGACATAAAGGAATAGGAAAATGGCAAATTTCATCAATTCCCCCTCGCATTGCGTTGTCATCGGCAACGACAAAGGGGGCGTCGCAAAAGACCTCACCGCTGAAGGTCTCAAAATCGCTCTCGGCCGCCTCGAACTCGACCACCAACTCATCGAACTCGAAAGCCAAAAGCGCCTCGGCGTTCTCTATCCCGACACCGTGTTCATCAAAGCGACCGCCATCGGTGCTGACGAACTCTACGCCAACCCCGACCTGGTTTTCGAACCAATGGACCAGCTCTCCGTGCTGGTCCGTTCAAAGCCTATCTCCGTCGTATGCCTCGGCGCCAATCTTACCAGCGGCTTCCTCCGCTGGGCAGAAACCAACGGGAGCCGTTGCTTCGGAGATGGCGCCGGCCTTCACTTCGTCTGCCTGTTGACCATGAACCGCGCGGCCCTCGCCGCCGGGCTGGAAAACCTGTTCGACTTCACCGTGCAGTTCCCGGCTGCCCGGCGCACAGCGGTGCTCAACGAATTTGCCGCCCCTTTTGTCGATGGCGACCGTAATCTCGCCAAGCGCCTGCGCGAGGCCCAAGGCAGCGGCGAGCCAATCGAGACCCT
>JAPTWT010000253.1 GCA_028064935.1 Gammaproteobacteria bacterium | reverse complement strand
GAAGGCCTCCCTCCGATGCCTTCGTGGGAGGAGATCCTCTCCGCGCTTCCGGAAGTCCTCTTGGACATCGACGTGAAGATGATCAACGGGACGGCCAAGGACGCTCTGGACTACGCAGAGGAGAGGCCTAAGGGGCTCAAGGTCATCGCCATCGGCGGCGACAAGCTGGCGCGGGGGCTCACGCTGGAAGGGCTGTGCGTGAGTTATTTCGTCAGGACAACGAATATGTACGACACGCTTATGCAGATGGGCCGCTGGTTCGGATACCGCCCCGGCTACATCGACCTGTGCCGCCTCTACACGACCGACGACTTGGTCGAGTGGTTCGGGCACATCGCGGACGCCTCCGAGGAACTGCGCGAGGAGTTCGACGCGATGGCTGAGAGCGGCGCCACGCCACGCGACTACGGACTCAAAGTCCAGTCGCATCCCGTGCTGCTCGTGACGTCGCCGCTGAAGATGCGGTCTTCGGAGAACCTGCAACTATCGTTCAGCGGCGAGTCGCTCGAAACCGTGGCGCTGCACCGCGACCCGGCGATCCTCAAACGCAACCTCGACGCGGCCGACAGGCTCATTGCGACGATGGGAGCGCCGTCCGAGAACGACCCCAGGCGGACGAGGAACGGCTCCGTCCAGGAGTGGAAGGGTTCGCGTCTGTGGAGCGGCGTGCCGGCCGAGGCTGTCGCCGACTTCTTCTCGGCCTACGTCACCCACCCGAAAGCGAGGAAGGTGAACAGCGCCCTGCTGACCGAGTTCGTGCGGAAGATGGCCGCGGGCGGGGAACTCACGTCCTGGACCGTGGTGCTGCTCGGCGGCGGTGACGGCGGCGAGCACGTCTTCGCCGGCGGCGTGAAGATCGCCAAGATGCCGACGCGGACGCCGGATCCGGACATCAAAGACCGCTACTCCATCGGGCGCCTGCTGTCCCCGAGGGACGAGGCCATAGACCTCGACGAGACGGCGTGGAAGGCGGCCCTCCACATGGCGGTCAAGGCGCGGAAGCCGGGTCCCGCCCGCCAGACGGACGATGCTCCGCCCTCGCCACCGACGGTCCCCAACGGCCCGTCCATACGGCGGGTACGCGGCGACGGCGCCGAAGGCGTCCCGCCGGCGAGGAACCGTGGCCTGCTGCTCCTCTCCCCCCTCGATCCGGCCGTGGCCGGCGTGGAGGGCTCGACGGCCCCGGTCATGGCCTTCGGGGCGAGTTTCCCGACCAGCGTTTCCGGCACGGTCGTCGAGTACCGGGTCGATCACCTTCTCTGGGAGAGCGAATATGGCCCGGCCGATTGACGAGTTCGCGGCGGCCTGGGCGGCGCTCTCCGGAACGTCGGGGGAGGAAGGCTGGCGGAGCATCGCCGTGGCGCCGGCGGGCCCCTGCGTCGTCATGGCGGGCAGGCGTTTCCCCGGCAACGCGGAGGCCCTGCTCGCGGGGTTTTCCTCGGCCCGGGTGCCCACCGCCGAGAAACTCCCCGAGGGGCGCGGCTTCGAGGTGTCGCGGGCGGATCCGCACGGGGACGGCAAAACGTGGCTGGCCCTGACGCGCAGGGAGTCCGGCAGCGTGGAACTGTTCGCCGAGATGGTGTGCGACTGCGCCGGGGCGCTCGATGCGGCCGCCCCGGAAGGCGAGGAGAGGCTTCTCCGGACTTTCCTGGCTCGGGTAAGGTCTTGGCAGGAGTTCATGCGCAAGGGCGCGCAGGCGCTATCGCCCGAGGCCGAGATCGGCCTGATCGGGGAACTCATCTTCCTCAGGGAGGCCGTCAGGGCCGGGCTACCGGCCCCGCTCGCGCTGGACGCGTGGGTGGGCCCGCTGAGCGGGATACAGGACTTCGAGATCGGGCCGGGCGCCCTCGAGGTGAAGGCGACGCTGTCCGCGCGGGGGTTCCCGGCGAAGATAGGCTCGCTCGAACAGTTGGACGACTCCGTCCGCAAGCCTCTTTTCCTGGCGGGCGTCAGGCTCTCCCAGAGGGAGTCGGGGCGGAATTTGCCGGAATTTGTTGAGGACGTCAGGGTGGAATTGCGGGGGAATTCCGGAACCGAGGGTGTTCTTTCCGACCGCCTGCTCGCAGCCGGATATAGGGATGCCCACGCGGACAGGTATCCACGGCGCTTCATCGTCGAAGGCGTCCGGGTGGTTGAGGTCGGGGATGGTTTCCCCCGCATGGTGGCCGGCACTGTCCCGGATGGCATCGGAAGGGTGATTTACGAGATCGATTTCGACCGTGCTCCGGGGACGGATGCGGGCGTGGTCGGGGCGTTGAGAAAACTGGGAGCACTATGAGCATGGAACTGGGAGATTTTCTGAGGGAGACGCAGGCCGAGGTCAGGACGCAGATGAACGACGGCTCGCCGTTCGCCGAACTCGTTTTTTGCGAGCTTGTGATGCACCACATGGCGGAAATCGGGATGACGTTCGAGCCGGCGGTCTGCCACTATCAGGGAAAAGTCGGGAACGCGAATCTGAGGCTCAGCGGCTACGCGATGTCGGACGACGCTGACCAGTTAGATATGTTCGTCAGCCTCTACGAGGGTGTTGATGTACCGACACCGGTGCCGGACGCCGAGACCAGGACGGCCGTGGAGCAGTGCCTGCGGTTCCTGGGCCTTTGCGCCGAGGGGCGGATGGCCGCGAAACTCGATCCGTCGAGCGACGTTTATTCGCTCGCCCTGACGATCCGCGAAACCTACGATGGCCTCGAACAGGTGCGCGTGTTCGTGCTGACCGACCGCGTAGCAAAATCGAAGAGTTTCAAGACCAGGGAGGTAGGCGGCAAGACGGTCCGTCTCGAAGTCATGGACATCGAGCGGCTGCACCGGCACTGGTCGGAGGGCAAGCCTCGCGACGAACTGGTGGTCGATTTCGCCGAGGTCTGCGGCTCGCCGCTCCCGTGCGTCTTCGTGCCGGGGGACACCGACGAATACGACTACGCCCTGACGGCGGTGCCGGGAGAGGCCCTTAGGTTCCTCTACGAGCGTTTCGGCGCGCGGCTTCTGGAAGCCAACGTGCGCTCGTTCCTGAGCGTGAAGGGAAAGGGCGTGAACGCGGGCATCCAGAATACGCTGCGGACCACGCCTGGCCGTTTCATGGCGTACAACAACGGCATCGTGCTGGTGGCCGACGAGATGCGGCTGGACGCAGCGGCTGACGGGTCGCCGGGCATCGCCTGGTTAAAAGGCATGCAGATCGTGAACGGGGGGCAGACAACGGCCTCACTCTTCTTCGCCAAGAGGAAATTTCCGGAGACTGATCTCAGGCGCGTGCGAGTACCAGCGAAGGTCATCGTGATGAAGGTGAAGGACGAAGCCCGCGAGGAGGCCCTCGTCTCGGACATCTCGCGTTTCGCCAATAGCCAGAACGCGGTCAGGCAGTCGGATTTGTCGGCCAACAAGCCCTTCCACGTAGATGTCGAGCGCTTGTCCCTGACGGTCTACTGTCCGGACGGAACCGGGCGCTGGTTCTACGAACGCGCGGCGGGCAGTTACAACACGATGCTGACCCGCGAGGGCACGACGCCAGCGAAACTGAAGGTGTTGAAAGATGCCATTCCCCCGGCCCGGAAAATCACGAAAACGGATCTCGCGAAATACGTCTGCGCGTGGTCCGTCCAGCCTGACGTGGTGAGTCTCGGATCGCAGAAATGCTTCGAGCGGTTCATGACGGGTATGACCGTCGCCGAGGGGGAGCTGCCGCCCCCCGCGCCGAACGTGGCCTCCTACAAGCAGATGGTCGCGTCGGCCATCGTGTTCAAGGCGACCCAGAAACTCGTCCGGCCCATGTTTCAGGCTTTTCAGGCGAACGTCGCGGCCTACACAGTGTCGCTGCTGGCCCACCGGCTCGGGGAGCGATTTGACCTTGACCGCGTGTGGGACAGGCAGGGCGTCTCGCAGGAACTGCTGGCGCAGTTGGGGGTGTGGGCGCGGGAGGTGAACGATGTCCTGCACCGGACGGCCGCGGGCAAGATGGTCTCCGAATGGGCCAAGAAGACGGAATGCCGCGAGGCTGTGCTCGGAGCAACCTATTCGGAACCCGCTCCGGGAATTCCGGAGATTCGCTGAGGGGACTCATGGCCGACGTGGTCGATCCGGAGACCCGGAGCCGGATGATGTCTAGCATCCGCGGGAAGGACACCGAGCCCGAAATGGCGGTCCGGCGCGCGCTTTTTGCCGCCGGGTTCCGTTTCAGGTTACACCGGCGCGACCTGCCCGGAGCTCCCGACGTCGCCCTGCCGGGGCCGCGCGTGGCCGTGTTTGTCCACGGATGTTTCTGGCACCGCCATATGGCCTGCAGTTTGGCCAAATTACCTGCAACGAACGCGGAGTTCTGGCGCGCCAAGCTGGATGACAACGTTAAGCGGGACAAGCGGGCCGTCGCGGCGCTGCGGAGAGCGGGTTGGCGGGTGCTGGTGGTGTGGGAGTGCGCTACGCGGGGCAAGGCGGCTGAAGGTCTGACACTGCGGTTATCGGAGTGGATCGAGGGGCACGCGCCCTTCGGCGAAATACCGGAAACCGTCCATATGGAAACGTAAGGAAATCTGAATCTAACGGCCAGGAGCAGCTGTCGTCAGATTTTCTGTAACCAAATTCTGACGTTGTCCAGACTCCCGAATCTTTCTTTCAACTTTGCGGCGATATCTCCAGATGATATGACCACCACTGGATGCGCATCCTGGACCAACTCCTGGTAGGCTTGCGTATCGAGGTAGGATGTGGTGACCAAAATCCCGAACTGGCGATGCCTGAGGCGTGAAATCAATCTGGAAAGGGGTTTTATCCCCACACCGTTGTTCATGCCATAGCATTTGGCTTCCATCGCGAAATCGACGTCGATGGCTCCGGCCCCGTGGCCGATGCGATAAGTGCCCAACGCATCCCTTCCACCGTCCCTCCAGGGGCGGGTTATCTCCCAATGCCGGATGGCCGGCATGAAAAGTCGGGCCAGTTCCATTGCGCACCGTTCGAAGGTATGCGGATCGTCCTTGTACAATTCGTAGACAAGGTTCACATACGCGGCAAGTTCCGGAGTATCTGGAATCTGTCGTTGTTTGGAGCGTACCGAGTTGACCGCGACGGATTTGAGCGGCGTGAACTTCCTGCCGCCGACCCAGTCCAGCCAAGCTTTGGGCGCGTGAGGGGAAGAAATGGCATCACCAGCTTGAATGTCCTTCACCCACGCCCTGGATACAACAGGAACGTCGAGAACGGTCAAGGTCGCCTTGTAGTTCTGAAACCGGACACCGTCATCCGTAGTACGCCACACGGCTACCAAATCGTCGTCCGCCCCCATCCCCGTCGCACCTAGTACTGCGAGTCCGATGAACCGCACGTCCCGATAGGTGCCAGCGTTGCCGAAGAGAAGGATGGGCGGAAACGCAGAGCTTTGCTGATGTTGGTGCGCCTCATCGAACAGATTTCTGAGTATCAGATTGCCCTGCCGCGGTGTTTGGTGCAGGTCTCCGGGTACGCGCTTGTCGCCATAGTAGACAAATGTTCCGTTCTCGCCGTCAAGGGCATCGGGCCAGTTTGTGTCTGAGAAACTGGTTTTCAGCACCAGAAGCTTGAGCGTCTTCACCTCGGGCCTTTGCCCTAGGTGGCGGAAACCTGCCCCGTTATCCACGTCCAGCAACTTGGGCAGGGGATCGTCGAAGGAATTGCCGTTTCTGGATCCACCGTAGACTTCATCCACACTCAAATCAACCGTGTCCAGATTCTGGTCAATCATCAACTCGCCTTCGCTATTTTCGGCGTTCTTGCTTTCTGTGCTTGTGTAGCACCGATCCACTTGAAGATGCTGGTCATGACATCCGAGCAGACGCCGTTGCCGCAAAGCTTCACCTTTTCACGGCGGCTGCCGTGGGGAAGGATATGATCCTCTCCTCCCCCCATCGCCTTGAGTAGTTCGTTCGGCTGAAGCATCCTCAGGTATGGCACACCCTTTCGCCAAGTGACCAAGCCGAAACGATCGACGGTGGTAATCGTACGCAATGGAACGTCCAGCGTCTGCCAACCACCCGCATAGTCGGAACCGTAATAGACAACGATGAACGGAACATTCGGCCCTATGGCCGTAATGGCCCGCTCGGCTCGCTCGATAGTTGCCTTTGCTCTTCCGGGTTTGCGTAGTGGACTAGCTAGGTATGACGCCTTCCAATCGATGACGTCGTTGGCCGTCATTGGGGCATTGTCTGCGAACGTCAAAAGCTGTTCACGGCTAACCTTGGAACCTTGCTTGTCGCAGACCAGGAACATTCGCTTACGAGCCTGGGCCGATCCGAAATCGGCAGAATTAAGAAAAAGATCACTGACCGTGTAACCCAATCCTTCAATGGTTTCGACAAGTTCGTTGTGCCGATCCCATTTCTTCATACGGTTCACGTTCTCGACAATTACCCAGCGCGGCTGCATCGACCTAACCCATGGAACGATACCGATTGCGGTTTCACGGCTAGTTTCAGATCCCGGCTTGGCACCGCGTGCGATGGAATGCGATGTGCACTCCGGAGAGGTCAGGAGCACGTCCGGCCGGTAGCGTCGGCCAAGGGCCCTAGTGTCCACATTTTCTATGAGGTCGGTGATGACGTCTGATTTAGGGAAATTAGCCTTATACGTCTTCGTGGCCAAATCCCACGCATCTAGCCCGAGCAAAGGGATTCCCCCGCCCCGCACGGCACCTCTGGCTCCAAGTCCGCCGCCGCAAAATAGGTCCACAAAAGTCGTCATTTATTCATTATCTTATGACTAGAACAACATACTCTGACCAGACGATTCCTGAATGATTTACGGAGCGACCGATCGTTCCGGATCGCGGCCAGAATACCAGGTTTGTGGCAATTTCGCCAAGTCAATCGCATGCGCTCCATAAATCCCACCCTCCCCGCGGTGATCTCAGTCCTGTAGCGACTTTTTTAACTGAAAATCTGAAAATATTGTATGTAGCCTCTGGGCGACATACCGGGCTGCCACGATAGCCAGGACGGCCTAAAAGGGCTGTCACTAAAACGGGAGCCAGACCCCATGCGACATTCTTCTCAACGGCTCTTGGTCGGCGTCCTTACCTGCTTTGGCGCGGGCAGCGTCTGATTTCGGTTCACGCGGGGTAATGGCTCGCTCAAAAACTCCTTACTGATCCCTCGCAAATGAGCGTTGTAGGCCCACACAACGAATTGCTCCAGCAGCCGCTCGTTCTCTGCCTCAAGTCGCTGGTTCTCTGCCTCTAGACGGGCAATTCTGGCAGCAGCCTCGTCCGCCTGCCATGAACCTCGCCGTGCAGCCGCTTTGCCAGAGCCCAGCAAGCTCTTTCTCAGCGCATAGGCCGCCCGGATACGTTCGTGCTTATGCAAAGCCTGCCGCGTGTATCGGCAATGCAGCCTTGGCACGACCGCTTCAATCAGCCCCTCCCAGGTCAGCTTGCCGCTCCAGGCATCAAGGAGTCGGACAATCTGCTCAATTGCGTCGTCAGTAAGGTTCTTACCTCTCCGAACTACATTGCCCTTAGTCGAACGCCTCACCTCATACCCTCCATCACCGCCCTGACATTTGCCGACAACTCACCTTCCCTATCCTCCGCCAGGAGCTGATCGCGCTTCGGTGCTTGTTCGATACGGAAAGGCATCTTTGGGGTTGCCAGCTGAATCACCGCGCCGTTGGGAACCTCTGGGTCGTCTATAATCGCGCAAAGCTGCGACAGGCGATCCACGGTGGATCTGTGGTGATCGCGCCAGCGGTCACCACCAAAAGAGCCTTCGGCTGTGGCGAGTTCCGCCTTTTCCAATAGGCCCCTGGCCTCCACAAGGCGCTGCCGAAGCAACGCCTCTGTCTCGGCATCCCCTTTGACGCACACCAGATCCTGGCAATGGATGCAGTCCATATGCAGCTGACAGGGCGACATGGTGTAATCATGAACGCAGTAACCCAGGTCGGTCGTATGCGCCGTCGGCACCACCAGACGGGCGAACTCGTCACGGCGGATGAGCGCCCTCTTCGGAAGCTCCGCCAGAGGGCCGAACATCTTATCGCCGCCCACTGCGTCGCGGATCTTCTGGAGCATCTGGCGTGGCGTAACATGGTCGTACGCTTCGTTCTGCCTTATGTCCCGACGCCCCGACCACTTGGCAATATCCATCTGGCTAAGCCCACCGGCTTGTGCAAGCGTATTCAAGTAATGCCGAAATTGATGACTAGTGACTGCGATATGCGCGCCATCCGGTTCGACAAAGCCGAAGCGGCTGAATATCGACTCGTGGCCATGCTCAGCACGGCTTCCCAAACCCGTGTTTATTTGGCCCACGGTAACCGCCTCGATCATGCACCGATATGTGCCGCGCTGCGCCCCAAGCTCGTTTCGCCGTACCACGAGGAGCGCTTCGCTGTACTTCAACCCTGTCGCCTTGTCGAGGAGCGGGAAGCCGACAGGCAACATGCCGAGCACCGCCGATTCTACGTTGGCGAACCGCGCGTAAGGGCGTTTTCCGCTCCCCTCACGCCGCTCGGTCTTTACGTTCGCCGCCTTGCACCAGTTGCTTGCCGCGGGTCCATCGCCAAACCCCAGGACCTCGGCGACCTCCGCCAGAGACAGCCATTCCTGACCTCGCAGGTGTGCGACGTCGCGAGCCAAATAAACCTGCCCAGGGTTCCGCTCATACCATTTGGCGATAACCCTCGCCTCCTGGGTTACGGCCCGGATTTTCTGGAGCGCTTCCGCCACGACGGACGCCATCGACGGCACCAACCACTTGACCATCGGCTCAGCGCCCTTCGCAGGCCACCAGCGCAAGCCGTAAGCATCCCCCTTACCCCTCCTGGGTTCCCGCACCTCACAGGCTTCGGGAAGGGTCAGGACTTCGCCGATGCGGTCTGGTGCCGCAAGCAAGATCGCCGCCACGGAGGCCGTGATCACATCGGCTGGGTCAGTAGCTAGCCGGAATATTCGAGGCAGCGCATCAAGCGCCGCCGCGGATGGCAATTTTTTGGCACGGCGCTCATCAAATTCCTTGCCGACACGAACCGCGCTGCTCGGGCGTCTGAGAGGATTGTGCCAGCGGACAGGAACAGCGGTAAGCCGGTTCTCCGCCATAAACTTTGCCATGATCTCGAGCTGCCTACCCACACGATATGCGGCACCGTCACAAAACCGCCCTGCGACCATCTGCGCCGCACGATTAAGGACTCGCGAATCGACCCGCGCGGGATCCGGGACGCCGCCATTCTCCGATAAAGCCGCTTCAAGGGCCCTTAACGCCGCAACGCGATTGTGGATCGCCTTGGTCGGGCGCATACCGTGCATGTACCGTATGTATGCCTTCGCGAACGACAGAAATGGCTCACGCATCATAGTCGGCACTTTTTCGTCTACCGTCGCCGCGTCGGAGAACGTGACGCGTTCCCGCATGGCGCCCTTCCCTTTGGTTGCCACTGCGTCCGTGACGTCCCACACACCCTGCTCAAACGGGAGATCCGGCCCGAACGCGGTAAGCTTGTTGCGGCCCATATCAATGAAGCCGCGTAGGTTCGCCGCCGCATCGAGGTCGGCTTTCGGTGTAAACAGGATGATGTCAGCCATCTCTCTCCGCCTCTCCACTGCGTATCACCTCACATTGGCGCACGACTTCGGCGACTGCGAGGATGGTGCGATCGTTCACGGAGGCGATGCGCAGATCCGCCCGAGACGCAAGCCGGGCGCGCTCGCCAATAAGGTACTCCAGTACTGCGTGATGAGGGCCATCCAACCACGGTTGGAAGCTCACGCATGTGTAGCAAGCAATTGGCGCCGAAAACCCACAAAAACCGTGTTTTCCGCAGCTTCCCATCGGCTTCATCGAGGGATCAAATCTCGGATCACAGACGCGGGCAGATGGGTCCCCGGCGCGACTCGCCTGGGATTCGTCTTCAATGATCGTGCCGGCAAAGGCTTGCGCCATCGGCGCCATATGCAGAGCCAGCGCGCGGTCGATCCGCTCGACAATTTCGGGCCGCGCCTCTATGTAAACCCCAACGTTCTGTGTGTCTGTGTGGTCGAGCAATTCAGCAATGACCAGATCGCCATGACCTTCAATGGCAGCCCTCGTGGCCACAGTCCGGCGGAAACGCGTGGCAGTGATGTTCATTGGCTGCCCCGTACGCTCCGATATTGCTCTCAGCTTCTCAAGGCAGTCGCGCAGCACAAGGGCAAGTGCCGGTGCGGTGCGGTGATACTCAAACCCCTTCGGTTCGCCACCCGACCTAAGTCTTCCCGGAAATAGTGGCGCCTGCAAGGGATCAGACAACACTCCCTGAAATGCTGTGCAAACCTCATTACAGTACCGTATCAGGAAATCGCCAATCTGCGGGATGAGAACTCGCTCCTTGAACTCCCCCCGCGAAAGCTGGTTGCGCTGCTTGGCTCGGGGAACGCGCAGCGTATAAATGGACGTGCCGTCGTGGGCAGACGCGACGCCCACATCGCATACCTTCATTGAGGCATACTGTACGGCACGCTGGCCAAGCAACATGAATAGATAGGCGAGCAAATACCCCTCCCTATCCACCCGACCATCGGCGTAAGCCCTATCGAGCGAGGACTGAAGCGACTGCAACTCCAAGTCTGTGAACGGTCCGTGGAGCGGGTCATGGGTCAATATCGCTTCGCCCTTGCGGTTGCCCTTCATGCGCAGTTGATTCAATAAAGCAACGGCATCGGCGGTCACGCCCGGGTATCCGAGGCCCTGCCATTTCTGCAAAAACCCGGAGAGATTGCCAAGATACCAAGCCGTGTTGTCGTCCAGTGCCGCCCTGTAATTTATGATCTCGGTGCTGGTTATTTCTGCCAACGAGGTATCCCGGCCAGCGCATACAGTCCTCAGACAGTGCCCTAGCCGTTCAAACATATTCTTCACATGGGATGGGGACATATGTTCTGCATACCAAAGCAAGGTGAGCTTGGCGGATGTAATGAACGATGCGGTAGCAGGCCATACGGCGAAGTTTAGGCTGACTGTCACAACGGCATCGCGGTACGCCCACCTATCTGCACGCGGATCAAACTCAACACCGGACCGGGTCCGCGCCAAAACAGGCAGCGCGGGGACAGCGCCGCGATAATCAGTAACCGTCATCGACTTACTCATCACTATTTGCCCTGTTTACAAGGCGGTCTTGTAACCCAAGAGAGGCTTCTCTCGCCTTGTTGCGGACATATCGGCGCGTATAAACAGCGGCGGTATCCGATGTAGGCGACCAGCCCATCAGGTAACTGCGGGCTTGGCGCTCATCTTCGGGCGTCACGCCCGCCTCCTCCATCTTCTTTGAGAACGCGTCGTTCCAGGTGTGACGCAATAAGTGTGCGGAGAGCCCCTTCGGCAACGAAGGACACTTCTCGCGCAATTCCGTAAACAATTTCCCCACAGCGGCCAGGGTCATGGGCCCGCCTGTGCGGCTGGCGACAAAAAGAAAAGGGTGCCTTTTCGCTTGAGGCAATGCGCCGCGGTGGCTAAGAATATAAACCTGCGTCTCTGCCAGCAAGGCCTCGCTCAAGGGAAGCACCCGCGCTCGGGTCTTCGTTTGCGGCTGGTGTCGCCTCGGATCATTGGGATCGTCAGCGCGCCGATGGATCGTAACTTCCTTGCGATAGGCAACGACGTCATCAATGCGAGCACCCAGTGCTTCACCAATCCGCACCCCAAGATACAAAAGCCAATGGATAAGCAGGGCGTTACGATAACGTGCGTGCGGATCCCGCCATGGGTTGTTTGGAGAGTGCGGATCTGTAATGCGCAATAGTTCCGTGACCGCCTCATCAGGCAAACCCTCACGTTCCGTGAGCGCATGACGCGCCGACCTGCGGGGAATACGCGCATTGAGCGCTTCAACGACAAACCTCGATGCATCGTTCAGGCGCGCCGCCAGCGCGGACGCCTGACCCTGCCGACTCTGACGTTCATCCGCAAGCCACTGAAGGTACATCCGGATGTAACGCAGTCGGCTCGCCGCAACAACTGCATCCACCTCGATAGCCGGGGCCTTCTGAGGCCCCATTCGCACCCTCTCCAGAGACAAGGCTCTTCGAGCCGTGCCCATACTCGCGCCGGACAGTGCGGCCAACTCGGCGAGAGGCAACCGACAGAAACGCACCAGATCTTCCACCTCACCGAGCGACAACAATTCACCGCGCGTTAACCGCGCATCGAGGGCTATGTCACGCGCATCAAGGAACAGGTGGAAAGCCATTACACTGCGCAGGACGATGCCGATTGTATTGGCGGCGAGGTTCTTCCCTCGCACCTCTGTCAACACAAAGACGGTCGGGTCGAACATCGGCTTGCCATCTCGACCCAGAAGGATTGGAAGGCGCTCACCCGAAGTCAATATGATGGTCTTAACGCGATATCCGGTAGCCATTGTTTACGTATCTGTCTGGTATACGATACTGAGCAGTATAGACCCAAATCCAGAAAACTGTAAACAATAAAAAATCCCTGCAAACACAAGGCCTGCAGGGATCTTATTTACATGTTGTGTCTTAGTGGGAACTAAAATGGGATGTCGTCGTCGAAGTCCTCCCCGCCGCCCGGGGCCGGCGCCGACGACGGGGTCGATCGGCCACTCGGGCCGGATGCGGGCGAGTCGTAAGACAGGTCCGCGGGTGGCCCTTCG
>JAPTWT010000133.1 GCA_028064935.1 Gammaproteobacteria bacterium | reverse complement strand
TGGGCCGGTGTCCAGGCATGCACTCCCGCTAAAATTCCCGGTGCAAAACTGAGATTTGGTGCGGCGCCCAGCGCGAATCCGTAGTTGAACCATCCATGGACCCCAACCAAACCATTTGTAGTTGTGTCAGTAGCAGGCGTTAAAGCCCCTGTCTGCAGGTTTTGCGTATATCCGTTATAAGTGGTATTCCCGCGACTCACGTTAACCGCGACCCCCCATCCGATATGAGCGTTTTGCTTTTGGTACCCAATCTCAATACCGGGGATCGTACCGGTTTGGCTGTCCATCGGGCTAGGCACTCCGGCGGCTCCGGCAGGCGGAAACTCCTGATAATTCTGACGGGTCTCGGTAAAGCCCAAAATCATCCCACTATTAGCCTGCCGCGTCTGCGCGGACACCGGCCCAAAGATCGTCGCTTGCGCCAGCATCGGGACCGCTAGCAGAACCGCCGCGGCTAACCCCGCCCCCTTGTGAATCATCGTTTTCATAAAAACCTCGTGTTGTGTGAATGATACGAACCCATTATCCGGCATCCCGTAGAAACGCAAGTCGCGGGTTTTTGTGTTATGGGCGTCACTATAGATGAGCCGAGAGAAAGGACCAAGATCCGTCCGCGAGGCGATAAGTGTCATTTTGGGGTATACGGAACACCGTAGTGCCAACTTTGTCGATCTCGCGGTCATACCGTTACCACTCGAGGGGAATCCGTGGTCGGGATTCTTTCGTATGTGATGGCGATGGCGACCACCTTGCCCCGGGATCGCGCCAGCATAATCCAGCCAAAAGGACGTAAAGTATCCGCTTGTCAGGGCGGATCGTGGTAGGCATAATCCGGAAAGTCTGCGCCAAACACAAAAAACGCGACGATCATAATAAAACCAGAAAGGGAGAGCCTATGCGGCTGTTTCTTGCGATTTTCCTGCCGTTCGTTGTCTTTTTCACCATCAAACGCCCCGTAGCAGGCATTATCTGCTTCTTTTTACAGATCACGCTGATTGGCTGGATTCCCGCAGCGCTGTGGGCAGTGTTTGCGTTAAGCCAATTCAATACCGATCAGAAGATCGCGCGGGCGGCTCGATAAACGACACTGCTAGAGGTGGAGGTATAACCACGTATGCGGCAGGGTACGGGCGCTGGCTTTAACCTTTATGGCTGCGACCGCATGTGCCGCGCAGTGACGCAGGGTACGGTATTTAGGCCATGGAACTTCTATTCGTAATCGGAATATTATACTGGTTTATCAAGCGTTTTGGGCGGGGCATAAGAAAGCCCGTTCGTAATGCGGCGGGGAATCATTGGGTCCAACCTACTCGCAGCTTCTGGCGCGAGTGGTGGGATATAGTCGTGCGTGCGCATTGGGTGATGCGAATCAAGAAAGCCGAAAGGATGGGATATCTGGCGCGGTCGAACGAGAGGACAGAACGGTTGGAGCGCCCGGCTTTGGCGGCGGGCTGCCAGGAACCCAGTTACCGGCGGGAGCGATGATAGCGCGCATGACGGAGTTGGAGCGATTTACAACAGCCGATGCCATGGCCTGGGTGGCCGAAATCAAGGATGTCACGGGGCCTCGCGAAGTGTTCCGAGAGCGTTCTGCGAAGGAAGCCGGGGATAATGCGGAGAAAGCGGTCCATCGGTTGGTGCAAACCCATCCGAATTTCGAGGGCGCCCGTATCTTTGATAATAAGCGCGTACCCCTGCGTGACACCGATGGCAAGAAGAGCAAGAAGAGCAAGAAGGGCGAGATTGACATCCTGATTGTCACGGAACAACGCATCTATGTGCTCGAGGTAAAAGATTGGTCTGGACGCCTGGAGGTCGACGGGGACCATTGGCTGTACACGCCGCGATCTCAAGAAGCCGAACCACGGGAAACCGAACCACGAGAAAATTGGATTGAGAAGAACCGTGTCAAGGCGCAAGCTCTTGTGGAGTATCTGCGCGGGCACGGTCTCCCTGTATCCCCAGACATCGTGACGTCGCGCATACTCTTCATGAACGACAAGATTGACATGGTAGATGAAATTGCCAGGCACCCAGATGTTATCGTCCGGCATCAGCTTGAGTCCTATTTTGCCAAACAACCCAGTCGGTACTCGCTAGCAGAGCGCGTGATGGCGTCGCTGATCCGCTGGTTGTTCGATAAAGATCACGAGGCTTTGGCTCATGGTACGGCAAGCTGGAGTCAAGGTGATTTTCGAGCAGCCTGCGAGCATATTGCGACCCTTCGCACCTTCGACAAGGTGGTACTTTGCGGAGGGCGACAATTACCGGGTGACATCGAGGGCGTCACGCGAGGCGGGGAAAAGGCGGATTGGGCATCCGGTGAAGAATGGACGGTGCAATGGCCCACGTCGCTGAGAATGGCAAGCCGGCAGCTGTGGCGGGCCATTACAGAAGGGCAGCGTCCGCTGTGGGGTGTTCTCAAGACACCACGGGGCCTGTTTGGTATCCATCAGATGGATGGGATCCGCTTTCGTGAGGTCGGACAAAAGGCTTCGAGCTGGATTCCGTTCACTGATGTGGAGAGGGTCATGATCGGGTAATTGTATTTAGCCCCTTCATGGATCGCGACGATCAGCGTCGCATCAGCCTAAGAAAGGCCAATGCCAGAGAGGTCAAGCGCTATGCGAGTCAAATCTAAATCTGGACGGGTGTTTAAACTCCCCACGCCCGAGGAAGAGTCCGCCATCCAAGCGGGGGTGGCCGAGG
>JAPTWT010000296.1 GCA_028064935.1 Gammaproteobacteria bacterium | reverse complement strand
CCGGATGTCATGCGGCTTTTCCTGAAGCTCCCGCAAAACGAGCGGCTCCAGTATCTGGCCGGCCAATACATCGATATCCTTTTGAAGGACGGACGCCGCCGCGGCTTCTCGATCGCAAACAGCCCGGCCGCCGACGAATTCCTGGAGCTGCACATCCGCCATGTGCCGGGCGGACTGTTTTCGGGGCACGTCTTCAACACCATGCAGGAGCGCGCGCTGTTGCGCTTCGAGGGACCGCTCGGCACCTTCTTTCTGCGCAACGACTCCGACAAGCCCGTGATCCTCATGGCCGCCGGCACCGGCTTTGCGCCGATCAAGGCGATCGTCGAACAGAGCATAGCCGAGGGAGGCAAGCGCCCCTTGCACCTCTATTGGGGCGCGCGCACGCGCGCCGATCTCTATCTCCATGATCTCGCGCTCGGATGGGCGGCCGAACATGCGCATATCCGCTATACCCCCGTGCTGTCGCGGCCCGGTTCCGGAGATGCCTGGGAGGGGCGAACAGGCTATGTCCAGGAGGCGGTCGCCGCCGACTGGCCGGAGCTCTCGGGTTTCGAGGTCTATGGCAGCGGACCGCCGCGCATGATCGAGGCGGCCAAGGGCGTGCTGGCATCGAGGGGTCTGCCGGCAGACGCCTTCTTCTATGATGCCTTCGAGTACGCCCGGGATCCCGTGCCGTCGCCATGAGCAGCCTTCACGCGCACCACGGGCATCATCACCACGAGGCCCACGATCATGATCACGGCCATGAGGCCCCGCGCGAGGGACGCGGCCTGTGGATGTCGCTCGCGCTGACCGCGGTCTTCGCGGTGATCGAGGCCGGTACCGGACTCATGGCGCACTCGCTCGCGCTCTTGAGTGATGCCGGCCACATGCTGTCGGATACGCTCGCGCTCGCCTTGTCGCTGTTTGCGGTGTGGATGGGACGCCGGCCGCCGTCGGCGCGCCACTCGTACGGCTTTGCGCGTACCGAGATCATCGTCGCCTTCGTGAACGGTCTCGTGCTTCTCGCGGTCGTGACCGCGATCGTGATCGCCGCCGTGCGCCGCCTTCAGCATCCGGAACCGGTGGCCGGCGGGGCGGTGATGGCGGTGGCCGCGCTCGGCATCCTCATGAACGGCGGCGTGGTCTATGCCCTGAGCCGCGAGCGCCACACGCTGAACACCCGTAGCGCGATCCTCCATGTACTGGGGGATCTGCTGGGGTCGGCGGCGGCATTGGTGGCCGGCGCCGTGGTCTACTTCACGGGCTGGGACCCGATCGACCCGATCTTGTCGCTCGTGATCTCCGGACTCATCCTGTACTCGACCGTGCAGCTATTGCGTGAGACTTTGAATGTGCTCATGGAGGGCGTGCCAAGCCACCTCGACCTGCGCGCCGTCGGCCGCGCGCTCGCCGAGGTCCCGGGTACGATATCCGTGCATGATCTGCATATCTGGACCCTGTCGTCGGGGACCATGGCCTTGTCCGCGCACGTGGTGGTGGACGACCTCGATCACTGGCGCGGGCTGCTCGCCGCCATGCAGGACCTTCTGCGCGAGCGCTTCGACATCGATCATGTGACCCTGCAGCCCGAAGTCCTGGACGTAGCCCTCACCCATGGCCGCCCGGTCATCCCCATCCACCCCCGAGCCTCATAAAAGTCACCCCCGCCGGTCAAGGGCCGTCCCTTGATTGCGAACGACGGCGCGGCGCAGGTGCGAGTTTCCGGATCGCCGGGGGCACTGCAAGCGAGGGCCGTCGGGTGACCCGCCCTTACGCCGCCGTCCCCCCTTGGGCATGATTGCGGTGAAGGGTTTGAGGCGGCCTTTGGATGGCGGCCTCCGAACCCTCTCGATGCCGGTATAGGGGTTTATCCCGACCGATAAAGGGCCGGTCGGCCGGGCCGCCTCGTCCCTCTGCGCCCCTGGACATTCCTCGGGAGCGCACGGCGGATAGCGACCGGCGTCCCTCGCATCGATCCCGTCGCGCCTCTCTGGCCCCGCGACTCGCCTCTCATCGCCAAGCCGCCGGCTTCTCACCATCAAGACGATGACTTCTAATCGTCAATGCGTAGACTTCTAATCGTCAGCGTATAGACTCCTCGCTCTTTGGGGTAAGGGCCCATGTACCAGCGATTGGTCGAACAGCGGGTGAAGGAAGCCCTCTCCGATACGCCCGTCGTACTCGTTGTCGGTCCGCGCCGCGCCGGCAAAACCACGCTTGTCCGAAAGATCGGAGCGGCGGGACGGGCCTATAGGACTCTCGACGACCCCGTTGTCCTCAACGCGGCGCGGTCTGATCCGGCCGGCTTCGTTCGGGGACTCGACGGCGTTGTCATCGACGAAATCCAGCGCGCCCCGGACTTGCTGCTCGCGATCAAGAAGTCGGTTGACGAGGATTACCGTCCCGGACGCTTCTTACTGACAGGCTCAGCCAACGTCCTGACCGTGCCGCGCGTGGCAGACAGCCTGGCCGGCCGGATGGAGACCATCCGCTTGTTGCCGCTGTCCCGCACCGAAATATTCGGACGGCTATCGACGTTCCTGGCTCGTCTGTTCGCGGGGACCCTACAAAGTGATCGTCAGGCGGTTTTGGGCGATGATCTCAGGCAGCTCGTTCTCATTGGGGGATTTCCCGAGGTTTTAAGCCGTGACAGTGAGCGCCGGCGCCAGGATTGGGCCCGGTCGTACCTGACGTCGATCTTGATGCGAGACCTGCGGGACATCGCCGAGGT
>JAPTWT010000251.1 GCA_028064935.1 Gammaproteobacteria bacterium | reverse complement strand
ACACCGTGATCGGCGGAGGATGATGAATGGTTGAATTGGATGAGATAGACAAAAAAGCCGCCTCGGTGCTGGAAGGGTATCTGGTCCGGAAAGACTTGGTCCGCACCTTCAGTCGCCAGTTTCCGGTCCCCACCTACGTTGTCGAGTTCATGCTCGGGCGCTACTGCGCCAGCACCGATCAAGAGGAGATCGACGAGGGGATTGAGATCGTGCAGCGCCAGCTCAAGTCCCGCACGGTGCGCGCCGGCGAGGAGGAGCTGTTCAAGGCCAAGGCGCTGGAAACCGGCGAGGTGAAGATCATCGACCTCGTGACGGCGCGCGTGGACAACAGGGGTGAGTACGTCGCCAGCCTGCCGAGCCTGCGCCTGACCGATGTGCGCATCAGCAGCGAGCTGGTCAACCAGCACGAACGCATGTTGACCGGTGGCTTCTATGCCGAGCTGGGTGTGATGTTCGATGTGGCCATTGCCCAGGAGTCCAAAGGGCGTCCGTTTGGGATCACGTCGCTGCGGGAGATTCAGCTATCGAAGCGCGACGTGTTGGACCCCCTGACCAAGGCGCGCGAGGCGTTCACCACCGAAGAATGGAAGCGCTTTCTGCTCCGATCCATCGGCATTGAGTCAGGCGGGCTGAGCGACCGCCAGCGAAACGCCCTGCTCCTACGCATGGTGCCTTTTGTGGAGCGCAACTACAACCTGGTGGAGCTCGGACCTCGCGGCACGGGCAAGAGTCATCTGTTCCAGCAGGTTTCGCCCTACGCCCATCTCATTTCCGGCGGCAAGGCGACTGTGGCCAAGATGTTCGTAGAGAACACACCCAAGGGCCGTCGGGGCTTGGTGTGCCAGTACGACGTGGTCTGCTTCGACGAGGTGTCAGGTATCTCCTTCGACCAGAAGGACGGCGTGAACATCATGAAGGGCTACATGGAGTCCGGCGAGTTCAGCCGTGGCAAGGAGAGCATCCGGGCGGACGGCAGCATCGTCCTAGTCGGCAATTTCGACGTCGATGTGGAACACCAGCAACGCGTGGGGCACTTGTTTGGTCCTATGCCGCCAGAGATGCGCGACGACACTGCCTTCATGGATCGCATCCATGCGTTCTTGCCGGGTTGGGACGTGCCCAAGATCAACAAGGACCTGGTCACCAATCACTTTGGCCTGGTCAGCGATTTCCTGTCCGAATGCTGGAGCCAGCTTCGGAACCAGAGCCGGGTGAGCGAGCTGCAGAACCGCGTTTTCTTCGGCGGCGCCCTGTCTGGCCGGGACACGAATGCGGTCAACAAGACGGTCAGCGGATTGCTGAAGCTGCTGTACCCAAGTGCGGATGTCCCGGTCCCTGACGAAGACCTGGAATGGGCCGTTCGCATCGCCATGGAGGTTCGGCGCCGCGTCAAGGAGCAACAGAAGCGAGTCGGTGCCGCCGAGTTTCGGAACACGCATTTCAGCTACGTCATGGGCGCGGACGGTGTCGAGAAGTTCGTCTCCACACCGGAGCTCCAGAGCGACAACAGCATCGGCGGCGACCCGCTGGAGCCGGGACAAGTTTGGGCCATCAGCCCCGGTGGCGGGGAGGAGAACTCCGGCCTCTATCGCATCGAAGTGAACGAGGGCCCTGGGTCTGGCGTGAAGATTCTCAACAAGCCAATTCCTCCTGCGTTCCGCGAGAGCATTGGCTTCGCCGAGCAGAACCTGTACGCCAGGTCCACGCAGTTGGTTGGCGACAAGGATCCCAGACAGCACGAGTTCACTGTGCAGCTTCGGGCGTTTGACGCCGCCAAGTCAGGCGCGAAGCTGGGCGTGGCCTCTTTGGTGGCCTTGTGTACCTCGCTCTTGAAGCGAAGCGTGCGCGGCGGCTTGATCATCGTTGGCGAGATCAACCTCGGGGGCTCGATCGAACAGGTCCATAACGCGGTCACGATCGCTGAGATCGCCGTTGAGAAAGGCGCGAATTCGCTGCTGGTGCCGGTGGCGTGTCGCCGCCAGTTGGTCGACTTGTCCGACGACATGGCGACCAAGATCGACATTCAGTTTTACTCCGATGCCCGCGATGCACTTCTGAAAGCAATGACTGAGTAATCAAGGCGCAAGTTGGGAGCCGGTCTACCTGCGCACTAGTAGTGCGTTCCATCAAAAGGCAGAGCTATGATCGAAAGTATCAAACATGGGTTAAAAAATGGGAGACGCGACCTACATTGACAGACGCCGCCCCACCCAGAGCGCCAGGCACCCCCCTCCCTGCCCCTTTTTTCACCTATTTGGCCTTGAGACTGGGGTGTTTGGTATGGTCACAGTGACAGTCATGGTAACCCCTTCTTCTCCCAAATCCACACACCACCTCACTCACTGAAGTCATGCGCTCCAAATTTTTCCCAAAAACCCGATCTGCCCACTCACAAACCTGCGCGGATTGCTCCCGCCCGTGGATCGGGAACGAATCCCCGCACAGCAGGCACGGCACATTCTCCGGAGACCACCGGAACGGGTTCATGAAATTGCTGGGATGGGTGTCTAACGGGGCGGCGCGACTGGTGGATCTGGCATGAACGTGGTCTCATAGAGCATGTCTAGCACTGCCTTCGCAGCATCGGCCCATGGCCGAGTTATCGTCAATTTTGGTGTATGAGCGTGTTCTAACATAGCTTAGGCGGCGTCCTGTTGATCATCCGGCAGGGTTTCATTAGCCGGTAATCCATCGATGAATTTCATTCCCGCAAAGAGATC
>JAPTWT010000272.1 GCA_028064935.1 Gammaproteobacteria bacterium | reverse complement strand
GAGCTCTGCGAGGCCATCGTTACTGGCCCTTTCGGCAGCGCACTTCACCAGAGCGATTACGTTGATGACGGTATCCCCGTCATTAATCCGGCGAACATTGTCGACGGGACGATCAGTACTGACGGTGTGAAGATGATTTCGCCCGCCACCCGAGACCGTCTCAAGGAGTTCACCGTCCGCACAGAAGACATTGTCATTGGCCGCAGAGGCGAAATGGGAAGATGCGGCGTAGTCACTTCAGAGATGAACGGCTGGCTTTGTGGCACTGGCAGTTTTGTCATTCGTCTCAAGAACGAGTGCCTTGCCCGCTTCGCTTTCTTCCAGATTGTTTCACCAAAGGTGAAGCAGTATCTCGAAGAGCAGGCGATTGGTGTCACCATGAAGAATCTAAATCAGGGCATCCTATCTGCGATTCAGATCCCCATCCCGCCCCTCGCCACCCAGCAAGCCATCGTCGCCGAGATCGAAGCCGAACAAGCCCTAGTCGCCGCCAACCGCGAACTGATCGCCCGCTTCGAGCAAAAGATCCAGGCCACCCTCGCTCGTATCTGGGGCGAAGAAGAGCCATCATCAACGGAGGCTGACGCATGAACCTGCAGGACGCCTACTACGAACAAAAATTCGAGGTGGAGTTTCTCCGCGCGAAGGGCGATGCGTTTCAGTCTTTCTTCGAGCGGCTAATGGGCTTGGCCTACAAGGCCGATTTCATGGCCTGTCGGCCTTGGGGGAATCAGGGAGATCGCAAGAACGACGGCTTCCTCAAATCGAAGCGCCGACTGTTCCAGGTCTACGCACCCAATCAGATGGACGCTGCCAAGGCGAAGGCCAAGATCACCGAGGACTTCGCGGGTGCGAGGGAGCACTGGCACAAGCATTTCGACACTTGGACGTTCGTCCATAACGCGACGGATGGGCTGCCGCCGCATGTTCAACAGCAGTTACTCGACTTCGAAGCGGCAAACTCTGGAATTCAATTGCAGTCGTGGGGCCTGGAGGAGCTTCGACTGATCTTTCGCAAACTCACGGTGGAAGACAAAGCGTCATGGTTCGGGCCTGCCCTGACTGACGCGACCAGGATCAAGTTGGGCTTCGGTGACTTGAAGGCCGTGCTGGAAAGGATCGCTGCGCTCCCAGCGCCACCGATGACCGATGTGAAGGACGTGCCGTCGGGAAAGATCGAGGCAAACGCCTTGTCCGAGGCCGTAGCGCGCTTGCTCAAGGAAGGCATGATCAAGTCGCCGTTGGTCGCCGAGTTTCTCGCCCAATGGCACGACGAGACGCTCGGGGAACGATTGGCCGAGGCCTTCAAGGCCGAGTATCGACGGCTGCGCGGGAGCGATGGCCCGAACCGGATTTTTGCCGCGCTTCAATCGTGGGTCGGGGGCGATCATCGCGGGACGCCGGAGCACGAGTTGGCTGTACTCGCGGTCATCGCGTACTACTTCGAGCGCTGCGACATCTTTGAAGAACCACGGAGCGCCGCACGATGATTCTTCCTTCCAAGCACCTGCCCCAGGATCGTGCCCTGCTGACTGTCGGCGCGGCGATCCTGCGGCACCTGTTACACCCCGTCACTGTGTCAGCCTTGTGGGAACAGATGCCGCGCGCTGTCCTTGACCAGAAGGCATCGCGATCCATGCACTACGACGGATTCGTGCTTGCGCTCGACCTGCTTTTTCTCATCGGGGCGATTGAGTTGCGTGACGGGCTGCTTGTTCGGGGGGCGTCATGATCCACCGTATCTACAGCAGTCTCGCGACGTTCAAGACGCTGGAGTTCAAGTCCGGATTGAATGTGCTGATCGCGCAAAAGGAAGCAGGCGCGACGGATAAGCAAACCCGCAACCGGGCGGGCAAGACCAGCTTGATCGAGATCGTGCACTTCCTGACCGGCTCGGATGCCGGGAAGGATTCCCTGTTCCGTTCGGACGCGCTCGTCAACGCATCGTTTGGCATGGCGTTCGATCTCGGTGGCGAGAAGCTTCGGGTTGCACGCTCTGGGCATCAGAAATCCAAGATTCATCTTGAAGGCGACAGCTTCGCGAAGGAGAAAACCAGCCTCTCGAATTCCGAGTGGGTAGAACTCCTCGGCGAAAAGATGTTCGGGTTGCATGAGATGCCTGAGTACGATGGGCGCGTCCCGACATTCCGTTCCTTGTTCGCCTATTTCGTGCGTCGGCAACTCAGCGGAGCGTTCACCACACCTGAGAAGCAGGCAAACATGCAGCAGGCCGGTGACTATCAGGTCGCCCTGCTTTTCTTGCTTGGCCTGGATTGGAGGATTGCCAGCGACTGGCAGAAAGTTCGGGATCGGGAGAAGACTCTGGCTGAACTGAAGAAGGCGGCCGGTGCCGGTGCGTTCGGCAGTATCGTCGGAAAGGCATCCGATCTGCGCACCCAACTGACTGTGGCCGAGGCCAGACTGACAGATATCAAGTCCCAGGTTGCCTCGTTCCGTGTGCTGCCTCAGTACGCAGAACTGGAAGCGGAAGCTGATCAGCTCACGCGCGCAATCAATGACCTGTCGAACGCCAATGTGATTGACGCGGCAACGATCGGAGACCTGGAGCGCGCCATACAGGCGGAAGCGCCCCCGTCACTCGCTGATCTTCAGAGTATCTACGCAGAAGCGGGCGTCGCATTGCCAGGTGTCGCCATCAAGCGCTACGAAGACGTGCGAAGTTTCCATGAGTCGGTCATTCGGAATCGGCGAGATTACCTCGCCGGAGAG
>JAPTWT010000337.1 GCA_028064935.1 Gammaproteobacteria bacterium | reverse complement strand
GGTGTTCACACAGATGATGGAGCCCAGAAAGTGCCCACTGGGCGACTCCTCCAGATCATTGAATAGCGCATCCCAGTTCTTGCCGCCCCATACATACTCGCGTTGGTACTTGGGAATGAAGAACGACGTCGTCCCATCGGGACTGAAGTAGAAGCTGACCGGTAGCGCTTTGACGTCCTGAATCATTCATCGCCTCCGGTCTTCTTCCTGCCGCGCATCTTCTTCGGCGCTGACTCGGGCTCGATGTACAAATCCTCCAGCCCATGCGCGATGGCGAGGCTCTTATCGGTCTTGCACTTCTCGCGAACACGCTCGGGCCAATAGTTCATGGCCAGGTGCGCCCAGTCGTAGTCGCCTTTTTCCAGCTTGGCCCAGGTGTCCTTGAGCACCTTCTGCCAGGGCTTGTGACAGAACAGCGGCCACAGCGGCGCGGCGCTGATCTGCACGCCATCGTCGTGATTGGGCTTGTAGCTGGGCGCGAGCTTGAGCAGGGTGTCGCGCAGCTCGATCAGCTCCAGCTCGATGGCTTGCAGGGCTTCGAATTGCTTTTCGTCGTCGCGGCTGCGGTTTGATCCCTTGTTACGCAGCGCCGTCACATCAGCGCCGATTTGCTTGAGCTTGGGTTCGACGAAATCGTTGATCGCTGTGTACAGCGTCTGGCTGGTGAGGCTGGGGTAATAAACCCACAGCGTGTAGCTGCCGGAGGTCGTGCTTAGCGGCCAGTAGATGGGCGCCTTGCGGCGGCTCTTGGAGTAGCGCTTCAGATGGAAAGCAAAAAATTCGCGTTGCAGCCAACGGCGCACATCTTCTGGCACGGGCGCCTCAACACGGGCGAGCACCTCTTCAATCAGACGTGCCAGGTCGTGAGGATGGCCGGGGTCATCCACCAGAATGCCGGCGTGGGCGTGAAACGGTACCAGGCCATCGGGCAACATACCGGGGCTTTTCGCCGGAAGCGGATCGAAGGGTTCTGGTTCGGTAGGTGGTGCGCGCTCGCCGATGGCCAAGCGCCAGTCGAAGCGTCCGAAGGCCACACCGAGTGCCCAACTTAACAGGCCGGCCGTGTGGTCGATGGAGGCAGCGCTGTCTTCTTCGTCCCTGGCCTCGTCGTCCTGGTCATCACCCGCTTCGGCATCTTCCTCGTTGGCTGCGCCCTGACTAGCGTGCACCGCTGCGCGGTCAGCCTCGCTGAAGCCATAAAGATCGAAGGCGATGGCGTCGATCTCCGCCTGGATACGAACAAGCTCTGCTTCAATAGCGGGCGGATCGTAATCGCCCAGGCGAGAGCGCAGCGCGGCAGGCAGCGCAAACGCGTGAGAGGTCTCTTCGATGGTGTCCAGCGTGCGCTTGAGCGACCAGCCACGCAGGGCAAGTCTCTTGATGGTGCTTGAAACCTCTTGCGACACCGGTGGAAGCGGTAGTGCAGAGATATCGCCCATGTCATATTGCGGGTGGCCTTCTCGACCAGACAACATTCGCAACAAGAGATCGACAGCACTGCTCGAAAACAAGCCCAAATATAAGAGTGGATTCTCAGAGAAAATGCCCGAACCGCGGACGCTAATTACGGCATCAGCGGGAAGCACTTGTGGGCAGAACTTTCTTGCGCGAAGCGGCCACGTTAGGCCAGGTCTTCTATAGAAATCCGTACTCTGCGGACGAGAATTTAGCTTCCCCGTTTTTGGGTCAAAGAAGTTTCGTATCTGTTCGCCGTCATTTTCCCAATTTCCCACCAAATAGAGGTCGGCATAAAACGGGGAATATGCTCCACCTTTCGCGAAACCAGGCCAGCGATCATGGCTCGATTCGACCTCCCACCATCCACGGACAAATCGGAAGTCATCTGCAGTAGCCATGCCTTGACGAACGGCTCGCCCATCCTGTTCAAAGGCGCTCCATGTCTCAAAGATACTTCTTACAGCTTCGCTAACCCAGTAAGCAAATGGAGCACCAGGCACAGCTCGAAAGGAGTTTGGCGCCACTTCAAAGACCTTGGCGCTTTGTTTGCCTGATCGGAGCGCAGCACAGCTCTCCAGCAAATCTGTGGCTTTGTCGTTTTCGACGAGCAGTCGCACAAATGTAGTCATGCCTGTTTCTCCAATACATAGGCGGCTGCCTCCACCATGGCATCATCCATCACGCCAAAGCCCAGGTCGGCCATCACTTCGGGACGACCGATGCCGAGCACCACCTCCTCGCGCCATTTCTGAAAGCTGGAGAGGAAGAAGCAAGTGCGCGATGTAATGGCGCCAATGCGCCCTCCAGAGCGCAGCAGTTCCAGCCCACGCTCGACCATGATGGCCAGCAGGTCGTTCTTGCTGCGCGGGTAGGCCTTGGTGAGCTGGTTCTTGGTGTTGGCAGCCAGTGCGCCAAATGGCGGATTCATTACCACCACATCAAACACTTCGCGGCACAAGTCAATGAGCCGGAGACCTTGCAGGGCATCCTGTGCAAAAAGGCGTCCCTGATACGTTGACTTGGCGGCCTGGGCAAATTCGGTGAGCGCATCACGCAGCCGCGCCTCTGCCTGCTGCCAGTTCTCTTGCTCCTGTTGAGCAAACAAGCCAGTACCCTTGCCGACATAAACCTGGCGGATCAAGCTCGGCAACTCGCGCTCGACCTGGAGCAGCACGCCAAGCTCCGGCAGGCCCTTGAGCAGTTGCAGGGTCTTCTCAAACAGCTCGGCATCGCGTTTGTCGAGGTTGGCCGCAAACTGCTGCCGCAACTCACGCT
>JAPTWT010000074.1 GCA_028064935.1 Gammaproteobacteria bacterium | reverse complement strand
ATTCCTTTCGCGAGCATCCATGAATCCCAGTCTGCAACTGCCGTCCTCGTTCTCGCTCTATGTCCATCTGCCCTGGTGCAAGGCCAAATGCCCCTATTGCGATTTCAATTCCCACGTCGCCGATAGCATCCCGGCAGAACGTTATCTCGCCGCCCTGATCGCCGATCTGGACCGCGAACTACCGCGTATCTGGGGGCGCCGGGTGCAGAGTGTGTTCATTGGTGGCGGCACCCCCAGCCTCTTTCCCCCGAAAATCATCGATCATCTGCTCTCCGAAATCCGTGCCCGCCTGCATCCGTTACCCGGTCTGGAAATTACCCTGGAGGCCAATCCCGGCACGATCGAAGCGGCCTCTTTCCGGGCCTTTCGAGAGGCCGGCGTGACCCGGCTCTCGTTAGGCATCCAGTCTTTCAATGACCTTTTCCTGCAACGGCTCGGACGTATTCACGATGCGGCAGCGGCACGGCACGCCGTCGAACTCGCCATCGCTGCCGGGTTCGAGAGCCTTAACCTTGATCTCATATTTGCCCTGCCAGGGCAGGATCTCGATGCTGCACGGTCGGATCTGCGAATCGCACTGGACTATGCACCACCCCACCTCTCCCTCTACCGTCTCACCTTGGAGCCGGGAACCCCCTTTGCGACGCATCCACCGGAAAACTTGCCGGACAGCGATCAAGTTGCCGACATGGAGGATGCCCTTCGCCAACAGATCCACGAAGCCGGGTTGTCCCGCTATGAGATATCCGCCCACGCCCTTCCCGGACACCACTGCGAGCACAACCGTAATTACTGGCTCTATGGCGACTATCTCGGCATTGGCGCTGGCGCGCACGGCAAAATCACGAGGCCCGATGGCATCTGGCGCAGCCGCAAACCTAGCCGTCCGGAAAGCTACATGCGCGACGCCCTGGGCAACACCGATACCATCGGGCACCATGAACCGGTTCCGCCCACCGACAGACCCTTCGAGTTCATGCTCAATGCGCTGCGCCTGACGGACGGCTTTCCCATAGCACATTTCCAGGCGCGTACCGGCCTGCCCTGGCTCATGGTGCAACCACAGGTGCGCCGGGCCGAGCGGGAAGGCCTACTGACCATCGATGGCGAAACCCTGCGACCCACCACCCTCGGCCTGAATTTTTACAACGACCTCTGCGCGCGTTTTGTACCATGACGACGCATTCGGTCTTACTCTCGTCCCATAACCGCGGATTCACGGTCGACGATGGCGCCTTCACTGAACAGATACTCACGCAACTCTTTGTCCAAACGCGGCATCTGGCGGCGCAACCACTCCAGAACCATGGCGGCATGTTCCAGTTCTTCGTCACGGTTATGCTCCAGAATCCGCCTCAGCGCGGGGTCCTTGCAAGCCTCGGCGCGCTGCTGGTACCAGTCCACCGCTTCGAATTCTTCCATCAGGGAGGAAATGGCCCGGTGAATATCCACGGTTTCCGGACTCAAGGTCTCGGCGGGCTCATGCAGAGTTTCGTGCGCCATGTGCAACTCCTTTCGGCAGTCAGATGAAATATCCCACAAAGCATAGTTCAAAGCATCTTCAACTCCAAAAAAAACCTCACTTTGGACTGGCTCGCATCCTCTCCAAAACTGGGATTTGCTCCCGCAATGTCGCTGCGGAATGGATTCGCGCGGGTCGTGTACAGGTGGACGGTCAGCGAGTGCACGATCCGGAGGCACGTTTCGCACTGTCCGGCCCGCGAATCCGCATAGACGGTGTTGAAATCATGGCGAGTGGGCGTCGGACACTCCTATTGCATAAACCCCGGGGAATTCTCACTACCCGCCAGGATGAAAAGGGCCGCGCCACCGTGTATGACCTGCTGCCGAAGCGCCCATGGATGGCGCCAATAGGGCGTCTAGATCAGGCCAGTTCCGGTCTTCTGCTGTTCAGTAACGATCCGTTCTGGGCGCAGCAACTGCTCGCTCCCGATCAGCACGTGACAAAAACCTATCACGTGCAGATTCGCCCTCCCCTCCCCGCCGCCACCTTGGCCCGGCTCGCGACCGACTCCGTGTTGGATGGCCGACCCTGCCTGCCCATGCTGATCAGTGAACTGCGGTGCGGTGGCAAAACCCAATGGCTGGAGTTCGTGCTCCACGAAGGGCGCAATCGTCAGATTCGCCGCCTTCTCGCTGCCGCGGACACGGAAGTGTTACGCTTGATTCGCGTCGCCATAGGGAATCTGCCCCTCGGCACACTACGCCCAGGTGAATGGCGCTGGCTCCATGAGGAAGAGGCAACCCTACTGTGTCAAATACCGTCGCCTCCATGACACGCCTCTCGGGCACGCCGCGGGGCGGTTTCCCAGTTCGTAATGAGTTACCGCCATCCGTGTTGCCAGAGCGCGGCGGCCCCTCTATAATGGAGCCCTCGACCGGACGGTCAGTATTCTGACCCGCGCCATCCCAGGCCAATGCGCCCGGGGCTCACTGCGGAGCCGGTCGGGGGCGCCCGTCGCGAAGAGGAGTCATTGCGGTGCAAGAGCGTTCGGCTTCACGCCTTACCATCACCATGGCGGTCATGCTGGCCGTGGTCATGCAGGTACTCGACCTCACCATCGTCAACGTCGCGCTGACCTATATGCGCGGTTCCCTGCAAGCCAACAGCGATCAGATCACCTGGGTGCTCACCAGTTACATGGTCGCCAATGTGATCATACTGCCGCTGACCGGATTGCTGGTGGAACGCTACGGTCAGCGCAACATCATGCTATGG
>JAPTWT010000289.1 GCA_028064935.1 Gammaproteobacteria bacterium | reverse complement strand
GCGGAGCTTTGACGTCTACGGGCGTGTGACAGGGGTCCTTTCCGGGTGCCCTATATCAACGGATGGCGTTGATTTATCGGAACTTTCGGTTAACTGACGGCGTGCACCCCAGCGCTTTGCATTGCCTTTACGTGCACCGTCTCGCTGTTGCTGTTTTCTCGTCCACGCATCGATCACCTTTTCGGCAACGGTACGATGGTACAGACGACCATCCGCGCACTCGATCCAGCCGTGAAGGGCCACCGGCTTCACTTTCAGAAAATTTTTCAAATTTTTTCCAAATTCCGCAAGCCGCGCGAGTTCTATGTCGTCACTCGGCAGGGATCCGGCTGGCACCTGATGGTAGGATTTGAGCCATAGCGTCACGCCCGCACGCCACTCGGCATCCGAGGCGATCGCATGAAAGCGACTGTTGAATAGCCGGGCGATGTCCAGCGGGAAGAATGGAAAATCCCGCAGAACCACATCGGCGGGAACCAAGGGATCGGGATGTTGCCCAGCCTCGGACTCACCGGATTTCGCCGCTGGCCTCGTTCCCGACACGCTGTTTGTCGACATGTTCTCCCCCTGTTTGCTTTACGTAACCGCCTGGTTTTCTGTGACACCGAATCGGTTCTCCAGGCAAAGGCGGGCGTGATAACCCCGATCCTCAGCATCGACGACGTCGAGCGCATGCGGCGCCGGCAATGTCTTTGCCAGATCTCGTAGCCAGAGGCGCGCGATGTATACCGCCGTCACATCGGCCCGATCGAGCGTCTCCGCGATCTCGAGTAAATCCGCCGCCAGCTGCCGCCTTGTGATGGTCTTCCTTTGTGCCATACGTCCCGTTGCCCCCACACCTAATCACCACAAAAACGAATCCGGAAGACGAAGCTGTATCGATCCGTGCCTCCCCCTCCATCCAACTGAAACACAATGGCGGGAGACCCCCCGCCTCTTGTATCTTTGGATTTCCATGTCCGCATAATTCATGTAGGAGTTACTCCCATGAAAACAGCGCTTCACCCGTACTACATCAAACAAGAGGTCACGGTTCAGACGTACACTGCGGAATTTGGTCCAAAACTGGATTCGCAGGGCCGACGCCGAGATCGCCCAAGCGCGCGTTGTCCTGGCTGTACGGAGCCGATGATTATCGTGGGGGGTGACCGGCCCCTCCACGATCAGATTTTCTCTCATCCACGCGACGTGAACCCACCGCCATGTCCGTTGCGTAATCGTGCTGATTACAAGTACGAATTTCTGCATGATGTTCCGGAGGACACAAACCGCGGTCGCGCCTTGCGAGCCGATTTCTTTGCGCACTGGCAAGCCCACTACGACAAGATGCGCAAACTTCTCAATGGCCTTATGGATATCGGCGACTTCATTGCCGTCATCAAGGAAGCGGATCGTTCCCGCCTCTGGAGCCGTGGCAACATCGAGGAATGGGAAGTACCCTACATATTCCTCGTATGGAAGGAATGGGCCCCCGTAAAAACGCATAGGGGAGAGGTATTGCGTTCGAACTGGCTCCGTTTCTGGTTTGATTCCCGAGTTCGGACACTTGACGACATATGGATTCGCACCCAGGGGGATCCTAGAATCATAAGGGCCACATACAACAACCCCGCACGCGGTGGAATTCCTGGCCTGCGCCACCTTGTAGACACAAAAACCCTTTATATCGAGCAAACCTTTCTTCAGGCCGAGCACCGACCGGCAGCGGATTATGTGGTTTCGAGAATGCATCGCGACTTCCCCAAGGAGGTTCCCTGATTAATCTCTGGCCTACCTTTGACCCATGCTTGCGCCTCTCCCAGGGTCTGAAACGGTATCTTCTGCTCCTCGGAAATGAGGGTGTCGTTCCAAAACACGGCGCACACTCCACCGAACGGACCCGACGAAATCACTATCAGATATCCGGGCGCGTCCCTCTCGATCCATACGGGAGACATCCACTCGACAAAAACCTCATCCACCCGATGGGGGCGGTAAGCCCGGCCGAATCTCTGGTACCAGCGCGACCAATATCCGCGAGGTCCCTCGGGCGCTCGTAGGCGGGTTTCCTTCGCCCGCACCTCCCGCAGCGTCGCCGGGTCACGCCGCCCGGCCCACCTCGCTAGGAGCCTCGCTTCACTTTCTTCCATTTCCAGTAGCGGAAAAATCTCCATGACGACTTTAAAAACAACACGCGCCTGAATGTTCCACGGATGCATCGCCCGTCGGACCCCGTAATCGGAAATCGCTGTTTCTCCAGACCGCTGCGCCATGCGTCCCGTTGCCTCCCTATGGCTCATCTATACAAACAGATCAGGCCGGATCGCCTCGCGGCTGACCTGGCCTCCTGTGGCCACCTCGATGGCGACGGCGTGCTCGCCTTTGGGTGGCTGGCCCCGTAACCACTTCCAGACGGCGGCCTGCGACACGCCGCAGGCCTGCGCGAGCCGCCCCTGGCTCCCCATGATGGATACGGCGCGCGCAACGGCCTCTGTGCCTGTGTGGGCGTCAGTCGTGGCGATCATCATGGCTCTCTCCCCTCGCGGCGCTGCGCGTGCTGCTGCCACTGCGCGGCGCGGGCGCGCTCGCGGTAGTGGTCATGAATGGCTCTGTGTAACGAGAAGAGGAGCTGGCGGGCATCCTGCGGCGTGAGCGACAGAGTGATGATGCGATCGTCGCTTGCGATTTCCAGGTCGACCGAGGCCGAAGTGGCACTCGGCTCGAGGGAGACCCTCTCCTCCACGATCGGCCCGCGGCCTTGGATC
>JAPTWT010000177.1 GCA_028064935.1 Gammaproteobacteria bacterium | reverse complement strand
AAAGGGATCTTAGCGGTACCATCTGGACCTCATTTACGCCAGAGATTTTTCATTATCAGGTAGCGTCGCTATGGATTCCACGGAAGGGAGTTTGACGCTCGCAAAGCTGCGTACGTAGTTCGAGGTTTTGCTGTCCTGGGCCAGCATGGACGCCAGAATCTCGATACAGGAATCGGGCTGCTCGTAGAAATTCAGCCGCAACGGTTTGGAAGGGGTGCCGCCTCGTTCCGTCAAAGCATACACCTGACAGTAGGTTGCGTAAGCAGACCGAAGCGACCGGCTACCATCCTGAGGATTGTCGTTGGCGTACTCGCCATTAATATCAAAAATAAGTTGTCCAACGCTTTTGTCTGCTTTAGTCGCCTCCAAGATGCCTTGTGCAATGAGTTTGACGATATTCGATTTTCCAAGCCGGGTCTTCCCGAACATCGCAGTTCTGCACCCTTTGAAATCAAGCATAGAAATACGTACCGGAATATCCGGGAGTGCACCATTACTGGACAAGCCGCACTCCATCGTCCGGAGTATCCCTAAGTCATGTTGCTGGTCGGTTTTCACTGTGCCATTCACAATGAGTTTAAGTAAGGCTTCGTCCGGGGCGAAGACTTTATACCGGTGCGCACTGACGACATTGTTGACGTCGCCAGAAAACTCTAGGCGCGTCATGGCCGTAGGGTTCGCGTAAAACATCCCCAAGACATCGCAATCCAAGGCACCCCACTGCAATTCACTTTGCGTCCAAACGTCAAGTTCTGGCATGGATTTCTTATGGAGCTCAAAGTAGGTTTGTTGCACCTGATTGCTCAAAGGCGTGGGAGATACCCCTGTGACACGGAGAAGCGTGAAGTGGAGCGGCGCGCCTCCTGCGGAGACTGGCGTCATAATAAGAAAGGATCCGCGAGGGATTCCTCCAACTGCGAGCTTGTAAGGATCGCTCGTGATGATTTTGGCGGTGTCGTACCCGAGCTCGAGTACATATCCGACAAAACGCATCCGATCTATTTGCCGTGCCTTTTCAAAGCCATCCTCACGTTCAAGGAACACGCGGAGGGCATCAAGGGGATTCCCCTGTGCCGCTGCGGTTTGTACGAGTCTGCCGAGCGTTGTCATTTCGGTCCTCTTCCCGGTGGGTCCGAGATAATTACCAATTCTTCGAAAAGCCTCCGGCTATCTGCACTGGCAGAAATCGGGCTAAATCGCGAGACATCCAATAGGATGAAACCTCGGTCTGCATAGAGCTCCCGGACGGAGGAGTGGTTGGCATTGGTGCATACAATTTTTGCGCCGCGCGCATGTGCCCTGAATAGCGCATAAGCCAGACGTTCCTGGTCGCTCCACGCAAAAAGTTTTTCATTGTATTTCACAAATCCGTTTAGATTATGGCGAACCGTATACGGAGGGTCTGCGAACACAAGATCGCCATCTCCGGCATTATCGATCAGGGTCTCGAAATCTGCCAACCAGATCTCCGCTCTTTGGAGAAGTTGGGCCTTTTCTTGAAAATCATCATCGCCAAACACGATAGTGTCACGAGTTCCTCGAGGAACATTAAACACACCCTTCCGATTCACCCGATAGATCCCATTGAAGCAGGCGCGATTAAGGTAAATCATTCGTGCCGCTTGCCCAGTCCTATCATCGGGTACTTGGCTTCGCACGGCGTAATAGTGCGCATCGGAATGCAGGCGTTGGTGATCCTCAAGCTGGGAGCGGACTTGCGCCCAATCTTCTTTCATGCCTTGAAACGCAGAAATCACATCCGGATTGGAGTCGCCCAGGAGCGCTTGTTGTGGCTGAAGATGGAAAAAGACCGAGCCACTGCCTAGGAAGGGCTCAATGTAGCGCCTGTACTGCTTGGGCAATAAGTGGGAATATCGCTGAGTGAACCAGCGCTTCCCCCCAGCCCATTTTAGGAAGGGTGTCATAATTACAGCATTCTTACGGAGGGGATCATCTGGGTCAATAGGGGGTGACAAGCAACAGATGCTTACCCTCGTTCAGTTGCGCCGAATTTGTGACGTGGCTCAGGCCGCGTGGGATCACGAGACCGAACTCCGAGAGCAATCCGCGGATCAGCTGGGCCTTAAGCGGGGGATGCGCGCTTTGACGAATCCCTGGCGGCTGCGATACAGGGCCAGGACCGCCTGACTCTCGGTGGCTTTTATGGGCACGAAGCGGACGCTGGGACGGGACACGACTTCACAGATCGCCTCGGCGCAGGCGGCACCGTTCTTGTTGGTCTTGACCTAGGGCTTCACGAATTGTGGGGCCATCAGTTTTACCGTATGCCCAAGCGCGGTCAGTTGCCGGGCCCAATGGTGCGCGCTGCCACAGGCTTCTATCCCGATCAAGCAGGGCTCCAAGTTGGCGAAGAACATGAGAACCTGAGTTCGCTTGAGGACCTTCCGGAACACCACCTTGCCCCGGCCATCCACCCCATGAACCGCACGGCCTTTACGAGATCCACTCCTGCTGTTTTAACCTTCATTGTCGCCTCCTTTCTGTCAGTGGTACGTCACACGCTCCGCTTTGGCACTTCTGATGCCGGCTAGGGAGGGCGACTATCCCATTACCTCAGCCAATACGTGCTTGCAATGTAGGTGGTGTCCATATATCGACTAATGGGCAAACGTCATCCAGGTTGTCCATGCACGGCGATACAACGTTTTCCGGTCCCGTCAGGGCCTCAGCCAGAGGGCGCCTTAGCATTACGGCTTTTGTGAAGAATCGCCCAATTCGCGTGTTCGATCAGGACCTCTATGCCAAGCTGACGAATCAATTCTTGCTTTTCGTGAATTGGATGGTCCTGGGCCACTGCACGCGAAGCCTTCTCGAAAAGATGGTGGGCGCGTTCATGCTCTCGCAAATCATCCTCGTAGGCGGAAAACTCAAGATAGCCCGATAAGAGGCCCGCGAGCGCCGGAAAAAGCCCTATCAAAAGATCCAGGACAATGGGAATGGCGGGAAATGTAGGCATACCACCCCGAAGACGGATCGGTAGGGTCACGAGCGCGAGCGCGACGCCCGTGACAAAGCAGGCGGTGCTCATGCGCGAAAGGCGCCGCACGATCCTTCCGCGCCGCTGGATACTCCCCGCGTAATACTCCCTCTGGTCATTGATCCAGTCCATCCGGACCTTGGCGATGTCGATCTCCTGTGCTGCGGGATAATAAGCGGGGCTTGCCCCGCGAAGGGCCTGGCGGATCCACCCTAGGCCCTCGCTATAGCGGCGCAGGTAGCGCTGGGCCACGAGGTCGACCAAGCCCGTGCGCGTCCATGCCAGTTGGACCCGGAGTCCCTCTGCCAAGGCGCGATACTCCACGGCAGCCGCGTTCTGGCGGCGATGGCGTAGGCGTCCGATTTGCCAACCGATAGCCGCAAGCAGTAGGAGATACAAAAGGAGAAATCCCCAGACAGGGTCCATCTCCGCGTAGATCTCGTGGCTTATGGTCATGGCGCCGGCGAGCCAGAAGATCCACCGGAAATGGCGGCGCACATCCTGTATCTCCGACGTCGAAAGCGCATCGGCCGCGGCCAGCTTCCGAGCAACGCCCGCGGCGTACAGGTCTCCCGCAGTCGATATGGACTCCATCCCCGCAGGAGGATCCGCCACGGGGGTGGGGGCTGTAAGGCTTCGGATATGCCGGTTGTAGTCATTGAGCTTATGGAAGAGCGCATGGTCGGGGCCGGATACCTCCCGACGAGCCGCCCCCGCCAGGCTCCAGAGAGGCACGAGGCGCGGGGGCGCGGTAGCAGCTGCCCCGGCACGGCGCACGGGGATGTGGCAGACAAAGCCCGGCTCGGGTTCATCTAAGAGACTGTTCGCAGTGCCCGAAAAAACAAACCTCTCGTCGTCTTCCGCGAGGCCCGTGGTATCGACGCGCCCAGTGAGTGCGTAATGCACGATCTGCGCGGTCCCTCCCAAGCCGCGCGCAGCCTCTCCATCCCACAGCGCAAAGAGGATATGGGCGCGTTGCGCGATATAGAGGCCCGTTAACGCGTACTGTCTGTCCCGATTACGGTTCTTTGGGCTCTCCTGTGTGATGACGACATCGCGCAAAGTCACGCCGGGGGCGTAAGGGACTGGAAAGACCGCAGCTGCCTCTGCGCAGAGGGCACGGAAAGCGCTCACGCTCTTCGGGAAATCCTGCTCGTATTCGTCGGCAGAAAATGGCAGCGGGCAATAAAGTGGAATCCTGGCATCCAAGACCGCGTGCGCGAACAGGCGGTCTGCCCCCTCGGCAAGCGAGGAGAGCGCAATAAGCGGCGTGGCCGGATAGCGTTGTCGCAATGTGACAATGGCGTCGTCTACGGCTGCGCGCACAAGCTCCGGATCCTGACAGTTGCGATGCCCGGTAACCCCAAGAACAAGTGGAAGCAGGCGATCATGGTCCTCATTCCCGGAGGTCATGCGGCCGTCTCGTATCCCATTCCGTTTGGCCCGCCCCAGCTCGACCCTCGATTCCCCAAGGCCTCGCCCGTCCCTAATATTATTTATTGTTTTCACTATCCCGAATGCCTGTAAACATACATACTGAATTAAAATCTTACCGCGTCCCTGAATACGCCTTGAACCGTGTTCTTCGCGCATCCACGTAGACCTTTCATGGCACGGCTAGGGAATGCATTGCGTCTCGGCGAGGACGTCTTTGCGGCTCGCGGTAGCATCCATGACATTTCTCTTTCGCCAGTGTAAGCTGCCCAAGCCCACCTCTTTAGAGCGCAACTTACCGCCGTTACCCTGCCGCCTCAGCCGTTCAAGAGGTCATCTAGCGTGTGACCCGGGGATCCTAAAATCGGTAACCCCTGAGCGGCATCCAGGTACTCGACTTCCAACCGCAAGGTCTCCCACCATGGCTGGCCTGCGGGATCGTTTCGGCCACACGGCACAGCGCTCACATATCCCGGGTAGTCAGGTTGGTAATAGGGATCCAGCGTGGGATCCGTGGGGGGCGGAACGGGTGACCCGTTCTCAGCGCTCAAAGGAAACATCCAGCAGGCCGCCGGCTTGAAACTCCAGGGGTGGTTCCCCCGCAGGCGCGCGAACTTCTCCAGCTCGCAGAGCCCGTCGTCATCGCCGAAGACACAGCGAGTCCTAGGAAAATGCGCAGGAAACTGCGTGCTTTTATATTCATGTGGGCGCGTCGCCGTTTTGCGACCGTAGAACGCGCCATTCCAGAAGCCATCCTCAATGAAGTTTTCCGGTACGATCTCCTTGAGTTCCGGGACCCGCAGAAGCAACTCCTTGAGAAATATCTCTTCCTCCGCCATGAGATACACGCCGTCGTGACAACACATGGCTTCGCATGCCGTGATATTGCAGCGCGTGAGTTTGATGGTTGCCTTATCCATGACCCTTAGCACATTATCCTTCGCGTCCTTCTTCATACGTTGGCTCGCCGTTGCGTCCCGAATATATTCCGAAGGGCCCTTTATCCCTTCGGTCTTCTTGACAATAGCTTGCAGGCTCCGCAGCGCCGCATGGTCCGAGCCGGCCAGTGAAGCCAGCGCGTAAGCCCTGGGGCCGGGAAACGGGGAGTCCTTAAGACTTTCTACGACCGATGGATCCGCAACCCCAAGAACCACCGCGTAGGCGCGCGCCAAATCTGCCAGATAATGATAACCGGAGTCATCCGCCTTTCGAGTGAGCCCTGTAAACTCCCGAGGCATATCCCCTAGAAATCCCTTGGCGAGGGCCGCATACACCCTTCCGTAAAGCACATCCCAGTCCTGCCCGATTCTCTCGGCCAGCGCGATTCCGCTCTCATAGAGGACACATGCCTCATCGACCCTTCCTTGCGATAGCCTTAGATTGCCAAGGCAAATCTGCGCTATGTCCTCCACTTGCGGCAAGGCGTATTTTGTAGCCATCGAAAGCGCACGATCGAAACACCGCTCGGCTTCCGCCCAATCCCCCGCTCCCCACGCACCGTCGCCCGCATTGACCCATGAAATACCCTGATCGTACCGGCGGCCAAGCGCACCGTAAAGCTCAACGGCGCGAAGGCTGCTGGCATGGCTCTGCCGGTTAAGATCCAAAAAATGGCAAGCAAAGCTTGTATACTGGCAAAGGTACGCTTGCAGTTTGAGGTCGTCGGCCAATACCGCGCGAGTCTTTTGGGTAATTCGCCGAATGAGCTTGAGGGCTTCGCCTGGTGCGTCCCCGAAGGCCCACATCTGAACCAGATTCATCTCCGCTTCCAGCCGTTCGGGCCCGGCCAATGCGCACTTTGCGGCCGCTTGCGCTAACGAGACCGCGGCCTTCTGATCGCCACGCCGATTATAGAGGCGCGATTTGTCAATAAGCCAGGCGCTTTTGCGAAAGCCGTCTTTTCCATTCTGGGCCTCAAGAGAAATCTCCTCTAGAGCCCGATCCCCAATTTGGTAGGCGAACTCGCGCAATCCACGTAGCGACAAAAGCGGCCAGTTCACTAAATGTTCAGATCCCAAGGCCGGGTTCCCGCCTGCTCCCTTTGTCGACGTATACCACTGTGCCAACGCGTCCATGCGGCCATTTTCCTCGGCAAACGCCAAGGTCTCCGGATTGTATATCCATGCATGCAGGGCCGATAGTTCACCCAGGGCCTCAAGGACCCATGGATACTCCTCGAATCGGCGCGGCATGTCTTGCGATGCTGCCCAGAAACGGTGCCAGATCACACGCACGGAGGCGGCCTCTGGGAGACCCACAAGCGCCACCGCTAATGAAGCATGGAACGGCTTGAGACGTCCTTGATACGAAATCAAGTACGGCTGCGCGATCAATATCACTTGGTGAACATCCCAAGGGCGCAGGCCGAGCGCGGAGCGAAGCTCCGGCTCACTTGCCCCATGCCGCGCCTGACCAATACAGGCCAAGACGTAAATCGCGTGTGGTCCTACGTCCGCGGAAAGGCGTTCGAGCATTTTCATAAACAGCGATGCCAGCGTCCTGGATGCCAGAAGCTCCCTTAGCCGCGCCGACAGCGTCTCATGTTTGTCATGGGCCCGTAGCTCCTCATATAACACCTTTAAAAAAAGTGGGTTTCCTGCCATGGGATGCACGATACACTGCTCCAAAAGGGGCAGCGGGAGGCGCTTTCTATAGCGGCCAAGACCGGACTCTATCAGGCCTTGAGCCTGCATGCGGCCTAAGGGCCGCATGCCAAGAAATTCCCAGCCGTCCTCCGCGAATACCGTGGCTTGCTCTTCATTCGCAGTACTGACGATCCAAGTAAGACGCCCCTTCCTGCCTAACGGAAACCATTCCTCGAGAGCGACGGCATTCTCGAATTGATCGACGGCGTCAGTAATGATCCAGATATCCTCGCTGGCCGAAAAAGCCTCTAGAACCGCCGGAAGCGATGCCTGGAGTTGCGCCCGGTTTGCCGGCATATCCATTTCTGTGAGCTTGGATTCCCGCCCCCAATAAAAAAGCGCCCCCATCCAGTCGTGACGCCCAAGCGACTCACCGATCCCGACGTGATGAATAAAAACATGGCGTTTTGGATCATCGGCCCGCGCCTGCCGAGCACAATGGGCGAGCCATGCCGACTTTCCCGTGCCCGATGCACCAAAGAGGCAATATCTGCCCGATGTTTTGATATCGTTCCAGCGTATTCCCAGTCCTTGGGGCGCATCGATGTAGGCGTCGGCGAGTTCGGCAGAATAGCGAGCCTGCGCGGCCATCATTTCCTCCATGGCGCTCGGCTTGGTTTTAAGGGGAAACCGCCGCTCTATGGACGCCAGCAAGTCGGTGAAGATCTGATCGGATAGCGTTTTGGGTTCGTCTATTGCTGCTCGAACCGTTGCCCCGGCCGATTGTATCTTCTTCTTCAAAATCCGCTGTCGCGGATCCTGCTCACCCTGGGTCTCCATGAAGTAGAAAAAGGAGTCGGCCAGCGCCCCTTGCCTATCGAGTGCGGCAAACTGGATCTCCAATGCCGTAATGCTTTCTCCTTGGTGCCGTTGGCTAAATTCCGCTAGGCTCCGAGACGCCTCGCGCACTGGACGCCAGTCATCGTCGCCCGGCACCCACCCATAACGACCTCCCAGGATCGCCACAAAAAATGGCGGAAACTCGGCGCAACGCTCGATCTCCTCTAGGCATATCTTCAAGACATTGAAAGCGCGCGCCTCATCATCGCTTATTCCCCATCGCAGGTCGATTTCAGTAAATGCCACCTCGCGCTTGGCGCATTCCTGTCTTAGGCGAGGAAAAGCGTCTACGGAAAGCACTTGCCGTTCGGTGGCAAGATCCTGAAAAGTCGAGGAGATGAACAAACGCACCTCACGGCGCCTTAAGGAGTGGCTCATGTAATCCGTACCCGGTTAGCCTCGGCATGCCTTGGCATAGGCTTCCTGCCGGGCCCTATAAGGCGTAAACATGTCCACCCCGATGCCGCGGGTTAGGCATGCCGATAGGATCGTCTGAAAGCATAGAAATGCCATGATGTCGCCAGCAAGGTGCGCGGTAAAGAACGGCTCGCCGGGCTGAGGTCAGCGCAAGGCTGCTATTCATGCCCGTTCCATCTGGATTGGCGGTTTACCGTTATAGATCGATTCGCGATGTCGCCCTTGTTGCAACGGAGCCGCAGGATTGGGTCCGCACGGAAGGGCTGGGTATAAGGGGGGGCGGCCTGAAGATTATGGCGCGTCCGGCAAAAATGGCTTCGGGCGGGCTTTGGTTGGGCAAAACAATAGTCTTGATACCGCCAAACGGCCGGCGGGCGCAATGCGCACGAGCCGTTCTTTCGGTGATAGGAGATCACGCCCTTATAGGAACGAGGTTGGCAATCAAAGCGGTGAAAGCGCTGTGTGCCGTATTGACGCGCTGAGCCCCTCCAGGTAGCCGAGCGATAAGCTGAGAATGCGTCGATCATCCAGTCCGCCGCCATTGTCTGGCCCGCCGCGCTTGTAACATTGCTCTACGCCTTTCTGTGTGGCGAAATCGTTCATTGCAAGGACCGAAGCAGCAACATCTCCGTTGTGCCCCATGGGTTCCCGTGCAGCTCCGCAGTCCAATAAGCCTGCTTCTCGCGAAAGTGGCCAGCGTAAACGGTCTTCCGATCTCCGCCCTGCATGCGAGTAATGATTATGCAACAGCGATGGATGACGGACAAGGTGAGCACGGCCACCGTAATTGATGGGTTTTCGGTTCGTGGAGTCGCGTTTGGTGAGGGACTTAGGGAATGTCTTATCTAACCCCCATTTCGACAAGCGCAAGGCCCCGAAACGGGGTTCTGGCGGGATGGAAAACCAAAACACGCTGTTCCGCGCCCCGATCGGGCTTCGTTGGGCCGTTCGAGGGGCTTTTTGTGGCCTGAAACCCGAATTCCGGACAGACTACGCCCTGAGAGGTCGCAGCAGGCGTTTGCGGACGAGGTAGAGGTTGGCCAAGGCGCAGGTCACAAGCAGCCGATGGGCGTTCTTCTCGAGACCCCGGTAGCGGACCTTGGTGAAATGGAACACGCCCTTGATGACGCCGAAGGCGTGCTCCACGCGGCTGCGGATCTGGGACTTGATACGGTTGCGGGCGCGCTCGGCCTCATTCACGACGCCCTTGTAACGATAGCGGCGGTTGGTGAGGTTGCGGGCCTTGGGGGCGTGTTGCCGGAGGACTTCGGTCTGGCCCTGATAGGCCGAGTCGCCCCACACCCGGGTCTCCTCCCCATGGAGCAGATCGGGCAGGACCGTGGCGTCATGGACGTTGGCGGCGGTGGCCACTACGGCATGGATGACTTTGGTCTTGCTGTCGACCCCGATATGCGCTTTCATCCCGAAGTACCACTGGTTCCCTTTCCGCGTCTGATGCATGTCGGGATCACGCTCTTTGTCCCGGTTCTTGGTCGACGAAGGGGCATTGATGATGGTGGCGTCCACGATCGTCCCCTTGGTGACCTTGACGCCCTGGGCCTCCAGGTGGCGGTGGACTGACCTTGCCCTGGTTTCACAGACACCTCACGTTTAGGGATAATTCCCTTATCGGAGGTTTACATGAAGCAAAAGCAGAAGCCGCAGAATCAGCAAAAAGTGGTCTATTCCCCGGAGTATAAGGCGGAAGCTGTAAGGCTTGCTTTGGAAGCACCGTCAGTAGCCCAAGCGGCCCGTAACCTCGGGATCTCAGAAAAGACGCTGTACGGATGGGTCAGTGCTCAGAAGACGGCCAGCGCCTCGGGTACGACGGTCGAGGCCCAAAAGGCCGCCAACAGTGAGCTCGCCCGCTTGCGCCGTGAGTGTGCGCGTTTGCGGCAGGAGAGGGATTTTTCCTATGGCCCCTTTCTGTCAAGAGGTCCAGAGAAATTCCTCACGGCAAGCCGTGCTCTCAATCTGTTCATAAGGTCAGTGTCCCACCGTATCAGTAACGCGGCGAACAGGCTTACTATCGACGAGGAATCAAGCTCCTATTCGCGCATTGGTTAGCGGCATTACATGTTTCGTCTCGGGGCGGCCTCGCTCTTGCTTCGGGGATCGCAAATGCTGTGCCCACAAAAAAATCTCGAGGATTCCCCTCATTCGCGCCTGCCGCCGCGTTACCGATCCGCAGGGACTTCCGTGTTTTTGTTGATATTATTCGATAGGCACTTGTCTCCCGATATCCCAAATGAAGCCTGAGAGCTCGCGCGCAATGGCGGCACAGACCTTGTTGTGGTGCAGGCCGCGGGCCCTGAGGCGTCGAAAGCGATGACAGAGTCGCACTTGGGCCTTCCAAGCCATCTCCATGCGTTGGCGGGGCTGCCCCTGAAGGCGCGGTTGTCGCGATTCGCCAATGCGTAGGGTAAAGCGATAGTTCCAGGCTGCCTCAATCAGGATGCGGCGCACGTGCCCGTTGCCGGTCTTGGTCAAGCCCCCCTGATGGCGAGTGCCGCCACTGGAATGCTCGCCCGGCACAAGGCCGAGATACCCCATGAGGTCTTGTGGGTGTGGGAACCGGCGCAGATCGCCCAATTCGGCTACTATGGTGGCAGCGCCCAGAAAATCGATGGCCCGCAAGGTCATGAGGGCTTTGACGACCGGCAGAAACCGCCAGATGGCGGTCTGCGCGCGGAGGGCCTCGTCTAAGCGGGCTACGCGTTCCGTATCAAAGCGCACCTGCAGCCGGTATTCGGTGAAAGCGATGTGGTGGGCGGGATCATCAAACTGCATCGCTGACAGAAATCGTTCGTGGGCAGGTCCCCAGTGATCTTCCCCCGAATCCACGGACACTCAGTTAAGCCACATGCTGCCGCTCGAAGGCCTCGGGGGATAGGTATCCGAGACGTGAGTGCAGGCGCTTTCGATTGTAGTAGATTTCGATGTATTCGAACACCTGGTTCCTGGCATCTTGCCGTGTGGGGAATCGTTCTCCATGGATGGCCTCGACTTTGAGACTATGGTTCCAGCTTTCCATGGCCGCGTTGTCGTAGCAATCACCTTTCTTGCTCATGCTGGCAATGAGGCCGTTGTCCCGCAGGAGACGGCGGTAGTCATGTGCACAGTACTGGGAACCCCTATCGGAATGGACGATGACGCCCCGGGGCCGCTTGCGCCGCCACAGCGCCATACGCAGGGCATCACAGGTGAGTCTTGCCGTCATCCGCTCCGACATCGCCCAGCCGACGACCTTACGGGCATAGAGATCAAGGACCACGGCGAGATACAGCCACCCCTCGTCCGTGGCAAGATAGGTGATGTCTGCCACCCACTTCTGATTCGGCCGTTTGGCACTGAAGTCCTGATCGAGGAGATTGGGCGCCACCGGCAGATTGTGCGCCGAGTTGGTCGTCGCCTTGTATCTGCGCGCTGCCTTGGCCCGCAAGACGTTGGCACGCATCAGCCGGGCGATGCGATTCTCGCCAACACGCTGACCTTCGTTACGTAGCTCGTGCGTGATCCGCGGCGAGCCAAGCCGCCCTTTGTGATCGTCGTAGACCCGCCGTATCGCCCCCAAAAGCGCCTCATCGGCCCGGGTCCGGGGAGGGATTGGACGGTCACGCCAGTCGTAGTAGCCGCTGCGGGAGACCGAGAGCAGACGGCACATGAATGCCACCGCATGATCTCCTTCGTGGCGCCGGATCAGGGCGTACTTCACTTCGACTGATTTGCTTACCGTACGCCGAGGCTTTTTTTAAAAACGCGTCCTCCTCTTCCAGGCGCGCCATATCCCGCTTCAGACGGGCGGCCCAGGCCTCCTGCAACCGCTCTGCCTCGGTGACAGTGCCCTCCATCTGGCGCTTGCGTCGCCAGGCGTAAATTTGCGTCTCGGCGATTCCGAGATCCTGGGCAACCACCGCTACTCCATCCCGTTCAACTCGCTTCAGGGCCTGGTCCTTGAACTCGTCACTGTAACGCTTGCGGGTCGTCTTCTCGGTTGGCTTCTTGGTTTTCATCATCTCACCTCAGGTCAAGAGTTTATTCTCTTAATCTTACTGTGTCATAAACTTTCTGGCATCATGGGGCGGCTGTAAAAGGGAGGCGAAGGCGCCATGGTGGATCTGGATGAGTTTGAGCGGTATATGGATCTGTTGTGTGAGCGACTGGGGCATGCGGATCGTCGCCTCGGTTTCATGGAATACAGTCGCGGTCTGATGCTGCCGATAGAGCGAAAGAGTATCGAACCGCTGGCGGCGCATATTGACCCTTGGCGCGTGAGCGCCAAGCACCAATCGTTGCATCATATGGTGGCCAAGTCGGACTGGTCGGATGAGGCGGTGCTTGAAGGGGTACGCGAATGGGTGACTCCCACCTTGGGGCTCGAGAAGGGATGCTACTGGATCGTCGACGACACCGGGTTTCCGAAGAACGGTCGCCATTCCGTGGGTGTCGCTCGCCAATACTGCGGGCAGTTGGGCAAGCAAGATAACTGCCAGG
>JAPTWT010000268.1 GCA_028064935.1 Gammaproteobacteria bacterium | reverse complement strand
GGGCCTGCCGGGCCTCGCCAACTTCCCCGGCGAGTTCCTCAGCCTGGCGGGGGCTTTTCAGGTGCTGCCCTGGGCGGCGGGGCTGGCGACACTCGGCATTCTCGCCGGAGTGATCTACTTCCTGCGCATTTATGAGCGGGTGATGCTGGGGCCCCTGAACGCCGTCTTGCCGGACGCCCTGGCGGACTTGCGGCAGGGCGAGTGGTTACTGTTCTGGGTCTTGGGTCTGCTCACGCTCTGGATGGGGCTGGATCCGCAGACCGTCCTCGCGCACCTCGGCACGCTGCTTTCCGCGCATGGCAGCGAGGCCCTCGGCGGAGGCGGTCATGGTGTATAGTCCGTCGCTATTGCCCTTGCTGATTGTTGCGGGCGCCGCCGTGATCGCCTTCCTCGGCGATGCCCTGCGCATCGGTAGGATCATGCCCTGGTGGGGAGGGGGTGCCGCCATCGCCGCCGCCATCAGCATCATGGTCGAAAAACTCACCCTCGGAGATTTTCTTTACTGGAATTCCAGCGCGACCTTGCTCGGGGTCTATCTGAGCCTGGCAACGGCGGCGGGGCTCACCTTTGTGGCTTTCCACCCCCTGCCCCGGAAGCTGCCCGGCAGTTTTACCGGACTCCTCCTGACGGCGCTGACCGGCAGCCTGATGCTGGTCGGCGGACAGAATCTGCTCTTTCTCTTCGTCGGCCTGGAGCTACAGGTTCTGCCCTTCTTCGCGTTGCTGGCCTGGCCGGGCAGTGGGCGAGGCGCGCTGGAGGCCGCTTTCAAATACGCATTGTTGGCGGCCCTGGCCTCGGCCCAGTTCGCCATCGGCATCGCCTTGATCTATCTCGGGGATGGCAGCCTCGCGGTGATTCCGCCTTTCAGCGGCATGGCCGGCACCATCTATGGTCTGATCGGGGTGCTCGCCCTGCTGGCCGCCTTGAGTTTCGAAATCGCTGCCGCCCCCTTCCACGCCTGGGTCGCCGACATTTATCAGGGCGCCCCGGCACCCATGCTGATTTTCCTCAGCGGGGTGGGTAAAGTGGCCGTGATGGGGGCGCTGATCACCCTGGTCAGCGCCACACCGCGCCTGCAACTCCCCGTCTCTGGCATCGCTGCCGCCAGCATCCTGATTGGTAATTTCCTCGCTTACCGCGCTGGGCACCTGCGGCGCATGCTCGGCCATTCCGCCATCGCCCACGCCGGTTATTTTCTCGCGGCATTGGCGGCGGGTCCGGTGGGCACCATCGCCGCCAGCGCCTATGCCCTGGTCTACGGCATCATGAGTGTCGGTACCTTCATGGGCCTGTCCAGTCTGCCCGAGAACAGTGTCGCCATCCCGTGGGCGGTCCTGCGTGCGCGTCAGCCGGTGCTTGCCGGCCTGTTGGGCGTCACCCTGCTGTCGCTGGCCGGCATGCCGCCGAGCATCGGCTTTTTCGCCAAGCTCTTCGTGATCATCGTCGACATTCACGGTCAGATACTCTGGCTCGCCCTCCTCGTCGCCTTCGGCAGCGCCTTCTCCTTTGTCTATTACCTCAGCGCCTTGTGGAAGCCCGCCACCCTCAGCAACCCCGATCGCCTGCTGTGCCGCCGCGGCTGGGAAGGCTTCGCCGCGTTGGGGATTCTGATGCTGGCGCTGGGGTGGGTGCTGGTGCCTTACGGGATGGGGTGAGCCGACCTCACGGGTGGCCGGCTTTCCAGGCACAATACGCATGCGCATGCCGCACTCCCGGGCAGGCAAAACACGGAGCGCATCGGACCCGTTTCCGGAAGGCCACGCAAAGGGCGCGATGACCGCCAGCCGGGTATGGATAATTCAGTAGCATGCGCCTTCACCGTTCGGTGGAATATTAGAAAAAATGGTGTGGAATGAGGCGCGCGAATCACGTAACATGATCGTCAAACAGGGCCTCACCGCGCTTATGGAGGGCGCGGGCTGGGACGCCCCGCATCCATCTATACACAAGATTCAGATTTTCTACTGGTGGCATTTTTGCCGCGCCATCGGTCGTTTTTTGTAAATCAACGGTGAATCTTCAGCAGTATAGTCGGATGGAGGGGGGCTCTTGAATGAAAGCGGTCATCTTAGCCGGGGGGTTCGGAACCCGGCTGGCGGAAGAAACGGGGGTACGCCCCAAGCCGATGGTCGAAATCGGCGGCATGCCTATTTTGTGGCACATCATGAAGCACTATTCGACCCATGGCGTTCAGGAGTTCATCATCTGCCTGGGCTACAAGGGCTTCATGATCAAGGAGTTCTTCACGAGCTACCTGTTGCGCAGAGCCGATGTCACCATCGATCTCGCCAGCAGCCATCTGCAATATCAGCGCCCCTGCGCCGAACCTTGGCGCGTGCATCTGATTGACACCGGGGCACAGACCATGACGGGCGGACGTCTACGCCGGGTACGTGAGTATCTGGACGTGGATGAACCCTTTTGCATGACCTACGGCGATGGGGTCTGCGATGTCGATATCGGCGCCGAGATCGCTTTTCACCGACGACACGGGCGCAAGGCCACCCTGCTGGCCGCTCAGCCGCCAGGCCGTTTCGGCGCTTTCGAGCTCTCTCCCCACGACGACCACGTCCCCAATTTCTGCGAAAAACCGGAGGGCGACGGGGCCTGGGTGAACGGCGGGTTTTTCGTTCTGGATCCCGAGACCCTGGACTATATCGAGGGCGACGAGACCGTATGGGAGAAGGGACCCATGGAACGCCTGGTGCGCGAGAGCGAACTGATGGCCTACCGCCACAGTGGCTTCTGGCAACCGATGGATACGCTGCGGGACAAGCAGTAT
>JAPTWT010000312.1 GCA_028064935.1 Gammaproteobacteria bacterium | reverse complement strand
TCGCCCTTTCAAAATGGAGCAAATAATTATCCGAACCATCAACCATCTGCTTCTCGTACTCATAATTCCGTACATAATTAGATCCGGTTGATTCACCGATGTGTTGAGGCAATCTTGGGATAACAATGATTGCGAGATAATATTAAATATAGTATACCAAAAACAGCGGATAATCGGAAGCTTGTCGTATGGAAGAGCTGATCAGAGGTTATCGTCGGTTCCGTGCAAACCGATGGCTTGTCGAACGCTACAATTTGGAAAACCTGGCCCGAAACGGTCAGCAGCCCCATACTCTTGCCATCGCGTGCAGTGACTCCCGGGTTGCTCCCGAGATGATCATTGACGGCTCGCCAGGCGAGATCTTTTCGCTTCGTAACATCGCCAACCTTGTTCCACCATATATGCCCGATGGAGCATTTCACGGAACCTCCGCTGCAATCGAATTTGCGGTCCGGGTTCTGGAGGTTAAACGAATTGCGGTTTTCGGCCACAGTTCCTGCGGCGGTGTAGCTGCCCTGATGCACGGTGCGCCGACAAATGCCAGGGACTTCGTCGCCCCATGGGTGCAAATTGCCGAGCCTGCTCGCCGTCGGGCACTTGCTGCCCACCCGCACGATCGTGATGCAGCACTGCGGTGCTGCGAAATCGAGAACGTTCGAGTTTCATTGGAAAATCTCGAGTCGTTTCCATGGGTAAAATCGGCCCACGAAGCAGGTAAGTTGCAGCTTCTAGGCTTTTATTTCGACGTGGCGTCAGGCACCCTTCACCGTGTAGAAACCAACCAAGTCTTGCCGATCAAGGAGAACGACGCGTGACCGGGCAAACCAACCCCAACACCAGGACGTCGCGCAAGTCGATTGCAGGGTGGGATCGAGCCAAACACGCTGGTGAAGTGCGCGCCTGGATCACAGCTTATGATTTTGCATTTGCACGGCTTGCGCAGTCTGCAGGGATCGACGGCATTCTGATCGGCGACTCCCTTGGCATGACGGTACAAGGAGAACGCGATACGCTACGTGTCAGCCTCGATCAAATGATCTACCACACCGAAATGGTGGCTCGCGGTGCTCCTCTTTGTCTGATTATGGCCGACTTGCCATTCGGCAGTTTCGAATCGGGCCCGCAACAGGCGTTTACAAGCGCAGCGGCGCTGATGAAGGCGGGAGCAGACATCATTAAGCTGGAGGGTGGTGCGCCAATGATCGAGACGGTGGCGTTTCTTGCCGACCGGGCGATTCCAATCTGTGCCCACATCGGCCTGACGCCGCAGCATGTTCGACAGTATGGCGGCTTCAAACGTCAAGGAACTACCGAAGCTGCGGCAGCCAAGTTGATCGCGGACGCGGACGCACTGATATCAGCGGGGGCCAGAATGCTGCTGATGGAGGCGATTCCTAGCCCACTCGCCGCAGAAATCACGAAACGTTCCCCTATTCCCACCATCGGTATCGGAGCTGGCCCGGATACCGATGCTCAAATCCTAGTATTACATGATGTGCTGGGGCTCGACGCCGAGTACGTGCCTGCATTCGCCAAACGTTATCTTGATGGAGCGCGACTGATCACCGACGCAATTGCAACGTACGCCGAGGAGATCAGGAATCGAGCATTCCCGCCAAGGCGTTGATCAAAACGTTTCCGGCCACATCCACAAAGCGGGTGTGGCCGGGCTCCATGCCTAGCGGGAGTAAAACTCGACGACCAAGTTTGGCTCCATCTGCACAGGATAGGGCACGTCAACAAGCTTCGGGGCACGGACATATCTCCCCTTCATCGCTCGGTGATCAACCTCCAGATATTCCGGAACGTCACGTTCTGCGCTTTGCGAGGCATCGAGTAGAGCGGCAATCTGTTTGGATCTCTCGCGAACCTCAATAATGTCACCGTCTCGCACCTGATAGGACGGAATATTCACGCGTTTACCGTTCACGAGGATGTGCCCGTGGCTTACGAACTGCCGCGCCGCAAACGGCGTGACGGCAAATTTCAGCCGATAGATCACGGCGTCAAGGCGCCGTTCGAGGAGTTCGATAAGATTCTCCGAGGTATCACCGCGACGACGACCAGCCTCCTCGTAGTAGCGATAGAATTGCTTTTCGCTGATATTGCCATAGTAAGCGCGAAGCTTTTGTTTTGCCATCAACTGAACACCGTAATCCGATGGCTTCTTCCGGCGCTGGCCATGCTGGCCGGGACCATAGTCACGTTTGTTAATCGGTGACTTTGCTCGCCCCCACAGGTTGACCCCTAGGCGACGGTTGACTTTGTACTTGCTCGCAGTGCGCTTGGTCAAAGCGGTCTCCTTAATTCTTTGCAAACATTTTGTACCGGTAGTCCCTCACATCCTGACAGGACGAGCGGGCGGGCGCAGACCCCGTAGGTCCGTCCACATTCCCGGCAATGCTGGACCACCTATGGGATCAAGAGCCTGCTGTCAAATTAAGGGAAACAATCGCTTTCTACTCCCGCATCAACAGGTGACGCGCCGGTAATTGCCGACCGGTAATGCTGAAACCTGCCGCATTACTTCAATGCGCCGTTACTTCCCGTCGCCGTCCTGAGTTCTCGCCTCCCCAAAAAGCTTGCCAGGGTAGCCGCTCATAAGCACGAAGAGAGCACTGTCGAGTCCAATCCAAGGTTGGTGTCGCGATCACAGATTATCGCGGAATGACGCGATCAGCGCCTCTGCCGCCTCCGCATCCATCGCCATGGCAGACTCAGCAATCCTGCGACTAAACCCAGCCCGGGCCAGTGAGGCGAGCGCCCGTTGCCGATCGCCCGTTCC
>JAPTWT010000200.1 GCA_028064935.1 Gammaproteobacteria bacterium | reverse complement strand
TACCGGCTGTCGCAAGGGGCTACGGGGGCAGATCATCTTGTCTTTATCGGCATGATGGTTGTGGTCGGGTCGATGGCGGTGGCGCTGGCGCTGGATTTTGGCCGCCGGTCGACGGGCAGGAGGGCGCGCCGCCAGGCCCTTGTTTTTCTTACCCTGGCTCTGGGTGTGCCCATTGTGATGGTGATGACCGCGCTCAGCGCGCACCGGGTGACGGTGGCGGCGGGGGCTCATCCGCTGGACGTGAGTGTTCCGGCTGCATGGATGGCGGTGGCGATTGCCGCGAGTGGGGGCATCCTGCTGCTGCTTGGTTTTGTGGTCACGGCCCGTGATGAGTCGATGGCGCATTACGCGGAGCAGGCGCGGCGGTACCAGGAGAAGGCGGCGCACTATGATGCGCTGACGGAGCTGCCGCGGGCCTCGTTTCTGGAGGAGCGGCTGAACCAGGTGCTTGCGGGTGCGTTGCCGGAACGCCGGTTTGCCTGTCTCTGCGTAGCGCCGTTCTGGTTTGCCGCGATCGGCGAGGCGTTTGGTCCGCGGATGGGCGACGCGGTGCTGGTTGCGGTGGCCGAGCGGCTGCAGCAGATGACGCGGGGCACCGACGTGGTGGGCCGGTTCGGCAGTGACGAGTTCGTCATCCTGCAGCAGCGATCGAACGACCCGGACAGCGTGACGACTTTTGCCGAGCGGGTGATCGATGCCCTCGACAAGCCGTTCACGATCGAGGGCGAGGAGATCGTCGCCGGCGCCAGCGTCGGCATCGCCCTGCACCCCGATGATGGCGGCAACGCCGAGGTTCTGCTCCGGAGCGCCCACATCGCCCTGGGGTTCGCCAAGGCCGACGGCCGCGGCCGCTGGCGGTTCTTCGAACCGGAGATGGACGAGCGGGTGGTCAAGCGCCGGACCCTGGAGCGGGACCTCGAGAAGGCCTTCCGCTCGGGACGGCTGACGCTGCAGTATCAACCCCTGTTCAACTGCAAAACCCGGCAGATCACCGGGTTCGAGGCCCTGACCCGCTGGACGCATCCCTCGCTGGGCGAGGTGCCACCGTCAGAATTCATCCCCGTGGCCGAGGGCAGCGGCCTGATCGGCAGGCTGGGATTGTGGGTCCTCGAAACCGCCTGCGCCGACGCCACCCGCTGGCCCAGCACCATCGGCGTCGCCGTCAATGTCTCCCCCCTGCAGCTGCGCACCGGCGACTTCGTCACCGCAACCCGGGAAATCCTCGAACGCACCGGTCTCGCCCCGGAGCGCCTCGAACTGGAAGTCACCGAAAGCGCCCTGATCGACAACCCCGACCAGTCCGCAACCCTCAAGGGACTGAAAGCCCTCGGCCTCCGCCTCGCCATCGACGATTTCGGAGCAGGATACTCCAGCCTCAGCTACCTCCGCCTCGTCTCCTTCGACAGCCTCAAAATCGACCGCTCCTTCGTCGAAGGCCTCGAAACCGACAAGGATACCGCCACCATCGTCCACGCCATCATCAGCCTCGGCCACTCCCTCCGCCTTACCGTCACCGCCGAAGGCGTCGAAACCCCCGCTCAGCTCCGCCGCGTCTGCCAGCACGGCTGCAACCACGTCCAGGGCTACCTCCTCGGACGCCCCATGCCCATCACCAATACCACCAAATTACTCACCGAACCGACCGCGTCACCTTACGTCTGGTAACCAAACGCTACCCCAAAAAAAACCAACCCAATCCTCCACCACCAAACACACCAACGAAAGACATCTTGATCGATTGTCGGACAACCAAACTTTTCTTGATATACCAACAACGCCTCAATGATTTATCGATTTCCGTTGAAGACAATCGTTGCAGCTCCTCGATCACTTTCGATTGACGTACCCGATCTTGAGGTTGCCTGTCCGTTCTATGATGCCATCATGAACGCAGTTGGTGCGCGAAAGGGTTTATGATTGAAAGGGCGCACTTGGTTATGATGAACGGTGTTCGCGAGCGGACAACCACTCGACGTGTCTTGCATATACGTGGACTTGTCCCGTATTGAGGAGAACGAGCGTCATTGATGTTTCAAGGCCTTGTCGCACGGCCAGGTAAATGCAGGCATTGCTGCCGCCCTCTCAAAAGATGGGTGTTCAAACGGCTTGCCGGGCCTTAGGCCTCAGTACCATGAGTATTAATTATTACGCGGCATTTCTGTTTGACCCGGCTGGTGACCGAGTAGAAGCGGTGTGCCATGCTGAACCCCTCAGTCTTTGAAACCCTACGTACGACAGCCGACGGACACCAGTGTCGTAACTTTGGATGCCAGCCTCGCCTGCACATTTGCATTGGGGCTGGGAAGCAGAGTGTTAACAGCCGCAATGCTCATTTTTCGTGTGGCTAATACGGGCCATGGCTGGCGCGCCGCACCGAGGGCCGCCTAACGGCAAAAACTGGCCTTTAAACCCCACTCGGTTCTATGGTTCCCGCTCTGCGACTGTCGCTGTTCGACGCTTTCTAGCTTGCCAAAGTCGGGAACCGGCATTTGCATCTCTCGGTGGCGAGTTTGTGCGGAAGGCCGCTTGCGGAAAACGGTCTCCTAGTCGCATCCGGGGGACCGGTTGGTTGTGTATTGCCCAGCTAAGCCGACGGCAGATTTTGCACGTGGATTCGTTCGCCGCGGATTGTATAGAATAGGGGGGTAGCCTAAATGTCCCCGCATGACTCATACAATTCGTGAAAGACGGAAGCTTTTGGCGAGGGTTCGGCGGATTCGGGGGCAAGTTGCGGCGATTGAGCATGCGCTTGACAGTGAGGCGGGGTGTGAGTCTGTGATGCAGCTTATT
>JAPTWT010000076.1 GCA_028064935.1 Gammaproteobacteria bacterium | reverse complement strand
TCTACTTCAAGGGGGATTTCATCGAGGCCCGGGGGGAATACAAGCGCTTCCTCGAGCTTCACCCCACCCATCCGCTCGCCGCCTTTGCCCAGTATCGGATCGGGATGTGCGATTTCTACCAGATCGGAGGGATCGACCGCGATCCCTCCCCGACGGAGAAGGCCCTGGCCGATTTCCAGAAGGTGATCGACGAGTATCCCGACTCTCCCTATGTGGAGAAGGCCCAGAAGAAGGTGGCCTTTTGCCGGGAGCGCAAGGCGCGGCTCCATTTTTACGTGGGAAGCTTCTACTACCGGACCAAGTTCTACAAGGCCGCGGCCTACCGGTTCCACACCATCCTTCTGAAATATCCCGATTCCAAGATCTATCCCCGGGCCCAGTACAACTACGCCAAGGCGCTCTTTCACGAAAAGAAGCGCGAAAAGGCGGCCGAGGTGATGCGCACGATCGTCTCCCAGTCTCCGGGGACCTTCTATGCGAGAAAGGCCCAGATTCTCCTGGATTACTGGAAGCGGCGGGGCTTCATCTCGTGAGCGCCTATCCCCTGGTCGCCGACCTTGCCGGCGACGCCGTTCTGGTGGTGGGAGGAGGGAAGGTGGCGGCCCGGCGGATTCCCCGCCTTCTCGAGGCGGGGGCCCGGGTGTTTCTCGTGAGTCCGGTGGCCGTTTCCGACCTTGTCCGCCTGGCCGAAGAGGGGCGGATCTCTTGGGTTCGGAGACGCTATGTCGAGGGAGACGAGCACGGCTTTGGCGTTGTCTTTGCCCTCACCGACGATCCGGAGGTGAACGACCGGATCGCCGGAAGGAGAGGCAGCGCCCCGACCAACGTGGCCACCCGGACCTCCCGGAGGCGGATCTCCGTTCCCGCCGTCAGGCAGGCGGACGGGGTGACCCTGGCGGTGGCCTGCCAGCCGCCGGACCCCCGGCGTTCGAGAATGATCGCCGACCTTTGTCTCTCCACCCTTTCCGGGAGGCTCTCCGGTGCGTGACTTCCTCTATCCGGCCGGGCGGGTCCTGCAGCTCGCCGGAATCATCGTGACCTTCGTCGATGTGGTCCTGTTTTTCGTCAAGACCATGACGATGATGTTCCTTTTGAAGATCTTCCTCTTCGGAGTCGCCCTCTTTTATTCGGGATACTTCCTCTCGGGCCTCGGGACTCCCCGTCCCCGCCCCTTCGAGCCCGAAAACCCCCGGCCTCCGAAGAAGAAATCCTGACCGGGGCAGATTTTTCCTCTGCCGCCTTGACTTCTGTCTCTTCCGGACCCCTCGTGAGGGCCGGGCTTTCCAGGGAGGACCGATGAGGCCTGATATGCGACGGATCTGTCCTGTTTTCGCAAGCTTCATCTTTTTTCTGTTGTTTCAGGGGCCTGTCCGTGCCGAAGAGCTTCTTCTTTCGGGATCCTCCATGCTCACGCCTCTCGAGGAGAGCTGGGTGTCGGCCTATGTCCGGGAGCATCCGGGCCGGCCGGTCGAGGTGCTGTCCACCGGGTCGGGCATCGGAGTCCGGAGCGCCACCGGCGGTCGGGCGACGATCGGGGCCTCCGACATTCCCCTCAACTCCCGACAGAAGCGCCAGGAGGGCGGGATCGTCGCCATTCCCGTGGCCCTCTCCGGGGTGGTGGTCGCGGCCAATCTTCCCTCCCTGCCCCAAACGGCAACCCTGCGTCTCGATGGCCCCCTTCTGGCCCGTCTCTTTTCGGGAAAGATCCGGTTCTGGGATGATCCGGGGCTTTCCGCCGCGAACCCGGGGCTTTCCCTCCCCCATCTGCCTGTCCGTCCGATCCACCGCTCGGACAGATCCGGAACGACCTACCTTTTGACCTCCTATCTGACCCATACCTCCGTTCTCTGGAGGGACTCTTTCGGCGTCGAGGACCGTCCCTCCTGGCCCCGGGGATCGGTGGGTCTCCCAGGATCGGCGGCGCTGCGGGCCGCCCTTGTCAAGACGCCGGGGGCGGTGGGGTATCTGGGGCTGGGATGGCTGGAAGGGACCCCGCTGGTCCGTGCCTCGCTCAAAAACGACCGGGGGGAGTTTGTCGCCCCGGGACGGGACTCGGTGCAGCGGGCGGCCGAGGCTCTGGGGCGGGCGCCGGCCTTTCCCGAGGGCTTCGACCGCTCCCTCGTGGGGGGAGAGATTTCCGGAGCCTATCCGGTTGTCGGAGTGGAGTTCTGGACGGTGAATCCCGACCTTCCGGAGGAGACGATGCAGGATGTGCGGGATCTGCTTCTCTTCGTCCTGACCCGGGGGCAGGAGACATCCTTTGTGGGAAAGAGCGGATTTGCGGGCCTTCCGGACCTTCCCGGGCGGCGACGGCTCCGACAGCTCCTTTTGGAGATTTTTCCGGGGAATGCCTTCCGGCCCACGACGGCAGGGTAGCGCCGCGTGTCTTCCGGATCCCTTCGCCGGGAGGGGGGGCCGGTGGGTCTCCTCTATGCCAGCCTGGGCGCCATCATCGGGTCGGGGTGGCTCTTCGGTCCCCTCAATGCGGCCCGGGAGGCGGGCCCCCTGTCGATGGGCTCCTGGGCCATCGGCGCCCTCTCGATTCTTCTTCTGGGGACGGTCTTCGCCGAACTCGGCCCTCTGGCCCCCCGGAGCGGGGCCATCGTCCACCTCTCGCACGTGGGCAACGGTCCCCTGCTGGGCAAGGTCTGGGGATGGATCCTCTTCTTCTCCTATGTCTCGGTCCCGCCGGTCGAGGTCATGGCGATCCTGGCCTATGCCAACAACTATCTTCCGGGCTTTGTCGACCCCGCCTCGGGGCTTCTCACCGGGAGGGGATTCTGGACGGCCATT
>JAPTWT010000088.1 GCA_028064935.1 Gammaproteobacteria bacterium | reverse complement strand
TGGTTTTCGGGGGTCAGGATGGGGTTTTTGGGCCAAAGGAAATCTGGAGGAATCTCCCATGGACAAGCTGCTAACTGCCAAAGACCTGGCTACGATTTTGGGGACGACCCCGGCTGCGGTTCGACGCCGATTGGAGCGCAATAGTCAATCACTTCCGCCCGCAGTACGCGTAACCGGGTCTCGGCTGTTGTACTGGCGTCAGGCCGTCGTTGAGGCCTGGCTTGCAGCCTTGCCTACCAGGGTAGCCAGGAAGCCCCGGCCTCGCCGGTACAAGGAAAAGGCGCCCGTCCTGACGGGCGAGGCGGCCATCTGGGAGAAGTACAAGGGGTTGTAGCTCGCCAGCGGGGGGCCCTTTGAGTGCCGCTGGTCCACGCGGCAGCGCCTATGAGAATCCCCACTCCTCGTGCTAAGAGGCGTGAAGCTTCCTGTGCCAGGCTTCCATTACTTGGCGGATGGTGTAAGACAGCATAAAGGATTTGCCATTATCCAGGGTGACCCGTACGTCGGCCGACACCACCATGCCCAGTCCCGCAGTGCCGAGGGAAACTGTGCCGAGACCCCCGACGTAGTGCCGTTTCACCTGGCGGGTATCGGTCAGTTGCGGCGGCGGCTTTTGGCGGTCTAGCTTCGCGTGCTTGCTGGCATCCGCGATGTCGCGAACGAGGCTGGCAGAGTCATAACCCGGATGCCGCGGAATAGGGGTGTCGGCGCGAAGCGCTGCATAAATCGCCTCTTTCTTTTCGCGCGTATCCTGGTGCCAGTAATCCACCATGTGGTTGAGCACGATAGCCGCAAGGCGTCCGCGTCGGATGTCTTTGGGCTGCGCCAGATACTCGTCGACCGTGGGCTCGACGGTTTCCCTGAAGAACTTCTCTGTGAGTGGGTGTTCAGGCACAGGGTCTCCTGTCTCTACCCCGGATTTAGGGGTGTCCGGTCCATTCTATGCGATTCTGACGCGGGCGAGTGGTGCGGGCCCGGGTCCCGGCGCGGCCGCTCGTGGAAAATCAGGCCTCTCGCTTCCAGGACACAAGATAATGTGTTGCAAATCGACTAGTAAACACAATATACTGTGCTCCAATAAAAAACGAGGCGAGGGTGCCCCATGCTGGATATTGTCGCTTTTGATGTTGGAATGGGTCAGTGCGTGTTCTTCCGGCCCGACGAAAACCCGACCGACTACTCGATGATGGTCGATTGTGGCCACGATGGTTCTTTTCATCCAGTAGACGCTCTTTTGCAGTGGGGGTGGCTCCCCAAAAATCACAAGGGCCTGGGTGAGCTCGGGAACTTGACTCTGACCAATTACGACCATGACCATTTCGACGGTCTCCCGTATCTTCTGCAAGTGGCCACCTTGAAGACCGTGAATTTGGCAAAAAACATCACAGTGGATGAGCTGACATGGATGAAGGAAGAGAAAACGGAGGCTCTGGACGAGTTGGTGCGTGTCCGCCAGCGATTTACGATACCGGCAAGCGGCTATCACCCGCCCTACGCAAAATATGTCGTGAGCTTAACCGTCGATGAGTTGTGGGAGGCGGGCATAACCGCCACGACCAACCACCTGAGCCAGTTGGTGTTTGTCAAGACAGGGGGTGTCGGGATATGCGTCCCAGGCGACCTCGAAAGGCCCAGCTGGGAACTCATGCTCCAAAAGCCCTTGGTCCAATACTGTCTCAGAGAGACGCAAATTTTCTTTGCGTCCCATCATGGGCGGGATAACGGCTACCATGAGGGCATCTTTCAGTACTGCGCTCCCGAGTGCGTCATTATGTCCGATAAGAGCATCGTTCATGGCACGCAGGAAAATATGGCTTCGCGATACGGTGCGCATGTTTACGGAGATGGGGTCGTGCTCGGAAAGACTGGGGCACCTCGGAAGGTCATTACGACCCGAAATGATGGTCACATTTGGATTCGAATTGACGGCCAGCACGACGTCCAGTATCGCGCGCTAGGGTGAGCCATGAGCTTAGGGTACGTAACCAAAGCCCGCATTTTCCCGACCGTCATCATGGCGCCCCCGGTCTTGTGTGCCATAAATGTCGCCCTTGGCGCTCACGCGCCATTTTGGTTGAGTTCTCCTTCGTATCTTGCGCTTTTCGGCAAGACCACTGTCGCGTCCGCCGTCGTTTACTTCTTGTCCCAAATCAATCGCTTTATAGGTGCGGAGGTGGTTGAAAGGGTCGTTACCAAAAAGAGCGGTGATTTTCCGACAACTCGCCTCCTTTTCCTTGGGAACGAGGGGTTGAGCATCGCCATGCGCAACGCAATCAGCAAGAAGACCGAGCAGCTCTTTGGTGTGGCGCTCCCAACACAGGTCTCTTCCCATGCTGAACCGGAAACCGGTCGCACGATTGCAGATTTTGTGGCCCGTATGCGCGGCCGCACACGCAGCCACAAGCTCCTTCTTCAACATAACATCGAATACGGTTTCTGGCGCAATCTTATTGGCGCGGCGCCGGTGACACTGCTGGCCAGCATCGCCTGTGTCTTCTTGCACAGGGTGGGTCTTTTAGGCGACGCCACGTACAAGATGGTTCTTTTGTACGTGGGGGGCAGCCTTCTGTTAATGGCTGGCAGCCCCTTCATTTTAGGACGACTCAGCGTACGCTATGCGCATGCGTTGTTCGAGGCTTTTCTCGATGTCACGGGGTAAAGGTATTTTGACGTTTTTCGAGTTCTGGTGTTTGGTACTGCGAACCCAGAGCCGCAGCACGTAGAGAATAAGAACGGAGACGACGATGACAACAGGAAAAAAAGCTGCATCGACTGCATCACGGATTTTGAGAAATCCCAATTCATCGAAGCGGCAGAAGAAGGTTGCGGCTTCTGATTTGTCCCAGGCGCGGCGACACAAGAAAAAGCGGTAAGGCTGAACCGCGCCTTGTTGCTGGGGTCTTGAGGTTGATAGAAATGGCGGCTACAGATGATTTGGCGAGCAGGTTCTTGGCGGATGCCGACTCGATAGCGGGTGGGTTTATTGAGGTCTTCAACCTCAGATACGATGAGGATGTCGAGAATCTGGCTTCACCGCTGCATCGGTGGTTGGATTTCGTCCTGAGGTACGTGGAACCTGCGAGCAGGAAGCCGCACTTTTCGACGGGTTTCTGGGCAAGAGTTCCTCAAGACCTTACGCTGACAGTTGACCGAGTTGTTCGTCTGCTGTGTCGCAACGGTGACATCAATCCGTATCAAAGCAAGGGGCTGCTCAACAATGATGTAAGTGGCAAGCAGCGGGGACAAAGGACCGACCTTCTCTGGGCCGACTGGGATATACGGCACTTCCATCTTACGGACGAGGATGTAATTCCGGGGCAGGCGTTCTCCAAACGGTCCGATTGGTTACTCTTTGCTTTGGTGTTTCCAGATGCCGTCTGTTGCATCGACGTACGCCATCATCCAGCGGGGTCCGGGTTTGCGGATGAAGAGCCCTTGTCTATCGCGGTTCGCAGTTGGCCGGCGCTTTTCGAACCTTACAGGCTGAAAGACGTGTTGGGGCTCGCGCGGACAGAAGAGCCCACACAGGAGGACATCCACGCTTTGCGTAGGGGAGGCGTAAGCATGCTCTATGAAATAGACGGCGCCGTGTATTTGTCGCCGGGGGGTGGCATTACGTCAGCCTCAACCCCAACTCGTGTTACGTTGGCGGCCAATACCATCCGCCACAACATTTCCGCCCTTGCGGACCATTTTTTGGACGAGAGCAAAGGGCCCCTTGGCCCTTGTCGCGTAGCGGATGTGGAGCAACCGGACTGGAGACTGTGTATCACTCCCAGGGGTCTGGCGGTATACGAGACGAACCTCGGCGCGGCGTGGTTAGTGGCGGAGATTTCCCAGGACTCGGGCTGGAGCAAAATGCTGGCGCCAGCGTGGGCGATTGCCCAGAGAGTTGGTATAAGGGAGCAAGGGATGAATAATGCGGAGCTCGGATAGGAACCGGCGGCGTTGGTATGAAAACGCTAGCGAAACTCTGTAAGCCTGACGACCGCCAACGGTTTACGGGCGGTTCCCCCAAAGACTATCATGCGCATTTGCAAACGCTTGTTTTGGCAGACATTGTTCCTGAAGATGTTAGGAAGCAATTCGAGGTCGTCCGCAACTTGATGCTGTATGGCTGGTTTGTCTACGAGTTCTACACCGTGGGCGCCGGCCAAGCTCTGGCTTGCTTGGAATTTGGCCTGCGAGAAGCCTATGTCGCTTCGGTTGGCGGTGACGGGCAACATCGAAAAGGGCTCGCGCGATACATTGAATGGGCGGAGAAATCAGGCCTCCTGCCTGATGGTGTGTTTCACGAGCGCATCAACAGGCTCGTCTCTTCTGTCAGAAACAGTCTTGCGCATGGCGGCACGACATTGCTCAATTACGCGCTGGCCATTCCGCAGCTGGAAGTGACCGCGGACATGCTTAATGCCGTTTATTCCGCGCTTGAGGAGCGGAAAGCTAACGGAGAGGAGGGCGTGGGATGAATGTCTCTAGGAAGCTTGTGCCGCGCACAAAAGGGCCGGCGCCATGAAGTGCCCGCATTGCCAAACGGCAGTTCATCCGAGCCTTAATACGAACAATATCGGCATGGTTGGGAAAATCGACGGGACGACTTGTTTATGGGCTATAGAGGCCTACGAGTGCCCTGAGTGCAAGAGACCCGTCTTGTCTTTGGTCGAGGTGCGGCTTGATTGGAGCAAGCTGCCAGAGAGTTGGTCTGAGAGTGTGCCAATGTCCTTTTATCCGGACGAATCAAAACGGTACAGCGTGATTTTCCCTCGGGGCGCGAATCGACCACCTGCCCCGCCAGAAGTGCCTCGCGGTATTGCCGCTGACTTCAACGAGGCCTGCGTGGTCCTTGCCGATAGCCCAAAGGCTTCAGCCGCTCTCAGCCGACGATGTCTCCAGCATGTGCTGCGTGAGCGCAAAGTGTCGACCAAGAGAGACCTCAGTCAGGCTATTGACGACGCGTTATCAGCACATCTTCCGGCGCATATTGCTGACAACCTGGACGCAATCCGAAACATCGGCAATTTCGCTGCGCACCCGCAGAAAAGCGTGAATTCCGGGGAAATCCTGGACGTGGAGCCGGGCGAAGCGGAGTGGAACCTGGATGTCCTGGAGTCGCTATTCGACTATTATTACGTCCAGCCGGCGAAGAGCGCGAAGAAGCGCGACGACCTGAATAAAAAGCTGGCGGAAGCGGGTAAAAAGCCGATGAAGGGGCCATAGCGCGTCAGGGCCACTGGCCCCGGCAAGAAGGGTGATGCCCAATGGCTCAACGAATTCCATGGACATACGAAACAGCATGAATTTCTCTGAACTCGCCAATTTCATCTGGCAGGTCGCCGACCTCCTGCGTGGCGACTACAAGCGCGCCGACTACGGCAAAATCATTCTCCCCTTCACCCTCCTGCGCCGTCTCGAGTGCGTCCTTGAGCCCACCAAGGCGAAGGTGCTGAAGGAATACGAAAAGCGCAAAGGGGAGGCGGCCCTCGATGTGCGTCTGACACGGGCGAGCGGCCAGGCCTTCTACAATACGAGCCCCTTTACCCTGTCGGCCCTTCTGGCCGACCAGAAGCACATCCGGCAGAACCTCGTGGCCTATCTCGGGGATTTCTCCACCGAGGCCCGGGACGTGTTCGAGAACTTCAAGTTCTTAAGCCGCGTGGGCGAGCTCGAGGAGAAGAACCTCCTCTTTCTCATCGTCCAGAAGTTCGCCGCCATCGACCTGCACCCGGACGTGGTGCCCAACGAGATGATGGGCCAGGCCTTCGAAGAGCTCATCCGGAAGTTCGCGGAAGAGTCCAACGAAACGGCCGGCGAGCACTTCACGCCCCGGGACGTCATCCGCCTCATCGTCCAGTGTCTCTTCAACGAAGACAGCGAGGTCCTGACCCAGAAGGGCATCATCCGCTCGCTCTATGACCCCACGGCCGGCACCGGCGGCATGCTGTCGGTGGGCCAGAACATGCTCCATGAGATGAATGGGGAGGCGAAGCTTGCCCTCTTTGGCCAGGAACTGAACGACGAGTCCTACGCCATCTGCAAGGCGGACATGCTCATCAAGGGGCAGGACCCGAGCAACATCCGTTTCGGCAATACCCTGTCTGCCGACGCCTTCGCCGACGAGAAATTCGACTATGGGCTCTCCAATCCCCCGTTTGGGGTCGACTGGAAGAAGGTCCAGGAGGCGGTGAAAAGTGAATACGAGAAGAAGGGTTACGGCGGCCGCTTCGGGCCGGGGCTCCCGCGTATCTCCGACGGGGCGCTCCTCTTCCTTTTGCACCTTATCTCCAAGATGCGCCCCCCAGCGGACGGCGGGGGCCGTATCGGTATCGTGTTGAACGGCTCGCCCCTCTTTACCGGGGACGCGGGCTCCGGCGAGTCCGAAATCCGCCGCTGGATTCTCGAAAACGACTGGCTCGAAGCCATCATTGCTTTACCCACGGACATCTTCTACAACACGGGTATCGCCACCTACATCTGGATACTGGACAACGACAAGCGGGAGGACCGCAAGGGCCGGGTCCAGCTCATAGATGCCACCCGCATGTACGCCAAGATGAAAAAGAGCCTGGGGAGCAAGCGGGCCACCATCACAGACGACCAGATTGCCGAAATCGTGAAGGTCTACGGCGACGGCCAGGAAGGGGCCACCTTCTCAAGCGAATACCAGGACAGCAAGACGAACGGCAACGGGAACTCCGAGCCCGAGGCCCCGCGGGTGGTCTCCAAGGTCTTTGACAACGCCTTCTTTGGCTACCGCAAGGTCACGGTGGACAGGCCGCCACGGCCGGGCACCGAAGGGAAACCCAAAAAAGGCGAGAAGCCCTACGACAAGGACCTGCGCGACACGGAAACCATCCCCCTTGCGGAATCCATCGACGACTACATGGCGCGATCAGTGCTGCCCCATGTCCCGGATGCCTGGGTGAACACCACCATACGGGACGAGAAGGACGGCCAGGTCGGCCGCGTGGGCTATGAAATCAACTTCAACCGCTACTTCTACGTCTACAAGCCGCCCCGGCCGCCGGAGGTCATCGCCGCGGAGATTCGGGAGATGGAGAAGCGCTTCCTCGAGCTCATGAAGGGGGTGGTGGGGTGACTGGCTTTCTCGATGATTGGTTGCCCCCGATGCCACAAAATTGGCGGGTTCAACCGCTCTTCATGGTCGCAACTGAGCGCGTCCAACCAAACACAGGTCTTCGGGAAAGCCGAGTCCTTTCCTTGAGCTACGGCAAAGTCGTTGAGCGTGACGTGGAAAGCAACTTCGGCCTCTTGCCGGAAACATTTGAGAGCTACAACATTGTAGAGCCCGATGACATCGTGATGCGTTTGACGGACCTGCAGAATGACCAACGTAGCTTGCGTACGGGGCAGGTAACCGAGCAGGGCGTTATTACATCAGCATATGTGACGATTGTCCCTTCTGCCGATTTGACACCTCGTTTCGCCCATTATCTGCTGCACGGATACGACTTGGCGAAGGTCTTTTACAGAATGGGAGGTGGCCTTCGGCAATCTTTGAAGTACGCGGACCTTAAGCATCTCCCGCTTTTGGTGCCTCCGCATTCTGAGCAAACCCGCATCGCCAACTTCCTCGACGAGCAGACGGCGCGGATTGATGCGCTGATTGCGGAGAAGGAGAGGTTGGTTGAAACCTTATCCGAATACGCGTACAGCTATGCGTCGAACCTGATGGTTCGAGGAATGAATCCTAACGTCGGGCACAAAGACACGGGCGTTCCGGAGATTGGCTCAATTCCAGAACATTGGACCATGAAGAGATTGAAGTTCCTTGGCGAGGTTCGTTCCGGTGTAGCGAAAGGTAAAGACGTCTCCCAGAAGGATGTAATCAGCCTACCCTACTTGCGCGTTGCCAACGTACAAGACGGGTATGTAGACCTGACGGAAGTGCTTGATATTCAGGTGGCGCAAAGCGAAGCAGAACGATACCTGCTCCGCAAAGGGGACGTCTTGATGAACGAGGGGGGCGACAACGACAAGCTCGGTCGTGGTACGGTCTGGCAAGGCCAGATTGAACCCTGTATCCACCAGAACCATGTGTTTGCCGTTCGTCTTTTCGATGTCACTTTGGCGGAATGGGTCGCTAAATTCACGTCGACCGACGCGGCTCGGTCTTACTTCTTTTTGCGCTCTAAACAAAGCACAAACTTGGCCTCAATAAACCAGTCGAATGTCCGCGAACTACCAGTGCCGATGCCCTCATCAGGCGAGCGTCAGGAGATTCTCCAAGAGCTGCGTCGCGCGTCCCAGGCGATTCATGGGCTAATAAGGCATACAGAGGGACATATCGTGAGCCTGCGAGAATACCGCTCCTCCTTGATTTCGGCTGCAGTGACGGGGCAACTTAATCTGGACAGATTCGAGAGTTGTGTGCAATGAAGTATCTCGTGGAGGCGTATGGTGTCTGGCTTGAGGGTAGCGAAGCCTTGCTGCAGGCGATAACCAGAAATCTGGTCATTCTGCCTATCGTTTTTCCAGGACATTACGAGCACGTAGAAATGCTCTTTCAGGAAGACTATTTTGACGCCGCGAGCAGGATACGACGCGGGCGCCTTTACCGGAAAGACCACGACAAGAGTACGTGGGATGCGAGTAACGTCAGCTGGTTTCCCCATGTCAACCAGCTGCATAGGGCGAACTTCTTTTACGTAAATTATGCCTATAGGGCAGCTGAGCAGACAGTAACCCCCGGTTGGGTGGCAGAGATGGGTAATAATGATGCGCAGTCCCGCTGGATTGTCGTGTTTTCGGAGAAAGTGCGACTTGATGCCCACTACCTGACACTGAAGTCAAAAACCTATTTCGGTGTATTGCCTGAAGTCGACCCCGAGGCTATCCCGGAAAACAACCGGCAGGACGTTCTTCAGGCCTTGGATGCCGTCGTGCAGGCGGCGCCTATTCAGGCGCCGCAACCGGTGATTGATGCATGCCGCAATGCCGCGTGTCACATGATAACGGCGAAATTTCCGGAGTCGAATTCAGGTGGCAAGAAGGATTTGGGGGAGCTCGTGAAGTGGCTTTTGGAGGAAGGGCGCCTGAAATCTTGCGCGGAGGCCGCTAATGCGGTACCCGCTCTGTTGGAGGCTTCAGCTAGCCATCTTATCAACCGTTTGCACAGCCGCGCCAAGCCCAATGCCGCTGCACAGCACGGAACGCGTCCTGTGTCGCAGCAGGACGCAAACCTCGCGGTGGACGCCGTCGCATTTTTGCTCCAGGACTTCGGGTGGGGAGGGGCTGATAGATGATAGCGCCCCCAGCGACATGGTGTGAATACTACCGGGGCATGACGCCGCCGCCCGAGCCACTGTTGGACATCAACATCATCAGCGATGAGTACAAAAAGCGCCCCTATTTTGCCTATCCCATGCCAAAGGGTATTCTGCGTCAGTTCGGCACTATTCACGAATGGTATGACTATGTCAAAAGCCTTCGTATTCAGCCTGGGCGAGTGTTGTTACCGTATATAGACGCGTTTGACGAGGCTTTGCGCGGCTTGTTGATGGCCTATGTGTTGCCAGAATTTTCGAAATTCGGAGAGATGAAAGCTCTCGCGACGTTGGAAGGGGCGTTGCTTGCCGCGTATGAGCATAAAATGTGCGCGACGAAGGACGGCGAGCATCGTTGTGCGATGTTGTGGAAGATTTTGGACTGGGCAGCCAAGGAGAAGGGCTTGCCAGTCGAGTGGTTCAAGCAGGACCCTTCAAGAAAGTCACGCAGTGACCTGAACGTCATTCGTAATAAGCAGATGCACGGGTACCTTCTAGAGGAAACACTTCCGTGGGGTGGGCTGTTTGAGTCGGTCAAGAGAACCATAGAGTTCGCATACAAGGATTGCGCACCCTATGATGTGCATAAGGACCGCCTTGCCTACGTAAATATCGGCGAAGAAATAGCGACTGGCGATTTGAATTACGTGCCAGTGTGGCCGCGAACGGAGTCCTGACATGACACGCCCCCAAACCCTCCAAATCTTCCTCCCATCCGGCGACCCGCAGGGCATCCGTGTGGCCGAAATCACCGCACGCATTGTCCGTGTGATTGAAGTGCCGCGAAGTCTCCTCGCCGAATTCCTCCGCATGCCGGAAGCCAATCAGGTCGGCGTCTATTTTCTCGTCGGTCCGCGTGACGAGAGCGATGAAACCGCCCTCTACATCGGCCAAAGCGGCGCGGTGGGCCCGAGGCTTGCCCAACACAACCAGGAAAAGGACTTCTGGAATCGGGCGCTGGTCGTCGTGTCACTCACCAACAACCTCACGCAGACCCACGCGCTCTTCCTTGAATGGCTCGGTATCAGGGATGCCAAGGCGGCCGGGCGCTTTGCGATGGAAAACGGCAACGGCGGGGCGCGGCCCCACACACCGGCGCCGCTCGAGGCCGATTGCCACGAAATCCATGAGACCGTCGGCATACTGCTTGCGACTTTGGGCTATCCTGTTTTTAAAGCCGTCGGCAAATCCGCGACAGCAGAACAGGCAGAGACTTTCTTCTGCCGGAGAAACGGCGCGGAGGGGCGAGGCCTGTATACATCGGAAGGCTTTGTGCTTCTGGCGGGTTCATCTGGGCCGTGCGAAAGCAAATCCAACGGAATCGCGCGCATCCGGGAGCGTCTCGGTCAAGACGGCGTGCTGGAAGTGGCGCAAGACCGGATTGTCGTCACCAAAGACCATGCCTTCGGTTCCCCAAGCGGAGCAGCAGCAGCGCTACTTGGCCGCAACGCCAACGGTTGGGTGGAATGGAAGAATGCCGCAGGCCAGACGCTCCACGAGGTAAAAAGGGGGAATGGCCACGATAAATCATAACTCTGCTGAGGGGGGGTAGCGATGGGTTTGCTGGATGATGTCATCAAAGCATTAGAAAGGGTCCCTGGCTGGAAACGTATTGCAGCAACTCCTGCAGAGGTAGATGCCCTAAAGGGTCGCGTGGAAGCGCTTGAAGCTAAACTTGCGCCCGCAACGGGCGAGCTTTGCCCAAAGTGCAGACAACCAGCGTTTCACGTGGTCTCGAATCGTCCGATGCCAAATTTTGAGTGGGCGGGGCACAGTCTCGACACGTTTAAGTGTGACAAGTGTGGGCATGAGGTGACGCAGCCACATAATACAAAAAGCGCCAGCTAGCGCGAGAATATGTAGTAAGCCGCTTAAGGGTAAAAAAGAGCGTGAGCCGATGCACAACTATGAGATGAATGATGTGCGGATTGTGATAGTCACAAGCGTTCTGGCTCTAGTATGGCTGGGCACGCCGGGTGGGATATATTATGCCCGCGCTCTCTAACGTCCACACCGAGAAGGTCTTCGAAGACGAGCTGTGCGCGCATCTCGCCGCCCACGGCTGGTCTGTCTACACGCACCGCCAGAATGCCACAGGCTATAGCCGGGAATTGGCCCTCTTTCCCGACGACCTTCTGGCCTTCGTGCAAGCCACACAACCGGGTGAGTGGACTAAGTTTCGCAAGTGGCACAATGGCGCGAGCGACGAGATGTTTACAAGGCGCGTGGCCGAGCAGTTGGACCGCCATGGCACCCTGCATCTCCTGCGCCACGGCTTCAAGGACCGGGATGCCCGCTTCTTTCTCTGCCAGTTTCGGCCCGCCCACAAGAAGAACCCGGCCTTGTGGGCGCAGTACGAGCAAAACAAGCTCACCGTCATCCGCCAGCTCCACTTCAGTCTCCACAACGAAAAGAGCCTGGACCTCGCGCTCTTCGTAAACGGCCTGCCGGTGGCGACCGCCGAATTGAAGACGGATTTGACGCAGAACGTGCAGGACGCCATCCGCCAGTACAAGACCGACCGCCTGCCGCGCGACCCGGTCTCCCGCGAAGACGAGCCGCTCTTGCAGTTCAAGACCCGGGCGCTTGTGCATTTTGCGGTGTCTACCGATGAAGTCTTTATGACGACGCACCTGCAAGGCGAGAAGACGGTCTTCCTGCCGTTTAATCTCGGCAAACCCGATGGCCAGGGCGGGGCCGGGGCCGGCAATCCGCCAGCGCCCGCCGGCCACGGCTATCCGACGTGGTATCTATGGGAACAGGTGTGGGCACGGGATACGTGGCTCGATATCCTCGGCAACTTCCTCCATCTCGAGCGCAAGGAGGTGGAGGAGCGCGGCCGGAAAGTGGTGAAGGAGTCCCTCATCTTCCCGCGCTACCATCAGCTTGATGTGGTTACCAAACTGATGGAGGCCGCCCGTGCCGAGGGGCCGGGACACAGCTACCTCATCCAGCACTCGGCGGGCTCCGGCAAGTCGAACTCCATTGCGTGGAGCGCGCACAGGCTGACCGCTCTGCACAACGACAAGGATGAGCGGGTCTTTGATTCGGTCATCGTCATCACCGACCGCCGGGTCCTCGACCGCCAGCTGCAGGAGACCATCAGTCAGTTCGAGCACAAGGCCGGTGTCGTGCAGGCGATTGACGAAGACAGCAATCAGCTCGCCGGGGCGCTCACGCAGGGTACCCCCATCATCGTCACCACCCTGCAGAAATTCCCCTTCATCCTGCAGAAGGTGGCGGGTCTCTCCGGCCGGCGTTTTGCCCTTATCGTCGACGAGGCCCATTCGAGCCAGTCGGGAACCGCTGCGCAGAAGCTGCGCACAGCCCTCACCTCGAAGGCCCCGCAGGTCGCCGAGACGCAGGCTCCCTACGTGGTGACGGGCCCCGACGGGCAGCCCAGTGAGGCCACCCTCGACCCGGATGAGACCACAACGGAAGACGTCATCAACGAGGCCGTCGCCGCGCGCCCACGGCCTGCGAACTGTTCGTACTTCGCTTTCACGGCCACGCCAAAGGGCAAGACCATGGAGCTCTTCGGGCGGCCGGAGGAGGATGGAACGCCGGAAGCCTTCCACATCTACTCTATGCGCCAGGCGATAGACGAAGGCTTCATCCTCGATGTGCTCAAAAACTACGTGAGCTACAAGGCCTTCTACAAGCTCGCGGCGGCTGCCGACAAGGAGGTGCCGGAGCGTCGCGCCAAACGGGCCTTGGCCCGTTACGCCCATCTCCACCCCCACAAGCATCCGAAACGTGTCCTTCGCGGTGTTGTGAAGGGCATCCAGCTGCGAATCGACCTTCGATACCGC
>JAPTWT010000075.1 GCA_028064935.1 Gammaproteobacteria bacterium | reverse complement strand
AGCGGTTATCGAGAAGCTGCCGCTTGAATGCATCAGCCCCGATTTGTCATTGGACCGGGTCGAGCGGCAGCAATGCGAAATAGGCCGGCCACTCAGGCGCCAAGCGCTCAATGACCGTTCCGGCCGAATTGCAGACGGTGGCATTTCCGTTTCGATTGGTTCAGACGGAGACTAGTACCCACGCAGCCCATTTCCCCAGTATTGCTCGGTCTGGATTGATTACAAATCCAACCAAGTTTTGCATAGAAGGACACGCTATCCGAGCAAACCAAACCAACCAGATTTTGCACGGAACAGAGCAAAATTCTTACCGTCCCGAAAACCTCTGTCCAACCCCAGATTGCAAATAGCCGTTTTTTATGAGCTTACCCCAAAGGTCGGATGGCGCCAAGGTCGATCCAGAGAGCGGCCCGCACCGTCCTTTTACCGGCATCCACGCTCGTTCTCCATTCCGTCTCCATGGTCCTGCCAACCCCGTCTCTCGCCCCCAGGCCGTGTCCGTTCGCGTCTCCCTTACAAGTGTCACGCCAGCGATAAAGCCGATGTCATGCCCCTTGCCGGTCGCCAAAACCTGCTCACTCCTCCGGCTTTTCATGAGGGGCGAGAGCCGACGCAAGACGCAGGACCACAACAGGAGACTTACCATGAATACGAACGAGCGCAACACGGATGCCAGAAGCCAAGTCATAGGCCATGCGGCCCACAATGGAAGCCCAATCAACACCGAGGGGTTCAAGCTTCAACAATCCGCAGGGGTGAAAGAGATCAGCTTAGTGCAGGCAACAGCGGGCCTTGGCGTACTGAATCCTTTCGTTAGTAGGAGCCAAATGCGCGCGATATGGGACCTTTGCCGCGATAGTGAAGAAAAGGCTTATTTCAAGCAGAAAGTTATGGACCTAGCGCGACTCATTAAGAGCATGCCCAAGACCTACGACCAGGACGGATCGGGCATGGAGGCCGTGGCTTACCTGCACTACTTTACCGCCGGTTTCGACTGGTACATCACAGAGAAGGACATGACAGGCGACGGTACCGCGCAGGCTTTTGGGCTCGCCGTCGTTTTCGAGCGTGAGCTTGGCTATATCAGCATCCGCGAGATCATTGCAAATGGAGCCGAACTGGACCTGCACTTTGAGCCCGTGACCTTATCGGCATTGGTAGACGGTCGGACGGTCCGGATCTAACCATTGACGGCCTCGAAAGGGGCCCTTGTTCAGTTACGCGCCCGGGCGCCGATCTCATTACGGAGATCGGCGCTAAAGCCCGACAAGCTCACCCCAATGCCCTTATCGTAGTACCCCCTGTTTTACCGAAATGACTTAATAACCAGAACATAACAATGGGTGCGCCTCCCAAGCACACCCGTATCCTTCTGTCAGTTGTTAGAACCGATACCGTCCGAGGAGGGTAAAGCTGTTGAGGTGAGTCGGTCCGGCAAACTGCTCAGTATAGGCCAATCGAGCCGCCCACGGTCCGTGGCTGGTGACGGTGACGCCCGCACCGATATCGAAGCTTGCCGCCGGGGCGATTTGACCGACGGCGCTGACGTTCGTGACGCCGATCGCCTCCGTCGTCGTCAATGTCCGATTCCCGGCGGTCCCGGTGCCGCCCAGTTCCACCCACGGGATAATGGTGAGGGCATGGTCTTTCAGATCGATACCGGTACGCACCCCGCCGGTGAACTCCCCCAGGTTCCCGGTCTGACTGCCGTAGGTCAGGTCGAGCGATCCCGCGCCGTGTTCGCTAAAGCCATTCAAGTGGGTATGGAGATAGGTGGCACTGCCATAGGGCATCACAAACGTGCGCCCCATCGGGATCAGATACTGGGCCTGTACCCCGGTGTCGGTGAACCAGCCACTGGTGGAGCCGGTGGCGATGAGACCCGTGGGGGCGAGGTTGCGTTGGCTATCCTCAGACAAGGCTCCGGCCCCGACACTCGCTGAGAGGCGTAATGCGCCCTGGGTGTAGATCCCATAGCCATAGACCCCCAAGGACTGGCCGTTCAGGCTTTGTTGGGGGGTATGGGTGGTGGTGCCAAGACCGGAGAACGCGCCACCGACCACGAGATTTGGAGAGACTGCCTTCCCGTAGCCTGTGATCCCCCCGAAGTCGGTGACCGAGGCGCCCTGGGATTGACCAAAGTCCCCGGCGCCTTTCAGCCACGCCCCTTCATGGAGAGCCGTGAAGTGCGGGGTGGTGCCCCCTGTGGATTGCGCGCCATCCAAGACGGTGGATAAGTTGACCAGAGAAATCCGTTGCGCTGAGTACAGGCTACGGGAGCCGGTACGGCGCAGGCCTTCGGGCTGGCAGGGACCACGGCCCACAATGACTCACCCCAACCCTTTAACGGAAGTAACCCCCTTAATGACTTTTTAACCCGCCGCCGTGGTTGCGCTCTTTTCGTCTCCGTGGTCCTGCAAGCATCGGCTCTCGCCCCCATGCCGCGTTCGTTCGCGTCTCCCTCACAAGCCCCACGCCAACGATAAGACCGTTGTCATGGGTCTTGCCGGTCGCCAAAAGCCGCTCACTCCCACGGCCTTGAGTGAGGGGCGAGAGCCGATGCAAGACGCAGGACCACAACCAGGAGACGAACCATGAAAACGCGCAACCACAAACAGGCGGCAGAACACAAAGTCAAAGTCGAGGGGGCTCCAGCCTCCGCATCCGCAGGGGGTCAAACCTTCGATATTCATCAGGCCATCACCGACCAGATTCTAGCAGCGATGGAGCAAGCCCGTACCACAGGCCGTAGGCTTTGGGACAGTCAACCCAGCTTGCCCATGAACCTTGCCACGAGCAAGCCCTACCAGGGCATAAACATTCTAATCCTTTGGGCGGCAGGCCTTAGCCACGGTTACGCGTCCCCTTACTGGCTCACCTACAAACAAGCGGCCGACATGGGCGGTCAGGTGCGCAAGGGCGAGCATGGCACCGCGTGTGTGTTCTACAAGCCCTGGGAGTCGCAGGAAACCAACGCCACCACCGGCGAAACCGAAACCGTCAAAGGCGCGGTCATCAAGTCCTTTGTGGCTTTCAACCTCGACCAGATCGACGGCATACAGGCACCGGCCAAGGAAGAACGCCCGGCCTTTACCGCCATCGAAGACGCCGAGCGCATCATGCAGGCGAGCCCCGCACCTATCAAGATTGGCGGGACGCAAGCTTGCTATATTCCAGGCCGGGACGAGATCCACTTACCAGCCCGCGAGGCCTTCATTAACCCTGAAGCGTTTTACAGCACGGCTATGCACGAAATGACCCACAGCACCGGCCACAAGAGCCGCTTAGATCGTGACTTTAGCGGTCGCTTTGGCACCGAGGCCTACGCGTTCGAGGAGCTGATCGCCGAGATGGGAAGCGCTTTTTTGAACGCCGACTTGGGGATTTTGGGCGCAACCCTACCAGACCATGCCGATTACTTGTCGAACTGGATCAAGATATTGAAAGACGACAAGAAGGCCATCACGACCGCCGCAGCCGCAGCCAGCAAGGCGCACGGATTCATCAAGGGACTGATTGCCGGCCAGGAGCAGGAGGCGGCCGCCTAAGACAACGGCAGGGCGCAAGGATGCGCCCTTGTATGCTGTCACTGTGACGGTATAACATCGTAGCAGCGACATTAAAGAGGTGCGCTTATGCCACGCAAACCAACCCGAAAAACCGGACCCATGGCCGGCGCCGAGCGCATGCGCGAAAAGCGCGCCCGCGATCGCGAGATCGTGTGGGGATGTGGCGACGAAAAGGCGCTTTCGGATTCTGGCCTTATAGAGCAGCTGCGCCACGCGTTCGCCAAAGACCGCCAGGCCGTCCGGGACGGCCAGCGCAACCGCTCCACGGGCGCGATCACTCGGGCGCTGTTGAAAGAGATCGGGCGGCGCGTATAGCAGTGCCATAGCATGCCCGCGCGCAAGCCGCTGATCGCAAAGGCTTAGACGTTTTTCGTCGAAGCGATCAAGTCCGCCAATTTCCCCGCCCGCCGATATCTCCAGAAGCCCGCCACATGGCCGGGCCCATGGAGATATCTTTTATGTTCCTATTTTATAAACTCTGGCAGATCGACCTGATCGTTTGCGACGTTATCGCTACGGTCTGGCTCCTCGCCTTCCGTCACCCCGCGGTCCGACGCGACCCCGAAGCGCTCTGGACGTGGCCGTTTACCCGCGAGGCGCGCGACGCCGCAATCCTCATCGGGCTCGCCGTGCTGGTATTAGCACCCATTCCGCTGGCTGGAGGCTACTACGCCATCAAGGCCGCGATACCGGCCGGCTTGGCCTACTACTACGTTCACGAGTGGCTGGCCGCCGAAGATCCGCAAGAGCGCGGGATTGTGGCGCTCGTGGGGACTTTCGGAGAACTGGCAATCCTGGCTGTTATCTGGCCGGTACTCTTGCCGGTACTGGCGCTTGCGCTGTTTGTGGGAGTTGGGTGCTGGCTGGCGGGGCGGCGTGTCGGCTGAGCCGTCGCTACTGGTACCGCGCTATGGCGGGGGTTGGCAGGCGCGAAAGAGCGGCTTCGTCCGCCCTGCGGACGTGCCAGCCGCCCGCGCTCTCCGGTTTCGGCAGGGAAGGGCCTTGTCTCTATTCCATTAAAGACTCAAAACATGCGCTAGTCCAGCGTTTGTAATCCAATCATCATTAATTAGTAGTCCCTTATTGGCTTCCTGCGTCTCATTGGATAGATCACGTCCGACACATGGGCGGCGTCTTTCACTGCTCCAGTGGCGCCTGATATAGTTGTGGACATTCGGGGGAACGGGAGGGGTGAGTGTACGGCGTCGGTAATCGAGGGATCCGCGTCCGCGGGAGGTGAGGACTAATGCAAACGCCATCCTGCGGACAGGTATCATGGGGGCTTGAGTTACTGAAAGGTCTGCCGGTCTTCATTATTGGACTCATTGCGACCTACATTGCATGGCGTCAGCACGAGACAGCAAAAGCGAAACTCAAGATGGATTTGTTTGATAAGCGGTATGCTATTTTCGAACGCACGTGGAGATTTTTGTCCGATATCGCTCGGACTGAGGAACCGAAGGGGCTCCTTTCCGATTTTAGCAACCTGATTCCGCAGGCGGGTTTTCTGTTCGGGCCGGCCGTTTCGGAGTACTTGGAGGAAGTTTCGTCGAGAAACACAAAATTATGGAGCATAGACGATCGGGCGCGGAAGAATGGCAATGTTGTAGAGCCTGATGATGTCGACGCGCGTCTAGAATTAATGGAGTGGTTCGCCGTCCAGGCGGTCCGCGGCGCAAAGAGTGTTTTTGAGCCGTTTCTGAACTTTGAAAAATGGCGATAGTGAGTCGTGGGCGATACGTTCGAGGGGTTAGGCGCGCCAAATATTACGAGACAGTTATATGTCGCATGACTTCCTAAGGAGAATAAGTGTGAGCAGCGCCATAGATAGAAGCAAAACGCTTGACGGGTTTCTTGACACCGTTGTGCTGAACGACCTGGATCGGATGATCCATAAATGTGAGCTTCATTATCTGGGCTTTTCGATTATGGGCTCTGTTATAGAACTATTGGGAGCCGTTCTTGATAAAAAAGATTTTCACAAGGAGGGGGTTAGTAGCGCACGATTTAAAGCGGCCATCCGTAAACTGGAGGCGTTTAAGGCTTACAGGGGTTTTATAGGCGGAAAGCCCGATCTACATGATTTATATGCGCACATGCGCTCTGGCATGGCCCATGTGGTGTTATGTGGGAAGGGCGTTGCTTTTACCCAGCGCACCGATAAGGTGGATGGAGTCTCTCATCTACAGGTTAAAAGCTTTAGTGACGGAACTACCAGACTAATCTTGGTTAGCGAAGACCTGTATGAAGATATAAGGAAGGCAGTAGTCGAGATTCGAAGCAAGAAGTCGTGTAAATCACGACTGAAGCAGGAGTTTATGAATCCTAGCCTATGAGCCTCATAGCCTGTTACTGCTCGCTATTAGCAGAGCGAGGAATGAGCGCCGCTTTTTTGCTGCCTCTGGAGCTATTTGTTATGTGATTCTTTATCGCTTTTTTCTTCATTTGGGATCTCAGCAACGCTTATCTCGATACCGTTCATGCAATCTTCGATGAATACCTTCTTAGGAAGTGGCCCCACAGCCCCGACTTTCTTTTTGGGATCAAAGAAAAGTAGTCTCCAAAGCACATCTTTACCGAAATCTAGATAAACCTTAACCTTTGATTCGACCCAGTTAGTTAGTAGTCTTCCATGCCCCCACCAGGTCACTTGGTAAGCGAGCGGACTCTTTTGCAGCGGACCACTTAGGCCCATATTGAAGTAGCTCTCATCCAGATCGCCCCGGGTTCCATCTACCACCCAAACCATTTGTTTGTAGAAGTCTTCTCTGGATATTCGTTCTTCTGGTGTGATTATCGAGTGCTGGAACTCAATCACCAGTCCAAATGGAGTTTTCACATCAGCAATATGCTGTTCTTTGGTAGTAGGATCAACATGCGAGACTTCCTGCCATTCTTTCGGAAACTCATCTTTCCATTGCCGATGCCATTCTGTTTCCGACTCCCACCAGGGGTCACAAGGAGGATTACCTTTGTGCGCCCAATGCCAAACTTTTACTCGCCCACACTTTGCCAACATTTCGGTCTGGCAGTGTGGACAAATGCCTTTGGCTTTTGGCTGGGCTTCAACTTTTTTTCCATCTACGAGCGCATATCTCATCCAGGCTAGCTCAATTGTCTCTTGCATATAACAGCTAATATAGAGATAGGTGGGTCAGGACATTCGTCGGTCTCTTATGTGTACGCACAAAAAGGCGGGCCCGGCACGGCCCACTTTTGAGCCTCGGCATTATGCTCCAAATTTGTGTCGCCGACCATAGAAGCGAACATCATGGGGTCATACCGCACCCTGTCATGATGGACATGGTATTTATTGTCTGCCGTCGCCGTTACTATAGTCCCCGCACAAAGGATGGCTACAAGTACTGTACCCGTCAGCTCATCTATTTCCATACTAGGGGGTTCTTGTGGCTCACGGAAAGCCTAGCGTCGCAGACCATAGGCCGTGGGGACGCACCCTCCGGTCACTGGGGGGCTAGGTGGTACTGGGCGCGCGGGGTGTGAATATCGACCGTAGTGACACAGGCACCGCATTGCGCACTGCACAGCAGTTTTCGCCGGGGTCCAATATTGCCGACCAGCCCCGATTGAAGTCTTATTATGGGGCACGTGTCGGGGATTTCCCGCCGTGGGGCGATGTGCTGGAGGCCATCATGGCGTTTCTGCTGGACACACCATAGAATTAGCCCATGAATGACGGATACGGCATTGATAGAGAAGCAAGTTAAATCCAAGCAGCGGGTGGCCGACCACGGTGAGGTTTTGACGAGCCCACGAGAGGTCAATGCCATGCTCGATCTGGTTAAACACGAAACCGACCGGATCGACTCTCGGTTTTTGGAGCCTGCTTGCGGTACGGGGAACTTCTTGACGGAGATCCTCAATCGCAAGCTGCGCGTGGTCGAGGCGCGATATGGCCAGAGCCAGCCGGATTACGAACGGTACGCCGTGCTGGCGGTATCGTCCCTCTATGGCATTGATATCCTGGGGGATAACGTCCAGGAGTGCCGTAAGCGACTATTCGACATCTTCGACCAGAGATACACCAGTCTATTCGGTGGCCGGACCAGGGGCGAGTGCCGAAGTGCCGTGCAGTTCATTTTGGACCGTAATATCATCTGGGGAGACGCGCTATCACTCAAAACCGTCGATAGCAACCCGCAGCCCATCGTCTTTTCTGAATGGTCACCCGTCAATAGCACGATGCTCAAGCGGAGGGACTTCACGTTCCAAGGTCTGCTTGCGCATGAGGCAGTCAAAGCGCTGCCGCTGTTTTCCGATATGGGCGAGGACGTGTTCATCCCGACCCCAAAGAAGGACTACCCGGTAACCCACTTCCTTGAGGTAGTGAACGTTGATAACCGCTAACTACAATCCGGACGTGCTCTCGTGCCTTGCCAGCCTCAGTAGCGACGAAGTCTTCACCCCGCCCCAACTGGCGAACCAGATGCTTGACCTGCTTCTTCCAGAGGTCTGGCGCGACAGAAACATCACTTTTTTGGACCCCGGTTGTAAATCGGGCGTGTTTCTGCGCGAGGTTGCCAAGCGCCTCGATAAGGGGCTGGAACCGGAAATCCACGATCGTCAAGAGCGCCTCAACCACATTTTCAAGAATCAGCTCTACGGTCTTGCCACGACGGAGCTGACGGCCCTATTGTCTCGCCGCTCCGTATACTGCTCCAAGACCGCCAATAGCAAGTATTCCGTCTGTGAATCCTTTGATAACCCGCAAGGAAATATCGGCTTCCGGCGCACCGAGCATGCCTGGGAAAATGGCCGTTGTGCATACTGTGGAGCGAATGAGCAGACCTACGAACGAGATGGTGAGCTGGAAAGTCATGCTTACGCGTTTATTCATACTGGCAAGCCAGAGGAGCTTTTTGATATGAAGTTCGATGTCGTTATTAGCAACCCGCCCTACCAGTTGGGTGACGGTGGTCAAGGGGCCAGCGCGTCACCGATCTACCAGAAGTTTGTCGAGAGCGCGATCAGCCTCAACCCGCGGTACATGGTAATGATTACGCCGTCACGCTGGTTCAGTGGGGGCAAGGGCTTGGACGAGTTCCGTAAACGGATGCTTGCTGAATCGCGTCTTCGGTACCTTGTTGACTACCCGAAGCTCTACGATGGATTCCCCGGCGTCAAGATCCGGGGTGGTGTCTCATATTTCCTTTGGGATCGCGACTATGAGGGTCCGTGCACGGTGCAAACAATGTGGGACGGCGCGCCGCTCGGCCCACCGATGGAACGGCGTCTGAACACCTACGACGTTCTGGTTCGGCGAAACGAGGCTGTATCCATTCTCGATAAAGTCCGCGCCTACCGCGTCAATGGCCAGTCTGAGCCTACCCTGGACGCGCGCGTGTCCCCGAATAAACCCTTTGGGCTGCGGACTTTTTTTCATGGCTTTAATTCAGCGAAAGGGTTGAAAAATCCAGTTAAGCTTTACGGGTCCCAGCGTATCTCGTGGGTCGCACATGATAGCATAAAACAAAACTCGGACTGGATTGACGACTGGAAGGTTCTAATGACGGCCGTGCAGGGGACAAGCGCGGCGGTCGAGACCAAATTCCTGAGCAACCCGATAATTGCTGGTCCTGGCGAGGTATGTACGGAAACGTATGTCGTCGCGGGGCGGTTTGACACTGAGGCGGCCGCACGGCGTTACGCGACCTATCTGCGGACAAGATTCGTTCGATTTCTCGTCTCGCTACGTAAAGCCACTCAACACGCAAATCGAAATGTGTACGCATTTGTCCCTGACATCCCCCTAAATCGCGAATGGACAGACGCGAAACTGTTTGATCGCTACGGGCTAACCGGAGACGAAATCGCCTTTATTGAGTCCACTGTGCACCCGATGGATGCCGACGAATGAGTAAGGACTTCTTCCCCCCGCGTCCCGACTCGCGGCCCACAATATACGCTTATGAGGACACGCATCCGCAGTATACGAGCTTACTCAAGGTCGGCTACACGACTGTGGACGCGCAGAGACGTGTTGCCCAGCAGTATCCGACATTGCGCCCTGGCAAGCGGCCTTACCGGATTGTCCTGGAAGAGCCCGCCATGCGAAATGACGGAACAGTGTTCACCGATCATGATGTACACCGCATGCTTCGACTCAATGGCGTCAAAAACCCGGATGGCGAGTGGTTTCGTTGCACGGTCGCCCAGGTCAAGGCGGCGATCATCGCGGTGCGGACCGGGCAGCTGAACGAAGAGAACCGGTCGTTGGATTTCAAGATGCGTCCCGAACAAGCGGCGGCTGTTGATAAAACCGCCACCTATTTTAGAAGCTTTCGGAGAGAGAACCATAACAAGCCGCCGCACTTCCTATGGAACGCCAAGATGCGCTTTGGCAAGACCTTTGCTGCGTATCAGCTCGCGCGCAAGATGGACTGGCGCAAGGTTCTGGTGCTGACCTTTAAGCCGGCCGTACAGACGGCATGGGAAGAAGATTTGAAAAGCCATATTGATTTTCGAGATTGGCAATTCATCGCGCCGGGCGGCTTGTCGTACGAACAGGCGAACAAGAAGAAGCCGTTTGTCTGTTTCGGCTCCTTTCAAGACTACCTGGGCAAGAACCGAAGCACGGGGGGCATCAAGGTCAAAAACGAGTGGGTGCACACCACTCACTGGGATTGCGTTATCCTCGATGAGTACCACTATGGTGCCTGGCGCGAGAACGCGAAAGAGCTATTTGAGGCAGAAGACGGTAAGGAGATCGAGTTCGGCGAGGGTGTAGGCATTCAAGACTATGAGGAGGAGATCCTTCCCATCACCACCGATGGCTACCTCTACCTCTCCGGTACCCCATTCCGCGCCATCGCCTCCGGTGAGTTCATCGAGGAACAGATCTATAACTGGACCTATTCGGACGAGCAACGGGCAAAAAGGGACTGGGCCGCCGCCAAGAACCCGTATGCTACTCTACCCCGGATGGTGCTCATGACTTACCAACTCCCAGACGCGATTCGGGGGATCGCTATGCAGGGCGAGTTCAATGAGTTTGACCTGAATGTGTTCTTCTCCGCAGAAGGGATCGATGACAGCGCGCGATTCCGGTATGAGGACGAGGTTCAGAAGTGGTTGGACTTGATCCGCGGAGCGTTCCAACTCACAAGTGTTGACAATCTGAAGCTGGGTGCCGAGAAACCGCCGATGCCGTTTTCGGATGCACGGCTGCTCAACGTGCTATCGCACACATTTTGGTTCCTTCCCAGTGTGGCGTCCTGTCACGCTATGCGTAATCTATTAGCGAAGAAACAGAACCGGCTCTATCATGACTACAGGGTGATGGTAGCAGCGGGAAACGCGGCCGGGATCGGCGCTGCGGCCTTATCGCCGGTGTTAGAGGCGATGGACGACCCGCTGAAGACAAAGACCATCACGCTGTCGTGCGGCAAGCTAACCACGGGCGTGACTGTCAAGCCGTGGACAGGCATCTTCATGCTGCGTAATTGCTCTAGCCCGGAGACCTACTTTCAGGCGGCCTTCCGCGTGCAGTCACCTTGGTCAGTCCGCAATCCCGATGGAGCCACGCCGAACGAAGACCAGATCATCAAGGCAGAGTGCTACGTTTTCGACTTCGCGCCGGATCGGGCGCTACGTCAAATCGCCGATTACAGTTGCCGCCTGAACATAGACGAGGCGAATCCGGAAAAGAAGGTCGAGGAGTTTATCAGCTTCCTGCCCGTCCTTGCCTATGATGGCAGTTCCATGAAGCAGATTGACGCCGCCGGCATTCTCGACATGGCGATGAGCGGGACTACCGCGACGCTGCTCGCCCGGCGTTGGGAGAGCGCGCTACTGGTGAATGTCGACAACGACACCTTGCGGCGCCTGATGGCCAATAAAAAGGCCATGGAGGCTCTTATGAGCATCGAGGGGTTCCGGGCCCTAAATCAGGAGATCGAGACTATCATTAACAAATCCGAATCCGTCAAGAAGGCCAAGAAGGCGGCAAACGATAAGGAACTGTCCGACAAGCAAAAGAAGAAGCTCACCGAAGAGGAGAAGGAATATAAGGGTCTTCGGAAGCAGATCCAGGAAAAGCTCATTAAATTCGCGACCCGGATACCTATCTTCATGTACCTGACAGACTACCGTGAACGGACGCTGAAGGATGTGATTAGGCAGCTCGAACCCGGGTTGTTCAAGAAGGTCACTGGTCTGGCTGTGAAGGATTTCGAGTTACTCGTGAGCCTCGGGGTCTTCAATAGCGCATTGATGAACGATGCCGTCTATAAGTTTAAGCGTTACGAGGATGCCAGTTTGAGCTACACGGGAATCAACAAGCACGAAGGCGAAGAAGTCGGTCTTTACGACACCGTGTTGAGCCAGAGCGACTATCAATCCACATTTGTGAACTCCGCGGCTGTCGTGAACAGGAAGTCCGCAATCGAGTGAGTTATGGAGCGCTACGCGGTGACGGTGGACAAGGACAGCGAGATCCGGAATGACGCCAATGACTGGTCGGAGTATCCGCGCTATATCGTGGATTTGGTGAAGCGAGTGGTGCGGGTGAGTGTAGAGACGGTGAGGATTGTGGCAGATATACCATCGTTAGACTCAAGTTGCCCCGCACAAAAGGCGTTTTCCTTCGGCCTTTCAAGGCGTTGCGAGAAAATCTCTGTTCCACGCCCTGCCTACACGGCGAGGGCGTCGATCAGATCCATCGCGCGGCGCTGGAGCGGGTTTGATTGCGTCGTCACCGTAAAGGTCGGGGCACCCTCTTCGGCGGAGGTGCGGCAGGTGTTGCGCACGATGGTGGCGAGCTCTGTGAGGAGCGTCTGGAAGCTGTGGATGGGTGTGCCATCCTCGTGGTGCCGCCGTGCGACCTTCGCTTTGGCGCCCGCCGAGCGTTCGGCCGGCGCCACCGGATCACGGGTGGCCTTGGCCGCCTGGTCCTCATCGGCAAAGAGCAGCTCGCGCCAGGCCTCGCGCATATGCCATTCGACGTAGTAGGCGAGCATACAGAGGAAGATGTGGGCCCGCACTCTGTCGCTCAAACGATGGTGGATGGGACGGACCTTGAGGTCGACGGTCTTCAAGGAACGAAACGCGCGTTCGACCTGTGAGAGCGATTTGTAATGGCGCACGCAGCTTGCACTATCCAGACGTTCCGGTGTGACCGAGGTGCGGATGATGTAGATCCCATCGAGGGCGGCCTCCGCAATGATGGCGTCTTCCTTGCGGGCGAAGGCAAGACTCGTGTCGGTGATGGTGAGGGTGAAGTGCTTGGCCATCTTGTAGCGGTTGATCACACGCCCCACCGCCACGCCGATCTTGTCTTGCCCCTTCAGGCGTCCGGCGGTGATGCGGGTGGCGATCTGGGTCAGACCGTCTTCGGTCGCTTGTAAGAGCTCGGCGCGCTTATGGCGCCTCAGCTTGGCAAGCTCGGGGTTGCGGCAGGCCACGAGCCGCTCCCCGGGATAGTCGGGATGCTGGAACTCGACCAGATTGCGTTCATCAAAAAGATCGGGCTGGATCGTTTTATCGTCCACGAGCGCGCGGATCGAGGCGCTC